>DUVQ01000161.1 GCA_012840965.1 Oligoflexales bacterium | reverse complement strand
GATGACAGGCGGTTTAAGGTGTCTACACCAGTCCAAGTTGGGAAAACTTTAAAGGATTCACCTGCAACTGACTTGACAGTTCGTAAAACCGCATCGAAATCAGTCTGCTCCTTTCCAAGAATCCTGGTTGTATATGCCACCAGTTCAGCCTGATTAGCCTCTTTTTCGGCGATCAAGCCAGCATATTTGAACACGCCATTAGCAAGCCCAAGCAAAGCAAAAAGAATTAGTGTGATTGCAAAGAACCCGGCGTGCTCACGAAACAGCCCATGATTGCCTTCAACTTTGAAGGGACCTGTCCGCAGGTCCAAGCTACCTGCACCTTCTGGAGTAACAGAAGTCAAGGCAAGCGCAATCACCTTAATGAAAGACGACGGAGCATCGCCAAGTCCAGCAGCACCTGGGATAGTCAGATCCCTGGGATTTAACACCTCACAAGGCAGCTTCAACGCCTCGCCAAGTGAATCAGCCAAAACATCTGCCTCAGGACCTGCAACCCAGACGTGTCCCACCGAAGCCCCAAACTCAGATGCCGATGCTATGCTAAGCACAACCTCACGCGAAAATGCCGAAGAAGTTTCACCATCTTTGCAAACGGCTTCGCCCAGTTCCACAGTACGAACAACAACAGGTTCTTCCCCCCTCAAGACCACGATTTCCGTGTGCGTGCCCTCTGCCCAAATTAGCAGCTGCCCATCAATCGCATCAGGCAGATACTTACCCAAAGCAGCCAAACAGATGCCCTCAACGGAAACAGAGGCTGGATCAAAACCCATCGCCTTTGATTGCGAAAGAAACTCTGCAAATTCATTTATTGGTACAGCAACTGCCAATGTATCGGTGTTTGCGCCATCAACACCAATTCGACCATAAGCACAGTGAATATCCTCAGGCTCAACCGGGACGTGACCAATCATCTGGAAAGGCAGCGTGGCATTAATGCGCACCTTTTCCTTAAATGGAAACGAAAGCCGCCTTATAAAAGCCCTTTCCCCTGGATAGGCCAGCACTACAGAGTCCATGGCCGACAATGGTGGGACCAAAGCTTTAGCCAGCGCCGCAGCCGGAGTTTCCTTTGGAATATCATCCGATTCTGCCCCTTCCCAGGCAGGCACCCCCTCGGCCCGCCTAGAAACTTCGTGAACTGCTTTTAGCTCAAACCGTCGCAAACGAGTCTCGATGACGGCAGCTCTTACCTTGTCAGGTCCAACAGTTACACCAACTACACGGTAACCCATGCCCTACCCCTACGTCTAAGGTATTTCTTGAGCAACCTGAGTTTCTATACCCAGGTCCTTCATACCACCTGCATCAAATCCACTTTCTTTCCAGTACAAAAAGTTCTCTGAGCCTTGATCAATCACCGCCGTGATCTGGTGGCCAGATGCACCAGCCCACCCTCTGGCGGTTATTCTAAGCACCTTGGTTCTGGTCCCCACCATTGGCCTAAGCTTGTTCTGGTCAACCACAATAAATTGATTCAACGGGTCTGGAAGCCGAGTCCAAAAGCCAATGAAATCAACCTCGTTTGAAAATGGCGGCATAAAAAGCGCCCGTTTAATATCGCGGCACAAGTCCATCAACGCCAAGGCACGATCCACTGGTGCGTCCGAATAATCCAGACCATATCCACAAGCAAGCGTCCGATCTCCAATTATTGAATCGCAGACTAAGGCCTTGATTAGTTGGGTACTTGCCTCATTGATGTTCACTTTATCAGTCTGGTAAACCGTCAATTCATCCCCAAACTTGCAAAAAAGCTCGTCTGTCATCCCTTCAACCAGCCGCAACTCTTCGACGGTGTCCATTTTGGCGTTTCGGGCGCGATATCCATATTTCGAATAATCGATGTTTTCACCTGCGCCACCCGCCTGGATGAAATTGCCCATCGAGTCGATATCGGAACGATTATCATCGGCATCAATCCAGTCCATGATGTTCAAAACTAGGTCTGCCGCCTTTCTGTCCATCTCGGTCCGTCTGCTGTCAGGGTCAACTTCCCCTGCAAACAGCGGATACAGCCTTCCAAACAAGGCCGCATCTGAACCTGCGGCATTAATCCCAATCCTGCTGTCCTCGGATTCAACCTTTAAGTCAAAACCGCCTACTTGGACGCCAAGCCCCTCAGCACCGCGCAGGTTCATCACATCCATACCCAGGAAGTTAAGGCTGGATGAGGCAAAAATCTCGGCGAACTTGCCCGCGAACATCCAAAGCTGGGGGGCGCGCCCCCTACCCATAAACGCCGCTACCGCCTGGTCAACCATCTTTTGGGACGAGATTATCAAACGGGCAATCTCGGCCGCCGAACGCGCATGAAAGTAGGCTTGGACTTGCCGCTCAACATTTGAGGCGACCTTGATATCAACCCGGGAACGATAGGTGAACTCGCTTGAAAATGCCGCCAAAACGGTAATACCCGCCAAAACTACAATCAGGGCGACCCCTTTGAAGTTGCTGGCAGTTCCTTTTTTGTCGACTACTCTCTTCACCAAAACACCACTAAAAATTCAAAGGAAACCTCAAATGAATCCTCGCCTGAGTCTCAAATGGAAATTCGTTACCATCGGCGTCTGCCAAGACCAATCGAATGTAAACCCGCGATGGCAGTTGATATTCTTCAAGCATTTTTTCCTGGGCCGCCTTCATCATGGCCGACCCTGCAGGGGCTACCACTGGTGACAAGGACCCTCCAGTTCCCGAACGCAAGGCATCTTCCATGATTACCTCCCATTCGTTTTTCCAGTCCTCACT
>DUVQ01000160.1 GCA_012840965.1 Oligoflexales bacterium | reverse complement strand
CCCTCTAGCCAGGAAAAGTTGTATTGAATATCCAACAAAAACGTGTTCTTAGGCAACGCCTCCGCAAATCCAGCATCTGCATCATTTGGGGCAATGGCCAGCATCAAGGCCACCAAGAGGCATCGGGCTTGTTTACACTGGTGTTTCATTGGCCACCCAATAGGTCGGCAAAGGAAAACTCCACAAATCCACTGTTTAGTGCAGGCACTTCTCCCATCGCGTAGTTTATTTTCAGTGTTTTGGGCTCAAAAACAGCCGAAATCATCGAGTCCCGTTCATCTATCAAGTCAGGGACTTGCATAATTTCTATGGCCTTGTCAACGTTTAGCTGCCCGATATTATTTTCAATATTTGTCCCAAGGATGGATCTTGCGCGTACAGATCGAAAATAAAAGCTTGACCAGTAGCGTTGTGGTCGCACCTGAAACATTAGTACCTTGGTGGTCAAGTCATTGAGGTTTTTAATGTAATGGCTGCCTATATACAAATCGTTGCCACTTTTGCCTCCAAGGTAGCCTCCATCATCAGCCTCCTCAGTTGGCTCAATTACATAGGTTCCACCATGTCTTTCCAGGTCCCAGTCAAGTTCTATGGCAGCCATATCGCCGCCGGCGTCTGCAAGCAAAAGATTCCATCCAAAACTGGGACGGATTCGCTTCAAGGTGTCAACGGCTTCATCGACGGTGTCATGTCTGGTAAGGATATCTCGTCCAATGATTCCAATAGGTGCACCAGAACAAACAAGCTTAGTTTCAAACATGTCACGCATGAAGGCGTTAACCATCGAATTATCAAGCGTATCAGATGTGTTAAAGGCCCACGCGAGGCCCTTTGAGTTCATCCCTGAAAGTCCCCAAACAAGGCCTGTGTATCCAAGGGTTACATGGGGATTTTCCCCATTGTCAGGGACGTGAACCAGCAGCGCGGTATGTTTATGGGCGGTATTTGAATCAAGCAGCGCAAAATGATGCGCCAGGAAGGGCTGGCCATCGCTAGTAGCCGCGCCAGAGGCCGCAAAGGCAATGGAAGGTGGCTGAGTTTGACCATCAGCATAGCCTTGGTTGTGGATATCTGAGATTTTTGCCCCATAACCAACGGTGGAAAAGGTGATCCGCTCGTCACGCATAAACCTTGCGCGTATTGGTGGAGGGTTTTCGATCCGATTAAAATCCCCAGCCTGAACAAGTAGAGTTTGCACGGACGCCAGCTCAAAACCACCAGGTGGCAAAAACTCGACATCAAGGGCTTGAGGGTCTTCTGGCACAGGCAGGACCGTTATTATCCCTTCATCCAGTGGGTATTGATACTGTGTTTCGTTATGCCTGATTCGAATAGTGTCAGGGTCAACACCTGGGGTGTCACCCTTGTCTGTACCAATGCCTAGCTTGATATCGTGCAGGCGCAAGCGAATTGGCTTATTGGCAGGCACCTCAACCAAAGTAGCAGTGGGGCTAGGCTCATAGGTGGCAAACAAGCCTTCACCTGGCTCATCAGTAAGGCCATCCCCATCGTTATCAACGCCGTCGTCAGCAGCACCGAAAAATTCAAGCTGGATCAGCATCGGAGATTGCGCCTGGCGGATGTAGTAGCTGATCGAGCGAAAAGCCATCAAAGTATCAAAAAAGGTGTTTAAAATCAGCACCCTTTCAAAGGATAACCCAGCTCCATCCGCGATTCCTTGCATTTCATCCAGGTATTCCTGGGGGATGTATCTTTTCAAAGATTCAGCCGAATCTCGCATCAACAGATATGAAAAACCGCAGTATTCATCACAGGAATCTTTACATGTTTTCAGGCAGTTATCGCGCCACTGCTGGTAGTAGGAATCTGCGTTCCCCTCAGACGTAGACTGGTAGTTTAAAAGAATTGAGGCAACATCAGGCCTTTCGCGATTCAGGTATGGCATCAACGAATGGCTGAGCATGGTCGTGTAAAATGATCGAATTCGATTCCCAAAGAGTTGGCCGTGTAACAGACCACGCTCGTAAGGACTGCCCTTCAAAGTTGCAGTAACTACGTAGTCCGGTTGTGAGGTCTCGCCACAACTAGTCAGGCCGATGCAGCAAAGCAAAGCAGCAATAACGATGGGCGCGGCCAATGTTGTTTTACTGAACAAGCACACCCCCGCAGGTTTTAACCAAAGGGCGGCGCATCCTAACAGGGACAATTTGAGGAGGTCAACCCTCCAAAAACAGGTTTAGCTAATCGTCATCTTCGAGGTTTGAATGGTGCCTTTCGTATTCATCGGTAAACATCAACGTCTTCGGGTCCTTAATTCTGTCGATGTACAAAACGCCATCTAGGTGGTCGCACTCGTGTTGAACTGCGGCAGCTGCAAATCCTTCAACTACCATGTGGGCAGGTTTTCCTTCAATATCAAGGTAATCCACTCGGACAGCCGCTGGCCTTGGGACCAGCCCAATTAAGCCTGGAATAGACAGGCACCCTTCCCAAGTTTGCATCTCACGTTCTGTAACGGGTGTAACCACTGGATTAATCATTGGTGTAGGCGGTATTCCATCCGGTTCTGGAACTTCTACAACGGCCAACCTCTTTGAGATGTGCACCTGTGGGGCAGCCAACCCAACGCCGTTGTAGTCCTCCATGGTGTCAAACATGTCATTAACTGTAGAAGCCACCCATCCAGATTTGAAATCTTCTTCAGTCACCAGCTCAGCTTTACGCCTAAGGACCGGATGCCCCATTTTTGCTATTTTCAAAATCACGACACCTCCCCACACAAAAACCAGCGCATATTGTGGCCATTCAAGTGATGTTGGTAAAGTCCAAACCCTTTAATGACCTTTGTTTGTGGGCTTAAGGCGATTCAGCCGGCCCCACGATTACCCAGGTTTTGCCAGCCTTGACTGGTTCAGGAAAGTTATCCTTTGGAAGCGCTGCCACCGTCTTAGGGGTCAGCACCAACCACTGGCAACCTGCATCTTGCATCCATTTGACGCGAAGATCCCAGCTAGCTGGCGTAGTTGAAAATTCATGAAATTCGGCCGCCTTTTGATTCAGATTTGGTGTCAATTGATCGTGCCCAGTATTTACTTTGGCCGCAGCAAAGCCGGCTAAAAACATGGCAGTGCGTGGATCAGTGCACACCGTCCTTGGCTCAGGTAGGTCTTTGACGGCCGCAAACAGCTGGGGCCAGTCGTCTTTAATCTGGGCTGACGGCGATTTTGCAGTTGCTTCTTTCCATAACATTACAGCGTTAGTGGGCGCAAGAGCTGCTGCCAGAACTATCAAAGCGATGATAGCGGCCCTTTTACTTAAACGGTCAAAGAATGGGCCAATGGCGACTGTGGCAAATATGGCAAGCGCTATGTGCACCCCTTCAATGCAGCGTCGCTCAAATGGAATCAATGGGCCTGCGTAAGCTAAGGCCATGGCTGTCACAAGCCAGCCGATCAAAAAATGCCAAGGAAAATCGGCACGACGTAGCTTTTTGACGATCCCTGCCAGGGCTAATAGTCCAACAAATCCAAAGCCAAGCAGATATGCAAAAGGCGAAGGTGATGGCAGGCGATTTAAAGCGGCCCAACTTTGCATAGCTGGGCTTGTAAACAGCAAGCCAGCCATCAGTCCAACAGACAGGGTCCCAAGGCCCAACACAACTACTCCAGGTTTTAAAATTGCAAACCAAATTCCAAACCTAGTTGTAAGGTCGAAGGCGCCAAAGGCTCGTCCAGTCAACATCCGGATGAAGGTGACTAACATGGTCAGGCCAAGCGCCAAGTACACAGTACCTGCTGTGTATGGATGGACCCAGACTAAAAACGCCCATGCAAGGCCAGCCTTTATCGAGTGACTGTCAATTTTTAAAGCGGGGCCTTCAAAAGGTCTAGGATTTGTCAAAGTTGCAAGCACTAAGTCAAGCTTTGGCCCCTTTTCGTATGAAAGCCATAATTCCTTAAGACCATAGGCCAGCAAGGCAAGGGCCGCCGCAAAGTGGGGGTAATGAAAAATCGAAGGAAACGACCACATTTCTGTGATCCAGTCTGCACTTCGAAGCGGTATGCCTACATCCCAAAGCCATCCAAGACCACTGCCAACAGAGATGCTTAAAAAGCAGACTAAAGCCTGTCTAGGTGTGGGTAAAACGGTCAAACAAAGGGAGCTTAGAACCCAAAAATAGCAAAGTGCTAGTACGGCTCTGCCTGCGTGATATATGGCAATTCCTGAAAGACCGGTCACCTTTTGGGCAAAGCCAAGCAAAAGCCACACAGGATTTGGCGGAATCTGCCCTCGCACATCTAAGGCCATTCTGTTTTCAACGAAAAAGCGGCCCGCAGCATGCTGTTGTATCCACATCAAATAGCTGGCTTCATCAGGTAAGCGAAAGAACATCCACGCAAAAACGCGCCCAGGTGGTGGATTTAACGCCTGTGTTAGATACGGGACAAAGGTCAGGGCCACCAAGGCGATAGCCACAAACAACATTATTTTTCGTGCGGACTGTCTGGAAGGCCACTCACTCATGGGGCAATCTTAACCTAAAATCACACACAAAATCGCGGTTGTTGTAGGTTTAAACGCATGGGGAAGTAGAGCAGTTATTAATGTTCGTCCTTGATTTCACGCCAGATCTCGATCCACTGGGTTGCCAAGGCATCGACGATCTCTTCAGCCTCATCAATGTTGTCTGGTTCCAATTCAACATACAGGGCGAACTCTTCTTCGTGGTCATGCTCGTCGTCGTCTTCATCTTCATCATCTTCAAAGTCTTCATCGTCGTCTTCGTCTTCGTCGTCGTCCCAGTCTTCATTTTCACTTGCCGCGATATCGTCCAACTTCAGACTCAGGAGGTCTAACTCCTCGGCATCCCATTCTTCTGTTGGCTCAAGCCTCAGATTGATAGCCGCCAAGTTAATGTCGTTTACAGGGTCGTAAATCAAGTGAAGGGAAAGCACCAAAGCTCCCACGTCATCGAGATTTACAACGGCTGCGATTTCGGCCATGTCGTCATCGCCTGGTTGGGGAAGGTAATAATCCGTCAGAATTTCAAACCTTTCACCATCGCCAAACTCCATAGCGGTGCAGATATCGACCAGATACTTTTTGAGCTGCTCGCTAAGAAAGTCCTCGACTATTGAAATGAATTCGTCCACTTTAGGCGCGTCTGTCTGTGAACGCTGAAGCAGATTTTCCAAACCCCAAATAACCTTTTCCTTTTGTTCCAGTGTCAAAGCCATTTAAAAGCTCCAAAAAGAATTGGCACCAAGTCTATCACTAGTTGCCAGCGTTGTGTTGCTAAAGTTCACAATCCAAATTTGCCAATTAACGGTGTAATGATTACAGCTACTATGCGGTAACCAAAATCACCGCCAAGTGTTAGTTTTAGGCTGGTGAGACATGGCCCGCGATCTCGTCGTAAAGGAGCAATTATGTCAACGTTACTGGTTGTTGGGGGAGTTGCCGCTGGGATGAGTGCTGCCAGCAAAGCCAAGCGTCTCGACCCATCTCTGAATGTTATAGCCCTAGAAAAATCACCTTATGTCTCGTACGGCGCGTGTGGAATGCCTTACAACCTGTTGCGCCCAGACGATCCGATGGAAAGTATGGTGGTTATTACACCCGAGCAGTTTAGTGCAAAACGTGGTATCGACGCCAAAACTAACATGGAAGTGCTTGAAATTGATGCTCATAATCACACGGTTAAGGCCAAGAACCTTGTAAGTGGAGAGCTTTCAACCTTTCAATGGGATTCGTTGGTTTATTCCACAGGTGCTCATTCCATCAAACCTGCGTGGCCTGGGATTGAGTTTGAGGGGGTTTTGACCTTGCGAGATCTGGTGGATGGCAAGGCTGTCAAGGATTATCTGGCCCGCAAGGCTCCAAAACGAGCGGCCATTATTGGCGGCGGATATATTGGCCTTGAGATGGCTGATGTGTTTACAGAGCTTGGCATAGAAGTGACCGTCATTGAGAAGCTGCCTTCTATTATGCCTGGCTGGGAGCCCGAGATTGTTAAACCGGTCCACGTAGCGCTTGAAAAGGGTGGGGTGACCTTGCTTGAAGGCGTCACTGTGACTGGGTTTGAAGGCTCAAATGGCCAGGTAAAGGCCGTTTTGACTGATGGCCCAACAATCCCAACCGACGTGGTGCTGGTTGCCATTGGAGTGCGCCCCACTGTTGATTTGGCCGTTAATGCTGGCATTAAGCTTGGCCCAACAGGCGCAGTTGCAGTAGATCGCGAGATGAGAACCAACATTCCAGGTATTTGGGCGGCTGGAGACTGTGCCGAGCAGTGGCACAGGGTGCTGCAGCGGCCAGCCTACGTTCCCCTTGGCACGAATGCCAATAAACAGGGGCGAATCGCAGGTGAAAATGCCGTTGGCGGCCACGTGGCATGGGAAGGCATGATTGGAACCTCAGTATTCAAGACGCTTGGGGCTGACGCGGCTAGGACTGGAATAGGCCGTGCTGAAGCCAAGGATGCAGGTATAGATGTCGCAGTCTCGATGATTGATGCCTTTGATCAAGCCCACGGGATGCCAGGACGAAAGCCGATGCGGGTTATTTTAATATCACGTAAGGATAACGGCCAGTTATTAGGTGCTCAACTGGTTGGTGCTGGAGTCGCAAAAAGGGTGGATATACTGGCGACCGCAATCTGGGCAGAGATGACTGTTAAAGATGTCGGCAATCTTGACCTAGCATATGCTCCGCCATTTTCTCCGGTCTGGGATCCGGTTATAGTTGCTGCTAATATTGCGGAAAAGGACGTTGATCCTAACGGACTTGAATGTCGTTTTTGCAAGTGACAATGGCTAATTGGTAGGTTGTTTTACAGTGGGTTGCAGGCTGTAAGCTGGCCTAGTGACCCAAACGAGGTGAGTTATGACAAGAATCAAACTGATGGGTGGCATGCTAGCGGTTATCCTGGTGGCTGCGCCAACTTTTGCAAAGCAATCGATGTATGGTTTGCCGGCGCTGTCTAGGGCAGATTTTAATCGCTTAGCTGCCGCCGCAGGAGTGCCAGTTCTTTGGGCGCTTGATGAGGGGCAGATTGGGATTCCTGAGCCTGCGGAATTGGTTGGGCTAGGTGTGTTGGAGGGCTCGACTCCTTTTGTGGCTGATGGCAAGCTTACCCCCGCCTTTGAAAAGCTTTACCGAAGGTTGGTGGAGGCAAAACGCTTGGAGGTTGTGCGCAAGGAGCTTGATCAGGGCATTCCTACTTTGGTTCGCACCGATCTGTCACGTTTAAGGCCAGCTGAAAAACTGATGGTTGGTCACATACTGAAAGCAGCTGACAAAATTGAGGCCCTGTTTCAAAAACAGATGGCAACTGATGAGCTAGGCAAGGATGGCACCCTAGCTGATGCTGAAAGTGCCGCTTTGTTTGCCCGCAATCAGGGGCCATGGTGTATGGCGCCTCAGACCGAAAGAGACCCATTTTGTAACGCCCTGTCTGATTTTCCACAACGAAAATGGGGCCCCTATCCCATGGATATGGAGCACAATCTGGAGCTGTGCGATTTGTTAGCCAGTCAGGCCAATTCAGATAAGCTTTTGGACCCGTTTACTGTGGTTCGAAAAACTGATGAAGGTTTGGTAGCAGTGCCCTTGATCGAAGAGTACCAAGCTGAAATGACAGCTATTGCCGCAGACCTGGATCTGGCAGCTAAAGCCGCTACAGCAGCTGGTGAAAAGGCGTTTGCCAGGTATCTGACTGCTGCCGCCAAGAGTTTCAGAACTGGGGATTGGTTGGGAGCTGACGAGGCTTGGTCAGTGATGAACTCACGAAACAGCCGTTGGTATCTTCGAATTGCCCCCGACGAGACATACTGGGATCTCTGCCAGGCTAAGGCTGGTTTTCACGTCTCTTTTGCGCTGATAGATCGCAGTGCGCTGGCGCTTCAGGATCAGTTGACCAAGCTGCGTTCTCAGATGGAAAAATCCCTTGGCGAAATAGCTCCGGCATATAAGCCTCGTTCAGTTAAGTTTTCTATGCCAGATTTCATTGAAATTATTGTTAATTCTGGCAATTCAAGGTCGCCTCTAGGAGCCACGATAGGCCAATCGCTGCCCAACTGGGGCAAGGTCGCCAACGAAGGCAGAGGCAGAACTGTTGTCATGTCAAACCTTTATACCGATCCAGACAGCCAGGCTCTTGCCAAAACCAGGGCTGCTCTGATGCTTGAGGATGAAACTTTGGCCCTGTACTCCACCGATAAGCGCGTGGCTTTGATTGATATCATCCTGCACGAGGCCACCCACAACCTTGGGCCGCATTCCGATTCCAAGATCGACGGCAAGGACCCGCGTCAGATCTTTGGTGGCCCAGTTGCCACAGTCCTTGAGGAGCTTAAAGCTCAGACTGGTGCTTGGTTTTACACTGAATTACTTAGAAAGGCCGGCGTGATTTCCGATTTGGAGGCCAAGCAGATTTATACCCACGCCTTGGCTTGGTCTTTTGGCCATCTATCTCAGGGGTTGTTTGCGCCAAATGGCAATCCTAAGCCTTACAGTCAACTCTCCGCGATTCAGGTTGGATTTTTGGTTGATGCTGGAGCCTTGGCTTGGGTGGATACTGTCGATTCAGCAACTGGCCAAACGGTGGGTAAGTTCAAGCTTGATTACGAAAAAGTACCCGCTGCGGTAAGCGATTTAATGGCAAAGGTTGTGACCATAAAGGCCACCGGCGATACAGCGGCCGCCAAGGAGCTTATCGACCGCTATGTTGTGGGTGATGGTGCTAAAAACGTTCATCAGCAAGAAATCGCCCAACGGTATTTAGAGTTTTCCAAGGGAACCTTGGTCTATTCCATTGACTTTGGTAAGTGACAATCCACGAATAAATCTTGAATCCGCAAGTTATTTCGAGCTAGGCATAGCAGCGTAAACCAAAGGACCAGGTTTTACGTGAATAGTGGTCAGAGTATCTGCAAACTCGCCATCGATAACGGGCGTGACTGTCTGACCACCTTGGGGGATAACGCTCATGTTTATGCCAGGTAGCTCGTGCCATGTACCACCTGGAACCGGTCGTCCAAGCACCAGAAAAAACCATTTCCAAGTGCATTCAATCCGGTCCAAGGCCCCAGCTACATAATGCATTTTGTCAGGGTCGGAGGCGTATGAAAAAAGGGCGATAGTTCCCAGATCTACGTCAATTGCCCCTGCATAAAGGCCTTGGAACGTGTCGTAGTGAAACTGCTGGTCATCAACGGTGACGATAGCGTTGGTGCCCTCAAGCATTCGGCGCCCATAATCTTTAAGCCGATCAAGCCAGCCAATCCCTCCTACAGGAACAAAGCTAGCTAGGTGACCAAGAGCTGCACGCATCGTCACGTAGATAATGGTCCATTTGTTGGGATTAGGCTCAGCATAGTACTGTTCAAAAAACCTCTCACCTATGCCTCCTAACGCGGCTGCAAAGCCGAGCTGATCGAACTCACCGCCATCAACCTTGGTGCCAGAAAAATGCAGCGTTTTAACTGGTTGGGTTTTTAGCGTTTTGCCAGCCCTCATGTCATCGATAAGGGACTGGGCAAAAAGGTCAGAGGGGCCTTTGATACCAAGCTTTTTGGCAACAAAACCGGCAGTGCCACCGTTAGCTGGGCTCAAAGGAATCGGAAATGGTGACACGCCATCCCAACGTCCCTCTTTCTTTAATTTATCCCCAGCAACATTTAACAGCCAGTGTAAGGTGCCATCCCCACCGTCCGCAATCCAGGCCTCACAACCGGCGTCCAGAAATTCGTCAATAACATCCGGGATTTCTGAGAGATCGCTAGTGGCTCTTACCAGCACATCTTCTGCCTCTAAATCCATAAGACGACGAATATTTCCAGGATTACGCAGGTTCTTTTTAGACCTTGGATTGGTCACAATACCTATGGGCATTTGTTGTCCTACTTTAACTTCATGGTTCTATGGGCCTTTTGGCCTCAATTCTTCGAGAAGCTCTCTTCCAGCCTGAATCGGGTCCCACAGCCAGGAGCTAGCAGCTGTCGCCACAACCGGGATTACCAACCCAAGGGCTAAAACAGCACCTAATCTGGTTACCGGCATAACTCCAATCAGCAGCAAGCTTAATGCCGCCACGGCCACAGCAACGGCAAATACCCACGGCCACTTCCACTGGTAAGCATCTTCATCGGCCAGACTAGGCGACAAAAACCAGGTCATTGTGGCAGGCAGCAGGTACAGGGTTGCCGATCCCGAATCGACATGAATTCCTATAAGGGCGCCAACAGCGAAAGTCAAGACTGTCGCCACCAACGCCTCTGGAATGGCTCTAACACGCCTTGGATAGCGCCAAACTCCCCAAATCGCTATCACTGTGAAGACTGCCAACAATACCAAGGCCGAATCGCGCAAGCCCTTGGATAACAAGGCCTCAATCTTTGGAATCATTGCTGGAAAACCACTTATCCTAGTCTCAATATTTCCAGGGGCGCGATCTCCATGCAATAGGTCAGCCAACACGCCACGAGCTCTTGTGTGGAAGGCTCCCTGGGCGTTGTCGACACTGGCTACCAGGTCATCAGCCAATTCCAAGCTGCGTTTTTCACGATCCAAATTCCTGACCCTGATTAGCAGCATTTGTGCTACACGGCCTGCAAGTTCCTCGGATGCCTGCAGTTCGGTGTATTCAGGCAAAGACGCAATGGCGGCGCCAAGGCTACCTTCAAGTGGTAGGTCCTCTTCCTTAAGCAGAGCTGCCAGCTTTTCCCAACCAGCATCACTCACCAAAAAGGGTGAGGCATCTGATTTCATGTAGTCATGAAGTTCATCGAGAATTACCTTGATTCTGGCCTCACGCCTTGCAGGATCCCCAGTTCCACTTGCCTTATCAAGGATCTCGTCCAAGCGGCCTTCAGGCAGGGTAACACCATAAATCCTGGTTAAAGCACCGATGCGTTCCCTAGCTCCAGCTACACCTTGCATCTTCGAATCTTCTATCGCCTTGCTAACTACTGAAACCATTCGTTCGTAGTCGGTGTCTTTAGCTGGGGCTCTTAGAGTGATCATTCCCTCCTTGCGGTCCGCATCCACCATTGCCCGCACGTCTTCGCTTCCAGCTAAAAAGAACCAAATATTTTCCAAGGCATCTCTTTCAGGTGGAATCCAGTTGATTCCGCCACCAAATCCGGTGTTTAGGAACGCTACGACCTGACTGACGGACCTTACATCTGGAAAGACTTTTGATCCTTCAAGCAGGTCTGTCAGTCTGTGAATCTGGCCAAGAGTTGCAGGATCCATAAAATCGCCAACCACGTTTACCTGGACAAAGTCCGAGCCACCGAAGTATTTGTCAAAAAATCCAAGAGCTTGTCCTGTGGCCTCCTTGGAGCTGAACATTTCGCTCAAGTTAATCTGAAAACGAAGCTTCGAGGCTCCCCATACCCCACCAGCTAGGAAAGCAATTCCAAGAGTTACCGCGACAATTCGCTTGCCAGTGGTTTCAAATTTGCTTTGATGTCTTTCCTTTTTGGGGGCCGGCGTAGTTTTGGGCTGGATCAAAGAAAGCAGTGGGACTGCGCCAAGCATTGCAAAGAGCGTCAGGCAAGCAAAGCCAAGCATCATAGCTTCACCAAACTGAGCAAGATAGGGGAGGGGGGCCTGGGCAAACCTGTTTAGAAGTGACAATGCAAAGAAAGCGAACAACCCACCAAGCAAAAGCATGACGCTACGCCTTGGTAAAAAGTCAGGGCGTCCTGCATTTCTGGCCTCTGCAAGCCTGGCAAATACCACGGCTCCAACCGCCAGCAAAAGCAGGGCTCCATTTAGTACCGCAACTGTTACCTCAATTCGAAACAAGCCCAAAAAGCCGAGCCACCAAACCAGTGGGACAATCGCGCTTGCCAAAACTATCCCAATTACCGCAGGCCTTCTGATCCAAACGCCCAGCACGATAGCAAGCCCAAGGGCAAAAAGTGGCACCACCCAAGGCAACTGGTTATAAACCTGTCGGCTAATAGCCCTTGTGACAAATGGTGCCCCAAAATAATAGGCATTCATGTCACCACGTTCTTCGTCGACTACCTTTTCCACCAATCCGGCGATGGCGCCGGCATCTTTGCGAGGATCCGCCCTAAGCAAGATGATGTAAGCCTTCAAGTCGTGACTTACGAAGGCGCCTGGTACCTGTGGATCTGCCATGATTCTGGTGGCCAGTTCATCCAGTCCTGCCTTGTCCCTTGGAATGGCAGGGACCATCAGGTCTGCCACTACCTCTCCTTCTTCATCGAGATGCTGGGTCTGGACGTTGGTCAAGCTTCTGGACCACAAAATCCCGTCTGCTTTCAGTTCATCCAACCGGTCGGTAATCCTGGCAAGCCTAGCTAACCCGTCAGAACTTAATGGCGCTGAAGGTTCTTCAAGGCCGACCATCAAAACCTCGAAAGCGCTAAATCGATTGGACATGTCGCGCCAAAACTGAACATCCTCAAGACTGGCTGGCAAATATGAGGTCGGGTCAGCAGACGACTGGATGGTTGGCATACCTGCTATCGACAGAGCTGTGATGACCACAGCCGCTAAGCCCACAAAGAGCCTGTTTTTTACAAGCATGGAGACGAATAAATCCCATCGCTTAGGTTTGGAACTGGAGCTTGTCATCTTAATACTCCGGTGCTACTTGGAAGACATCAGGCTGGCACAATCAGTGGCGTCAGTTCTATAAACGCGATAAGTCGAGGTTTTCATGTGATTCTGGGTGATAGGAACTACTGCCTTTAACATAGCACTACTAGCTCCTAGTCCAGATTCCTCAATCTGAAAGTCAAGGATTCCTTCCCAGCTGTCTTCGCCAGACGAGGAATCAAACAGGTTAAAGGTGATTCGCCTTGCAAGGTATCGTTGTCCTGCTATCGGGCTTTCAACGCTAAGTGTAACGCCAGGATTTCCATCATTATCCTGGTCCCAGTGCCCTTCAAGTTCATCTTCGGTTGGTAGCGGATTTACGTTTGGATCTTCAAGACCCCATGTCCATTTAATCGTCTGTGGAGGGATCCTGTTACATTCGGCAGAAACAGCGGAAATTCCCGTCTTAGGCGCCTTTTTCAATGCTTCTGGAATTACTGTCACGAAGGTATCAAAGTCACCGTCATTGTCGACTAAGAGTTTTTCATCACAAAATTCCCAGTGAAATCCATTTGTATCAGTTTTGACAATGAAATGGTCTGTGATTGTAAGCTCAAGTGGAGACCCAAGGGGTGAAAAGGTACCATGCTGAACCAATTCAACGGCCCATTGGCCAAAGAAAACGGCAGGTTGTCCATCACTGCAGTCGAGTTGTGGACGCCCCCCTGAATCATCAGATCCGCTTTCAGAATCGTCAGATGCGCTTTCAGAATCGTCAGGCTTGTTATCATCAGGCTCGTTGCTCACATCCTTAGGTTCCTGAGTGTCCTTTGGAGTGGGCATCCCGTCGTCATGAGGATAGCGTTCTTCCAGCGTCTTACCCCCATCAGAATGCCAACCGCAGGCAACCAACGTGCTTAAGGCAACAACCAATATCATGCTAATGAGTGTTCTCATCAATAATCCCCTGTTCGATAACTTTGAGACCTGAGTGACTCAAAGACTATACCCTAAAACGTCACTTTTGCCTTCATAAAGGCGACGTTGCGACCTGTTGCCTTTTGGCCGAACCTAGATTTTGTGGCAAAGTCCAAAGGATCCCTTGGAGACGTGTCTCCAAAGAAGTGCATATAACCAAAACTAAGCTCAACCGCAGGAGCCACAATCCAGGTCAGTTGGGGGTAAATCATCGCTGACAGGTCAGTCATATCTAACACTGATGACATTCTGATCTGAAGCTCACTTTGCAGGAATTTAAATTCAGTGGCTCCCACAAAAAAGTGATGAAGTCCAAATCGGTCATTGAATTCATCAAAAAATCCATAGACATACATCAGGTTAATGTAAAAGATGTCTGAATAACTCCAATCTACTCCAACGGTTGCCTTTACAAAGGGTTTTCCTGAGCCATTTGTCGAGGTTATAGTTCTCATGGGATTTGCAGGGTCTTTACCCAAATCCAGCTTTTCACCGTCTAAGAAGGCCGACATCCCAAAGTCCACTTTCTCAGGAAGAATCAACGCCGCTTCCGCTTTGAATCCAGGAACCCACGGATTGTCCGACGAATAGGCGAAATCTGCCCCAATTACCTGCATTCTTGGATACATGACCTCAGCAACGTACTTCACGTTGTACTTTTTGGGGTCAATTGTCTTGGAATCGGTAACAAAACCGCTGGTTTTACCGCCTGGAGACATTACGTCCGCAACTGCTGTATAGGCCACTGGGAACTTGAATCGTCCGTAGTAGTAAGACAGGCTGAAGTCCACAGGCCCCGCTTGGAACTTAGCCCTAGCGGCAGCCTGGGAATTACTGATTCCTGCTTTTGGCATGACTGTCCTGACTTCTGGATTTGCAAAATTGAGTCTGCACAAATCAAGATCAATCCCAAACGGACCGTCTGCGCTAAACAAACTGCCCAACACAGCACGTCCGTCAGCGTCTAAAGGTGGTGCCGGAAATCCTGCCACACATCCGTTATCGTCATACTCCAGGGCAAATCCAAGCACAGCAGAAGGTGGCAACTGAGCCGGTTTAAAAGTTGGTACCCACACCGCCTGAAGGGTCAACCAATCTGTGGGATAAATGTCGATTTCAAGCATTTGATTGGGAACTTTATCCATGAAATTCAATGGATCTGAAAAATCCCGTGCGTTTAGGTTATCCGTTGGATTAAACATGTCCACTGTACCCCAAGTCTGGATCATTCGCCCAATCTTTATGTCCATTTTCGACCAAGGCACTCCTCGCACCGCTACATAAGCCTCGGTAAGCTGGAACGAAAACGGGTCAATCCTTTCACGGCTTATCAGCTCTGGCAGGGTCGCAGCCTCATTGAATCCAAAAAAACGAAGTCGCGTGTCAACAACTGCCTGAACCCTTTCAGTTGGGTCTGCACGAAGGCGAAGGTTGATATCGTTACGGTTCATCTCGAACTCGTACCCCTGGCCCTTTTTTGCCCCCCTCCAGTTGTCGGTAATAAATCGAACGTCGGATTCCAGCGAACCAGACAGACTGATCATCTCAGCCCAGTTCGCCTTGGCGGATCCGGACGCCAGCAAAATGACACCTGCCAAAAGCAGCGTAGTTTTATGCTTCATTAGCGTCCCCACTCAAGTTCTCGTTGGGTGAATTTGCTGTCTGGAACTTTTTGGTTGACCTTGAATTCGTGGATCTCCAACTGAGTTTTGTGGCCGGTTCTAAGGTCAGTAACCAAAATGGTTTTATTACGCATCAACCCGCCACCAAAATCGGTGAGGTCACTGTTTTCAAAGGATTTAATTGGTTTTCCAGCTTCATCAAAGAAAGTATAAGCGTCAAGTTGGTAAGTTCCTTTTTTAACTTTGGCCTCTGCAGCTGGATATGGGGCGCTCTTTCCTGGAATAGCAGTGCAGGTCAAAATCCAATAGTTGTCGTCTTGAGATTTTATCTCGGCGGTATAGTTTCCAGGCCAAGATGTAAAGGCCATGTCATCGTTGCTAAAGTCTGAACCTGCAAATGATTGCTGCATGTTATGAGCTGAAACACGTCGGACCTTCTTTTGTCCAGGAAGATACGCATAAACCCGTCCAGCCCCTTCAATAAGGTTTGCCATTCCCTTCATTTCACCAGTGGAAAAACGAATCAGTCGTTTTTCGCCTTTTTGCAAGATGCTGAATCTATAGGACTTCTTGCTTCCATCAATATTGATGATGGTCATGGTGTTGTCCATGAACTGGTCATCAAACCCATTTACTGTTTTGTCCATCTTTACCAAGATCTCGGCTGCAGTTTCAGCATGCGCGGTTCCTGAAAACGCAGCTAACGCCACCACAACAGCCAACATTCTTCCAACAGTTCGCAGTCTCATTGAAACCCTCCTTATCAGTTTCTAAGGTGGACAATACTAGTCCCACCTTGCCAATTTAGAAAGCAACAAGCATGCCTAAAGTTGGCGCATGCGTAAGTTCCTGATGCTTCATTGAAAATGACTCGTTGACGGAATAATCACAGGCGTCAGAAGTGTGCTAATTCGCACCGCAGTGTGCGAAATCGAACATTAGGCCTTTTTACCCTGGTTTTTAACTGCCTCAATTTGGGCTGCAATCACTTCTGGGTCTCCAAGATAATAGTGCCTAATTGGCTTCAAGTTCTTGTCCAGTTCATAAACAAGCGGAATTCCAGTTGGGATATTCAAGGCAATAATCTCTTCTTTGCTCATGTTATCCAGGTATTGCACCAGCGCCCTCAGGCTGTTGCCGTGAGCCGCTATCAGTACGCGCTTCCCAGACAAGATGGCAGGAGCGATGGAATCATGCCAGAAAGGCAAAAACCGAGCCACGGTATCTACCAGAGCCTCTGTTTGAGGCAAGGCTCCCTCGGTCAAGCTGCCATATCTTGGGTCATTACCAGGATACCTAGGGTCATCTTTTTCAAGCGCAGGAGGGGGAATGTCGTAGCTACGACGCCAGATTTTCACCTGCTCCTCACCATGTTTTTCGGCCGTTTCAGCCTTGTTCAGTCCCTGCAGGGCCCCATAATGACGCTCGTTAAGGCGCCAAGACCTAATCACAGGTATCCACATCAAATCAAGCTTATCCAGCGTGATCCATAAGGTTCTAATGGCTCGTTTCAAAACCGAGGTAAAGGCCACATCAAATTCATAACCTTCTGCTTTTAACGTTTCCCCAGCTCTGCTTGCTTCAATAAGACCCTTTTCTGACAGGTCCACATCGGTCCAGCCAGTGAAGCGATTTTCCTTGTTCCAAGTGCTTTCTCCATGTCTCAGCAGCACGACCTTGTACATCGAACCCTCCTTATATCAGAATTCCGCATACCAGCGGATTTGGCGGGCGTATTTTAGCCTAAACGGCGCCAAATGTGGCGCTTTTCAGCTGGATTACCCAAAAAACATGATAAAAAGACGATTCCAGTCCAAAAAAGCAAAAGCTCGTTTGTATTTAAAAACCCACTTGGCTACAATCTAACTCGGCGCCCTGCTGGATTCGACGTGGGCTTTTTCTCGGCTGAATCCTTGTTCGTGAAACCGGGAGTTGCCTCTGCCTGTGGTGAGCAGGCTCGGACATTTACCGAGAAGCCTAAAGCAGGTACCGTGACGCCCACCTTGTTATCAAGGGTTTCACGCTATGTCTTCGACGGTCTTGTTGGGGCGCCCAATTTAAACCTCGCTTAATACAAAATTCGCAATACTGGGACAGGGGCAGGGACATGGGATGGTTGTGCTGATTAGCAGGATCTGGAGCTAAAAAGGCGGTTGAGAGGGCACCCAGCAACATGGTCCGGGGGCAATCCTGGAGGGCGCTATCGGGAGTTGCCGGGACCCGACGTCTCTTAGCTGACATGAAGGCCGCGCAGCGGCCCGTCCGGGCATAAACACCGCCGCCATTCATGGCGGCTTTCGCCCGGACGATGTCACTAAGAGACAGTCGGGGTGGCTACGGGAGATTTTGGGTCCGGAAGGAT
>DUVQ01000159.1 GCA_012840965.1 Oligoflexales bacterium | reverse complement strand
TGGCTACGGGAGATTTTGGGCCCGGAAGGATGCCCCCGGACATGTTTTTAAACTGTAACGAAGAGATAAAACGCCAAAAAGAACAAACAATCAGGAACCAGAGCAGACAAATTAGCTGGATCTGCTGCAGGGCCAGAAACGTGGAGATGATCGTGCTAATCTAAAGGATCTGGAGCTAAAAGAAGGTCGAGAGGGCACCCAGCAACATGGTCCGGGGGCAATCCTGGAGGGCGCTATCGGGAGTTGCCGACAGTCGGGCTGGCTACGGGAGATTTTGGGCCCGGAAGGATGCCCACGGACATGTTTTACCACTACAACGAAGAGGAAAAACGCCAATGCCCAACAAACATCAGGAGCAAAAACAGACAAGTTAGCACGATCTGTAGCAGGCTCAGGCTGGAACAGGATCCTCGTCGTCATCCGGGCTGGTCAGTTGGGCGGTCACCTCTTCGATTGATTTGACAGGTGACAGCAGGAACAACACGTCACCAAGCTCTATCATGGTGTCGCCTCTTGGAGCCATGATTTTATCTTCTCGAACGATAGAGCTTATTAAAACGTTTGATGGTAATTGCAGGTCCTTAATAAGCTTACCGATTGAAACTGCACCTTCATCAATGTGAACCTCAAAAAGGTCTGTATCACAACGTTTGGTGGCATACAGCTCAACTGTGTAGGGAGCCTTTTTCTTTAGCGGCACCGTCAGCTTCAGCAATTTTGCCATC
Source organism: Oligoflexales bacterium (assembly GCA_012840965.1). Lineage (GTDB taxonomy): Bacteria > Myxococcota_A > UBA9042 > DTJE01 > DTJE01 > DUVQ01. Next base: position 19,128 of record DUVQ01000159.1, on the reverse strand, counting down.
GGCCCCATGGTTGTTCCCTGAAGCAGACACGTCATCAAAACTGCAAAGAAAACAATACTAAACACATGTCCATCAGGATCCAGACCATTAGCTGCCGGATACGTTGCCAAAACGATAGGAACAGCCCCCTTGATCCCACCCCAAATCAAAAAGCTGCGTTCACGCCAGTCAAACTTGAAGAAGGCCGTAGAAAGCAAAACTGCCACTGGCCTAGCAACCAGGATCATCAAGACGGAAATCAAGACAGCCTGTGGCCAAATCCCACTAAAGCCACTAGGATTCGCTAAAACTCCCAACATCAAGAACAAGGCAACATTTGAAAAAGAGGCAACACCATCAAGAAAATGACCAACACCACGTTTGAAGGTAAAGTCAGTATTACCAAACCAATAACCACCAAAGAAAACCGCGATGATTCCATTCGCATTAATAGCTTCAGCACCACCGTACGCCAACAAAGGCACTGTAATCCCAAGTACAAAGTAGTGCCCACGATTTTCAGACTCCAGCCTGTCAAACAAAAAGCGCCCAATTTTACAAGTTACCCACCCAATACCAACCCCTGCAACAAAGCTCCAGATAAGGCCCAAGGTCAATGGAAGCCACCCTGAACCATCTTGCCCCTTAATAGCGGCAATGAAGGTGGTAGTCAGCAGAATTGCCATTGGGTCGTTAGCAGCAGACTCAACATCCAAAGTGGTCGCCAAGTTCCTGCGTATAGGGGTCTGCCTGGTAGCCATGATGACTGCGGCAGCATCAGTTGATGAAAGAATCGAGCCAATCATCATCGATGTAAGCAAATCCAACTTGGTTATCAGATGAATCATCCCACCCAAAACAGCGGCGGTGACGATTACCCCAAAGGTTGCAAGGGTTAAAGCTGGCCCTTTAACAGACTTGAAGATTGCGCGCTTAGTTTGAAAGCCACCATCAAAGATTATGAAAATCAGAAGTAAATCGCCTACACGCCTAGCTAGTTCCGCATTATTGAATTCAATTAACGCCAAGCCATCAGAACCAACAATCATACCAATGCCCAAAAACGCAATTAGCATCGGCATGCCAAACTTGGAACTAACGCGAGCCGAAAAGATAGCGGCGATCACCAGAAGCGATAACAACAGGTACATCGAATCTCCAAACTAGCACTAGGCTCACAAAGAAGCAGCCTGCTCCAAGCGGGCCAAAATCTCCGAATCCAGTTCGATATCTGCGGCCTTGATGTTTTCAACGGCCTGTAAAGCAGTTTTCGCACCACAAAGCGCAGTTGTCACGCCTTTTTTTGCTAAAACCCATGCAATTGCAATCTGTCCAGCAGTAACCCCAAATGATTTCGCTATCTTAGCAACCCGATTTGTTGCAGCAATATAGCGCTCAAAAGCAGGCATCTTGAAACGTGGATCTGTCGCCCTTATGTCTTTTGGGTCAAATTGATGGTCAGGTGTAAACTTGCCAGTGAGTAGCCCCCTTGCAAGTGGCTCATAGACTAAAACCCCAAGGTCACGCGCAATGCATATGGGCAGGATTTCCTCTTCAATATCACGGCGAAACAGATTGTATGGAGGCTGCAGCGAGGCTGCCACTCCAGTATCCGCGGCTTTATTAAGCTCGGCTGGTAAAAAGTTCGACACCCCAATGGCGGCCACCTTACCAGCCTTAACGAATTCCGCCAGATGGCCCATGGTTTCTTCAATAGGCCACCCAGCCTCATACCAATGAACCTGTAACAGGTCGATTCTGTCTACTTTAAGGCGTCTAAGGCTGTCATCGACCTGAGAAATCAAACCCTCGCGGCTTAAATCAAACCTTAAAAGTCCAGGTCTTACTTCTATAGGGCCACATTTGGTCGCGATAATGACCTTTTGAGACACACCCTCAAGCGCCTTTCCCAAGACGCTCTCGGCATGCCCGTTACCATATAAAGGCGCGGTGTCAAAAAGATTGACACCCAAGTCCAAAGACCTGTGTATCGCCTTGATGGAGTCCCGATCATCAACTTTTCCCCAATCTGCCCCACCAATGGCCCAAGCACCAAAGGCAATCACTGAAACATCAAAACCCGTCTTTCCCAAGCGTCTGTATTGCATCATGAAATCCTTATCAACCAGCCTTTTTAACAACAAAACATGTGGTCTGGATCAACACCAGTTTTTGGGTATAACACATCGCGAACCTGATTTACAAATCACCTAATTCCGATTATAATGCTGCGACTTTTAGGACCACCGGTCCACTCCACTTTTGGAAGGGAAAAATGACTCAAGACGACCAGAATTCAGGATTGAAACAAAGCTCCATTTTTAATGGCGTAAGCGAATACACAACCGAAAGTATCAAGGTCTTAAAAGGCCTAGAAGCAGTCAGAACTCGTCCTGGTATGTACATTGGAGATACCGACGATGGTTCAGGGCTCCACCACATGGTTTACGAGGTGGTAGACAACTCGATCGACGAGGCGTTGGCAGGTTTTTGCAATCGTATCGACGTCATCATCCATGATGGTGGTGCGGTAACCGTTGAAGATAACGGTCGAGGCATCCCAGTAGGAACACATGAATCCGGCAAGTCAGCCGCCGAAGTCGTTATGACGGAACTTCACGCTGGTGGAAAGTTCGACCACGACTCCTACAAGGTGTCAGGCGGTCTGCATGGCGTTGGTGTGTCTGTCGTCAACGCGCTTTCCGAGCACTTGAGAATGGAGATTCGCAGGGAAAGCGGTGTATTTGCTCAAGAATACGTGAAAGGAGTCCCGCAGGCCCCTCTGGAAAGGATTGGTAACACAAATCGCACCGGCACAAAAATCACTTTCCAGCCTGACACCACCGTTTTTAGCAACACAGAGTTCAACTTTGACACTCTGTCCCAGCGATTGCGTGAGTTGTCATATCTGAATCCAGGGCTGAAGATCGCCATAACTGACGAACGGGTTGAAGATCGCCACCACCTGTTTCACTTCGAAGGCGGTATTGTCAGCTTTGTTGAGCATCTGAACCGAAATAAAGTGGTAGTCCACGACAAGCCCATTTACATCAACTCGGTTAAGGATGACGTGGGTGTCGAGGTCGCGATGCAGTGGAGCAAGGAGACCTACCACGAAACGATGTACTGCTTTACCAACACCATCATTAACCGCGATGGTGGTACGCATGTGGCCGGCTTCAGAGCTGCTCTTACTAGGACAATCAACAACTACGCGGATGCGGAAGGTCTGCTTAAGAACTTTAAGGGAACGCTGGCCGGAGAAGACGTTCGCGAAGGCTTGACAGTGGTTTTATCCCTTAAAGTTCACGACCCAAAATTCAGTTCTCAGACCAAGGACAAACTGGTTTCCTCGGAAGTAAAAGGCGCTGTTGAAAGTGCGGTCAACGAAGGCTTGGCCGACTTTTTCGAGCGAAATCCCGCCGTTGCGAAGGCCATTGTCTCCGAGGCTGTAAATGCTGCCAGGGCAAGGGATGCCGCCCGTAAAGCTAGGGACGTGGTACGTCGTAAAGGAGTTTTGGACGGCGCCTCACTACCAGGAAAACTGGCTGACTGTCAGGAAAAAGACCCTGCAAAATCCGAACTTTACATCGTCGAAGGTGACTCAGCAGGAGGCTCTGCAAAGCAAGGACGAGACAGAGCCACCCAGGCAGTATTGCCTTTGCGTGGCAAGATTCTGAACGTCCTAAAGGCCCAGCCTGACAAGCTTTTAAGCAGTGACGCAATTGTCACGCTGATAACGGCGCTAGGCGCCGGGATTCGTATTGGCGGCCGAGTTGGAAAAGACGACTCTGGGCCCGAAAGCAGCCGAGATGATTTCGATATCGACAAAATCAGATATCACAAAATCATCATCATGACCGATGCTGACGTCGACGGTTTGCACATTCGCACCCTATTGCTGACTTTCTTCTTCAGACACATGCCTGAAGCCATTGAACGTGGCTATGTGTACATTGCCCAGCCACCGCTTTTCAAGGTAAAGAAAGGGCGCAGCGAGATGTACTTAAGGGATGAAAAGGCGCTTGAAGAGTTCTTGCTTACCAGCGGCGTCGACGGAATTGATGTTGTCCCGTCTGGTCAACTGATGCCTTTGGCTCCCAGTGAGCTTCAAAATTACCTGCAGAAGGTCTCTTTAATCGACCGCTATCGAACCTCAATTGAGCTTAGGGCTGATAGCCGGATTATCCAAGCCTGCTTCTGGGGCCAAGACATGGGGCCAGAGGACCTTCGCAGCATGGACCGAATCGAGGCTTTGAAGAAACGAATAACCAAGTATATGGCTGAGTTCCACCCAGATGCCGAGGAGCCGACTTACGAAGTCGTAAGAGACGAAGAATATGATGCAAGAATGTTACGGGTGACTAGCCGAAAACACGGTCAAGATCGCGTGACAACCATTTCTACAGCATATTTACTACGGCCAGAAGTTGTGCAAGTGCGTCGTGGATACGCTGAGCTTCGTAAAGTTGCAGCGTGGCCCTATGCCGTGACGGAAGGGGAGTCCACCACAGAGGTTCGCTCCCCCGAAGAGCTTTTGGAAAAGGTGATGGCAAAGGGCCAAAAGGGCCTATCGATGCAACGCTACAAAGGTTTGGGAGAAATGAATCCTGGCCAGCTGTGGGAAACTACAATGGATCCTGCAGCTCGTACTTTGCTGAAGGTCACTATTGAGGACGTGGTTGAAGCCGACGCCATGTTTGTTTTGTTGATGGGTGACGCTGTTGAGCCACGTCGCGAATTCATTAATCAAAACGCACACACCGTACGCAACTTGGATATTTAATTCCTGAGATATACCTGACTTGGATACCTGTTTGACATGTCAACTGATGAGCGCCCTTTCCTTGAACAGATCGAGTCATTTTTCCTTGAAACAGTCCAGCAAGGGTTAGCCTTAAGACCAAGTGACGTTGAAATCACCAAGGACTGGGAAAAGCGCGGAGTTCCAGTCGAGGTTGTGCGCAAAGGTATAGCCGATGGCATCCAGCGGTTTTTGGCAACCGCCGCTCCTAGTCAACCACTTCCTGGTGTTTTAAAGTACTACCGAACGTTTGTAGAAACCGAATTTGAGACCTGGAAGCGGGCAAAGATGATGGGGCTTGGGATTGCGTCCGAGCCTGTGATTAAACCTGTGGACATGATACAGGCGGCGATAAATGTGTTGTCCAAGTGGAATGACCAGGCTCAAAATTCAAAAGCTAAAGCCCTTTTTTCTAAAGCAATAACAAAGCTTGAAAACAGGCCACAAAGCCAGTCTGCAGTCGAACTAATTGGGGAACTTGACGACTGGCTAGCCTTGGAATTGCTTGATAATCACGGAAATTATGAATGGCGAGATTCCATGAAATCCGTCTTGAAAGCGGCCCAAATGCGTGGTGTTGGCTTTGAGGCTTTAAAGGAGCTTGAAAAAGCACAGATTCGTCTGCATGCCCAGCAATTAATTGGCTATACTGGCCTGGTAAACGCCTGCCTCGATTGGGAGGATGATTAAAGATGGACTGTGTAAAGTGTGCTGATACAGGCTACTTAGTTGCCCCAGAGGGCGAAATGGCAGTAGCTAGGGTCTGTGACTGCCAGATTCCATGTCCAGTGTGCGACGACACCAGGTTTTCCATCGATTACTCGGTCACCCCACCGGTTACTCGCCCATGTGGGTGCATACAACTGCGTAAACGAATCGAGAAATTTAACGAGGCTCAGATCCCTGCCAGATTCCATCGTTCGACGTTGGAAAATTACGAAGAACTGGCTGGTAATCAAGCAAAAATCAAGATGCACTTTAATCGCTATCGCCAGGCATATGAACCTGGTGCCAAGGGGCTTTTGTTGTCCGGAATTCCAGGAGTCGGCAAGACGCATCTGATTTGTGGGCTGCTTCGCCATCTTGGACTTGAACTGAACAAAACTGTGCGTTTCGTCGACTTCTTCAACCTGCTAGACATGCTAAAAAGCAGTTGGAATGACGATAAAGGCGATGGCGACATCATGAACTCGCTGGCTTCAGTTGATGTCTTGGCCATTGATGAAATGGGCAAACGGCCAATGACAGCCTGGGAGCTAAGCGTTTTAGATCAACTGATAAGTCGCAGATATAACTCACGAAAAACCATGCTTATCACAACAAATCTTGCTATAGAGACAGCTGGACAGAGTCAAAATGTTAAAAGAAGGCGCCTGGTTGACGAGGTCCAAGAAAGGATCTATTCGCGCCTAATCGAGATGTGTGATTTCTTGGAAGTTAAGGGAGTTGATTACAGAATTAGCAAGCAATAACTTACAGTTCCTTGCGCCCTTTCAGAGCCCTCATTAACGTGACAGCATCCAAAAATTCAATTGAAGACCCCATTGGAATGCCTGTTGCAGGCCTAGTCACTCTAACGCCATAAGGCTCCAAAGTTTTACGAATATACAAGGCGGTAGTTTCACCCTCCGCATCCGCGGAAGTGGCAACTATCACTTCCTTGATACCACCAGCCTTCACCCGGTTTACAAGTTCAGCTATTCGAAGCTTGTCTGGGCCAATTCCCCTCAAAGCTGAAATCGCACCACCTAATATGTGATACCTTCCCCTAAATTCACCTATCTTTTCAAAGGATACTAGATCCGCAATCCCCTCAATGACGCAAATAACACTTGGATCCCTTAGCTCGTCAAGGCAAAGCACACACAGCTCACCATCTGCCAAGAATCCACATTCGCGACAAGGGGTTACCTGCGCCGAAACACTGGCTAAGGCCTCACTTAAAGCCTCAACCCCCTCAGGTCCACGCAACATCAGGTTTAAAACATATCTGGTGGCAGTTTTCTCACCAACTCCAGGAAGCTTTCTAAGCTCATTAATCAGACTTACAACAGCGGATGGCAGCACCGCGCTCATTCGTTTTAACTCCAGTGTTTAAATAAATCAGCCTTCAAGTTTGGTATCAACGATTTCAAATGGCATAAGTTCCGTCAGACGATTGACTACAGGGTCATTTAAAATCAAGCGGGTTGCCTTACTTTCACGCTCCAGTAAATCCTGATTCGGTTCAGGTGACGCAGGAGCTTGAGACTGCTGTACATCATGACTAGCAGGCGCTGTATCAACTGAAACTCCAGCTATAGCATGCAATCTAGCAGCAGCTTGGGCAGCTGGCCCCATGCTAGGTTTTGGCTGTGGTGGTGGAGCAACCCTAGGAGCTGGATTACTTGCATAAGCAGGCGAAACATTGGAAGAAGTTGCCTTTGAAGCAAGATTACCCGCCCCTGTCATCAGGTCTTCAAGCCTGGAAATCATGTTTTCAATGCCAGTCAGCGAATCCATTCGACTGGCCTGAACCACTGCTGCCTGAGCCAAAAGCTCTGGACTCCTTGAATCTGCGGCCCTGTCAGAGGCGTCCACAAGCATGTTCAGCAAAACAGCCAAATAATCAACGGAACGGCCACTGCTAAGGCTAACCATCTGTTTTATTTCAGCATCAGTCAATCCAGTCTCAAGCGCAGATTGCTGGCCTAAAACATTCACCTTGATGCACTCGGACAAAAACCTGGCCAAATCAGCCAGCACCTGACGCGCAGGCAGCCCCCTTTCTTGGGTTTGCACAAACACCTTCAAAGCAGTGGCAGAATCCCCTGCCAAAATTGCAGTCAACAGGTTTTCAAAGATACCCCTGTTACCTGTGCGCAAAACGGCCGCCACGTCGTCGACTCGAATATTGTTACCAGCAAAGGAAATCACCTGGTCAAGCAGGCTGCAACCATCTCTAACGCTTCCATCAGCCTCTCTGGCAACCAATCGCATGGCATCAGGTTCAACTGTGACACCCTCACCCGCTGCAATATGCTCCAGATGACGAGCCAACACCTGTAATGAAGCTCGCCTGAATTCAAAAACCTGGCACCTTGAAGCGATAGTTGCAGGAACTTTATGCAACTCGGTAGTTGCAAAGATAAAAACAACGTGCGGTGGCGGCTCTTCGAGCGTTTTCAAAAGCGCGTTAAAGGCCTCGTTGGTCAACATATGAACTTCGTCGATTATGTAGACCTTGTAACGATCCCTTGTGGAAGCAAAGGCAACCCCTTCCCGCAGGTCGCGGATACTGTCGATGCCTCTGTTGGAGGCACCGTCTATTTCCTTGACGTCAAGCGAGCGCCCCTCAGTAATCTCACGGCACGCCTCACACTCGTTGCATGGTTGTGGAGTCGGGCCATTTACACAATTAAGCGCCTTGGCCAGAACTCGCGCAGCCGTGGTTTTGCCAATTCCCCGAATGCCAGTAAACAAAAAGGCATGATGAACGCGCCCAGAAGTGATGGAATTTTTAAGCGTCGTTACAATGTGCTCTTGTCCAACAATATCTTCAAAAGTCTGCGGGCGCCATTTCCGAGCAATAACTTGATACGACATCTGAATTCCGTGAAGAAAAAGGGCAGAAAAAATACCGGGACAGGACACCCGCAACGAATCTTACCGTTGCTTCCTTCCGGACCTGGCGGGGTTGGGAAAACATCACGCCGCCCCATCCCGGCAAGTAGGCTTTTAGCACCACCTGCCCAAAGTTGCAAGCCTTTTGAGACAAATTCCAACCCAATGGATGTCAAAGGCTGGCTATATAAGGCCTTTTCTATTAATGGCTAATCTTGAAAGGTCGGGAAAAGAGATTTGGCGGCAAAATCGTGGGGTCAGAGTTTGTTAAAACAACTACTCGACTAATGAAGCGTTTACATCAATGCGGATAGCAACGTCATCGCGGATCAGGTTGTCAGGAATGCCAGGATAACTCATCCCAAAATCCTTGCGATTAATGGAAAAAGCCGCCTTGACCTTCAAGCCTTCAGGGCTAATCCCAATGGTGGCCGGGAATGTAATGTGCTGAACATGATTATTTAACTCAAGACTGCCACTTACATTCCAGTTGTCGCCTTCACCCTTTGCGACAACAGTCGACAGAAATGAAGCTGTAGGATTCGTCTCAACACCAAAGAAGTCCTTGGACAGCAGGTGAGCTGTCAGCTTTTCGTCATCTGAGTACAGTGACGCTATGTCAATCTCAACTGCAAGCTTTAGATGTTCGACTTTACCAGTTGGGGTCTCAGCAGTTCCTTTGAACTTTTTAAAACCGCCGTCATGTTTGCCGGTAACCTTTGAACCAGTCCACTCAAGCTTGGAATTATCCCCATTGATACTATAAACCAGCTTACCGTCAGTCGCAGCGACCTGCTCAACAGTTACTGGCTTCTTGTTGGCCTCAATAGCGGCCTTTGGTAGATCCTTAGCCGGATCAGAGCATGCAACGGCCCCAAGAGCAACGGCCACAACCATAAAAACTTTAAAATAACGCATTAAAATCCTCCAAAAGTATAGGCTTCAACTGCATTCTTTTGCTGTTTATCAGCAAGCGAAGCTTGCCTAAGATGTAGTCCAGAACCTGCTTAGTCAAGGGCAACACGGAGAATTAAGACATTTATTGTCCGCGATCAATATCCTTGAGGATTATCAGACTGCCATCGCCAGGAATCTGCACACATCTGCTCAAGACTGTGGGTGGCCCGCCACTCAAGCGCCTTTTCAGCCAATTCTGGGTTTGCGTAACACTCGGCTATGTCCCCAGGTCTGCGATCAACGACTTCAAAGGCAATCTCACGTCCAGCGGCCTTTTCACACGCCCTTATCACCTCAAGCACGCTACTACCCTTACCTGTCCCCAGGTTAAACACGTGAATCCCAACATTATTTTCCAGATGTTTTAAAGCATGCAGGTGCCCCAGCGCCAAATCTACCACATGAATGTAATCCCTGACGCCAGTACCATCTGAAGTAGGCCAGTCATTTCCAAACACCCGAACCTTTGGCAAGCGCCCAACTGCAACCTGGGTAATGTAAGGCACTAAATTATTTGGTATTCCATTGGGGTCTTCGCCAATTTTACCACTCGGATGAGCGCCAACAGGATTGAAATAGCGAAGCATCGAAATCCGCCAACTAGGATCCGCGTTATGGAGATCCCGCAGAATCTGTTCAATCTGAAACTTGGTCTGCCCATAAGGATTAGTTGGTTTTAATGGAAAATCTTCCGTTATGGGCACTTTATCTGGAGCACCATAAACGGTTGCAGATGATGAGAACACCAGCGTCTTTACGCCATGACGCTCCATTGCTTCAATCAGGTTTAAAGTCCCTACCACGTTGTTTTTATAGTACAAAATGGGCTTCGCAACTGACTCACCTACCGCCTTTAAACCTGCAAAGTGAATAACGGCATCAAATCTGGTTGCAGCAAAGACACGATCAAGGGCATCTGCATCTAAAAGATCTACTTCGTGGAAGTCGAGATTTTTCTTGGTGATTTCTGACACACGCGAAAGCGCCTTTGGACTACTGTTGGAAAGATTATCTACCACCGAGACCTGGTGGCCAGCCTCAAGCAGCACTACACACGTATGGCTGCCAATGTATCCAGCCCCCCCAGTTACCAATATGTTCATTTTCCATCTCCTAAATTAAGGCTGCTGCAGTCACATCCCCATGATTTTGGGACCTTGACGCAAATCTGACCTGCAATTATTTCGTGTCCCTCTTTCTTTGGGTGGATATGATCGAACGAATGCAGTTCTGGTCGAAGATACCACCTTGGTAGCGCCCTTGCCTGTTCTATCAAACGTGCACGTTCAGCTTTTTGTTGACCTTCAGGGACCTTAGCCATCAACTTTTGCATGTCTTTGTCTTTGTCAAAAGACCGCTCAAGAGGACCTGCAGGCCGCAGCTCGGCATCTTTGTCTCGCAAAGGCGAATCATAGAGATCCACTGCAATATCCGGAAGTTCCGACGCATGCCACCCAGTACGCCCCTCAGCGTATTTTCCCAAAGCAACCTCTGGAGACAAACGTCCCATCACAAAATCTGCCGCCTTTTGGGTGTTGTTTTGGCGCCCAACTCCTGTAAATCCAGCCCACCTTTTATCCTTCTCACTTCCCCAAGGGGAAAGGGTTAACCCAACAACTTTAAAGCCGTTTTGATGGGCAAGTGTATACAAAGACATAATGTCATAGTTGGTTTTTTCAGGATTTCCAACACTATTTAGGCCTCCCAATACAATCACCCAGGACTCCTGCTTTTTTGGGTCAACATTAGGGTTTTTAACAACCTGCGCCTCAAAACGCTTCATTACGGCCCAAGCGCTGTACCCAACCTTTGCAACGTTCACGACCTCAATGTTGGAACAAGCACGCTCCAGATAAGCACCAAAACCAAATGACAACGCCGCCACAGAACCACCAGCGACTATCACCTTGACAGGCTTGTCTGTTTTGAAAGACCAGTCGCCTACGGGCTCGTCTACTCCAGGCTTAGCATTGACCGCACTGCCAACAAAAACCAGCAAAGCTACTAAAACCAAGCGAATCACAAGTTACTCCAGAAACAAGGCCCTGAAAGTATCAGTGATTATTCGCGTTAAATAAAGTTTAAGCATAAATTCCTACCAATATTGAAAATTGCGACTCTTTAGCTTGACTGCTTTGCCTGTAAAGGTGAGCCTATAGTGCTTATAACACGGGGCTTTAAAAATGCGCCTAACCATCGTCACAACATTTGCTCTGGCGCTGCTTGCATGCGCTTCATCCTCGCCAAATGGACCAGATGCAGACGTTTCATCTGATGTGCCTTCGGAAACTGGTGAAATCTCACCAGACTCTGATACCAAGGATTCGACAGCCGACGATAATCAGTTGGAATCCACCGAACCTGATGATGAAATTAAGGGCGAAACAGCTGATGACGACTTGCCCCCAAGGATCTGCCATTCTGGCACCACCTGGACTGATGGAACAAAAGCCTTTGAAAATGTCACAGTTGGGGCCAATCCTCGATCAAATTTGCGCACTTTAGGAGTCACTGGAATACGGGTTTCTTCTGTCGATTTTGACAATGATGGACTGCCAGATTTGATAGTCCGGGGCCATACCGTTGCAAGAGATTCTTGGGATGAAGGCCCTCGATATACTTGGCTGTTAAAAAACTTGGGAAATTTCCAGTTTGAAGACGTGACCAAGAGCAGCAATTTCTTGGCTGTAAGAGACGGTGAAGGTGGGCGCGTCGCTCATGCTGTAGTCTTTGGTGATGTAAACAACGACGGCTTTTTGGACGCCTATACAGGTGTCAGCCTGAGTGGCAGCCTAGACGGACCGGACACAGGCGACCGGCCTGAGATTATGCTTGGAGGTCAAGATGGCTCATTTTCTTTGATCGATGAACAGCCCTTGCCTAAGCCTTCAGAAGACTGGCGTCCACCCGTTATGGGAGCATCATTCGTCGATTTTGATGGGGATGGATTCTTGGACCTGTGGATTGGTTACGGGGCAGGTGTCGGTGGGCCTGAGCAAGACCGCCTCTACAAAGGGGATGGCACCGGTAAATTTGTCGACGTCACATTGGAGTCGGGGCTTGAAACTCAACCGGCGTTTTTTATTAGCGCCAGAGTAAACGGTAAAGCCCACAGAAACGACTATGGATCGACGGCCTGCGATCTAAACAATGACGGGATTCCAGAGTTGTTATCATCAGCTTATGGACGATATTTCAATGGCTTGTGGCAGGGACAACGCAACGATGACGGGACCATAACTTACGTTGACAGGTCCTTTAATTCTGGTTTTGCCAGTGATGACAAGGTCGATTGGAAAACCAACCTAAATGCGCAGTGCTATTGCAAACTGGTGCCAGAAGCAGAGCTTTGTGAAGATGTACCTGAACCTCCGCCGTACTTTGCCTGTAGTAATCCAAATGCACTACGTTGGAACCATGACACCGACACCAGCGCCTATCGACTTGGAGGAAACACTTTTACAACGCTGTGCGCAGATATAAACAACGACGGACATGTGGACCTGATAAACTTTGAAATCGTACACTGGGACGTTGGCGACACGTCCGATCCGACCCAAATCCTGTTAAACGATGGTTTAGACGAACCCAAATTCATCAGACCTGGTAATGAAGCCACTGGTTTAGTTCGAGATCCTGGGCGAATTGACTGGAACTTTGGAGACATGACCGGGGCGGTTTTGGACTTCGATAACGATGGTCGCAAGGACATATTGATCTGCAGTTCTGACTATCCTGGGACAAGGGCCTATTTATTTAGGCAAATGGAGGATTCAACGTTTGCCGAGGTCCCTGTAGAGTTTGGTATTGACCACATCCGAGCTCATGGGGTTGCTGTCGCAGATTTCGATGGAGATGGTGGGCTTGACGTTGCTTTGGGACACGGGCGTTCAAGATGTGACCCAAACGAAGGATGCTACGACACAGCTGAGGTGCACATCTTTCGCAATCTGGTTGGCCAGCATGGAAACTGGCTAAAGGTCAAGCTTGAAGGAGGGCCAGGCACAAATAGGGCAGCGATTGGAGCCAGGGTCGAGGTAACGGCTGGCGGAATAACGCAGGTGCAAGATGTCGGAGGCGGGTATGGGCACTTGGCGATTCAACACGATTTGGTACTGCACTTTGGCCTTGGAGACAGCTGCGACGTGGAAAAAATCGTAGTTTTCTGGCCAGATGAAAAGCGATCCAAGTCAGAATTCACAAACATACGAGGCAACTACCTAATCAACATCAAGCAAGGATCCCCCAAAGTTGACTACGACGTACGTCTCCCACCCAACTGCCCCGCGTCCTAGACCCCGCGCCCCGCCCCATTTTTGCCTTCAGACGGTTCCTTTAAAGCCACCAAACATGTACAATTCCTGCGATGAACGGTTTGAGGGTCTTATGAAACGTTTAGTTCTCGGTTCAAAGGTTCTGGGGTCAATACTCCTGGGTTCAGCGGTACTAGCTATGATCGCCTGTGGAGGCTCCACAACACCTGAAAAAGACGCCACTATTGACATCGACGCCAAGGCCGACGTTGATACTGACGTACCAAAAGATGCGGGCGCAGACACACCCTTGGATCGACATGAGGACATCCCCGATACTCCTGAAACAATTGAGGATACTGAAATTACCGAATTAGACATCAAAGCCGATGATCTAACGCCTGATGAAGATCTGGTCGAAGTTAGGGATGACACATCTGAAATGATCGAACCAGATGCTGATATAGATGTGGACACCGAAGTGCCAGATGAGACTACTGAAACAGACGTGGAGGAGTGCCCTGAAGACGACCTTGAGTGCACTGTGGTTTATCAAGACCCCGATGAAGGTTGCAAAACGGTTTTACTAATGGGTTGGTGCCTAATCGATGGAGTATGCTACCAAGATGGCGAAGTCGACCCTGAAAATGATTGTATGGCTTGTAACCCATCATGGGCGATTGAAGAATTCGTGATCCGAGCCGGCGAGGAATGCAACGACCCCACGCCTTGTTCCACTGGTGGAATCTGTACACTGGACGGTCAGTGTGTAACTGCAGAACCAATATGCAAACCTGCACTTCAGTGCGTTCGTGGTCGTTGCGTAAATGGAGCCTGCCAATACTCCAACTTGCCCAAGGATTCTGAGTGTCAAGGCTATAATAAATGCTACAACATACACAGATGTGACGGGCGTGGAATATGTGAAGGAGTGTCACCAAAGTGGTGTCCAGATGACAACAATCCATGCACAACCGACGCGTGTGATCCTATCTCCGGCGAATGCTTATATGTTCCAAGAACTGGGACATGCGACGACAAAGACCCGTGCACCGATAATGATCGTTGCGAAAACGGAGTCTGCATTGGCGATTTAAAGGATTGTAGTGATGGAGACCCCTGTACACTTGACTTGTGCGAGCAGGGGGTGTGCCGAAATGTCCCCCATTTTGGCTTTTGTGATGATGGTAACAAGTGTACAAAAAATACAGTCTGTGACTCAGCCGGCCAGTGTGTTGGAGAGGCGGTATTATGTAACGACGACAATGTCTGTACGAACGACTCCTGTCTCCCCGAAGTGGGCTGCGTTTTCACTCCTAACAATAACAGCTGCAATGACCAAGACCCATGCACTGAGAATGACCGGTGCGTGGAAGGAGTTTGTGTCGGAACTCCCAAGGACTGTGACGACGGAGATTCTTGCACCAGAGATGTCTGCGAGTCAGGCATGTGCAGGCACTTCGCACTACCTAACGGAACACCTTGTGATGATGGTAACGAATGTACTCTCGTTGACAAATGCCAATCGGGTAGATGTGTTGGGTCATCTTGGTGGGATTGCGACGATAGCGATCCCTGCACCATTGACGAGTGTGTTGATGGAATTGGATGCCAGTACACCCCGTACGTCTGCGAAAACGACAATCCATGTACAACTGTCCACTGTGAAAGTGGCGTTGGGTGCGTCTATACCCCCAAACCTGGACCTTGCGATGATAATGACGCCTGTACTGTGAATGACCGATGTGAGGAAGGGGAATGTATTGGAGACCCTAAAGACTGTGGCGATGGCGATCCATGCACACTAGACCTCTGCAGCAATGGGGTCTGCTCTAACCCACCAAACCATGGCGAGTGTTTTGATGGTAACCATTGTTTGCAGGGGAAGATGTGTGTCGACGGTCAGTGCGTTGGTGGTACACCAGTAAATTGCGAGGATTACAATGAATGCACGGCTGATAGTTGCGAACCTAGCGTTGGTTGCGTCCATACACCGCTGAGTGGAAAAATATGTGATGACCACAGTGTATGTACCTTGGGCGACAGCTGTAATGACAAGGGAGTGTGCACCGGGTTCCCAATTATTTGCGACGACGGCAACTACTGTTCAGACAACCTATGTGACCCGATTTCTGGGTGCTTTTACAGACCAAACACGTTGATGTGTGAGGACTATAACAGGTGCACATTTAACGACCAATGCTCAAACTACGAGTGCCACGGAATCAGCTACTTTACAGATCCGATTTCCAAAGCAGCGACGCTGGAATTTTTGAAGGGACCAGCTAGGCCTGGAACAGCCCTAGATATTGACGAAAATCCTGCGACGTGTTCACCAAAAATCCAAATGGACCCGGATAGAAACTGTGAAGGAGGTGTTGATAACGCCTTTGCAGCTCTTGCCCTCCTGATAGACAACCAGTTTGGGCCACAATTGCTTACGGCTGTAAATTCGGGCACTTTAGCGCTATTTTTCGAGCACGAGCAGCCTGGCCCTGGTGCTGGCCCCTATGAACTGAACCTGTTTTTTGGCCAAAAAGCGATGCCAATGTCTTGTGATCCGACAACGGCAGGCTGTAACTACGATGTGTTTGGTGAAACCGTAATAGGTGAGTGCGCTCCTAGATACACCTTTAACAACGCAAAGATTGCAAATGGTAAGTTAACAGCAGGTGGTAAACAGCATGAGGCGGTTTTCTACCTAATGATTGGGACCTACAAGCTGCCGGTTGTCCTGAAATGGGCAAAGATTGAGGCAGACGTTAGCATGAGTGGCGGCAAAATAACCGGTGGAACAGGAATCCTTGGAGGCGCATTGGATAAGCGTTCTCTGTTGGCCGCCCTAAACAGAGTTCCCTCGAACCAGTTCTACCCTTACATCAAGGATAACGTCCGAAATCACATCAATTCGTTCCTAGTACCAGACATGGATGTGGAGGGCACCAGCCACCTAGATTACGCCAGTATTGCAATGAAATTCACGATTGTGTCTGGACACGCGGTCGGACGAGCTGATTAGCCCTAGACTTTGACCTTAGCAAAGGCTTCGTACAAACGCAGGTTGCAATCAATGCCGCCATAGAAGTGGTCTACTTTGAACTTTTCATCTGGAGAGTGAATGTTGTCTTCGTTTAGGCCATATCCAACCAAAATGGCTGGAGCGTGCAGCGCTTCCTGAAAGACAGCTGTTATTGGAATTGACGCCCCTTCACGAACCAAGGCTGGGCGCTTTCCAAAAGTTTGCTCAAAGGCATCTGCAGCCGCCTGGATAAAGGCTGAGTCAGCTGGGACCATGACTGGGGTGCCACCATGCAGATACGTGGTCGTTGCAGTCACACCTGGCGGACAGTGCTTTTCCACATGAGCAGCAACCAGTTTGGCAATCTTTTCAGGCTCTTGATTGGCCACCAACCTGAAGCTTATCTTAAAACCCCCTTCTGCTGCGATGACCGTCTTGGAACCTTCACCTGTAAAGCCACCCCAAATGCCATGAACATCAAAGGAAGGACGCCCCCAGTTTCGCTCAACGGCAGTGTAGCCAGCCTCGCCCCACAGCTGTGGCACTTTCAGGTCTGCTGCAATCTCATCCTCAGGCTCTTGGACGGAGGCAAACTCGGCTCTTTCTTCTGCAGTAAGCTTCACGACGTCGTCATAAAGGCCTTCAACCAGGATATTTCCGTCAGCATCCTGGAATGAGGCAATCAGCTTTCCAACGGCGTTAAGCGGGTTTTGCACCATGCCGCCATAAACACCGGAGTGCAGGTCTCTGTCTGGCCCTTGAACATTTATCTCGAAATAGGCAATCCCCCTTAGGGCATAAACGATTGAAGGCCTCGTTGGTGACATCCAGGAGGTGTCAGAAATGGCAACTGCGTCACATGCCAGCATCTTGGCATTGTCCCTGACGAAATCGTGGGTCATGCCCTTGCCGCCTTCTTCTTCGCCCTCGATGAAGACCTTGATGTTGCACGGGAGCGTGCCGTTGGTTTTAAGCAACGCCTCCAGCGCAAACAGGTGTGTCATGTACTGCGCCTTGTCGTCTGAAGTGCCGCGCCCTCGAATGTAACCATCCGAAATCACGGGGTCAAATGGAGGGGTAGTCCATTTATCAATCGGGTCTTCAGGCTGAACATCGTGGTGCCCATAGATTAAAATCGTAGGTTTACCAGGCGCATGCAACCAGTCTGCATAAACAGCGGGATGGCCCCCAGTTTCCAAGACCGCGGCGTTATCCATGCCGATTTTCGCCAAAAAATCTGCAGTCCACTGAGCTGATCTGCGCACTTCTGCATCCCGCTGGGGATCGGCCGAGACGCTTTGAATCTTTAAAAGCTCAATCAAATCAGCAAGAAATCTTTCACGCTTTTCCAAAGCGTATGCCAAAGCTTTTTCCATTACAAAACCTCCAAAAAAAGCCAACATCACTGAGCTTGGGGAATTCCCAAAACAATCGAACCATTGAGCATACTACCACAATGATAGACACACGAAGTGATAGAAATATCAGTTTGTAAGTTAGGAATCCTGCGAATTCTAGTCGCGATGAAAACCAAGGTCAGCTGGATTGATTCTGCCTGGGATATGCTTTAAAGAGCCGCCGTTGGCATTGAAAGTGCGTAATTCTTTGGCTGTCCACTCTGCTAGTAAGGCCAGATCAGGGTCGGTAGAGCGTTTTTCGGCGCTTACCCAATTTTTGGACCAGTATGAGATTACAAGGTCGCTGTCTCCATAGATGGATTTAATCTGGTTTGCATTTGCTATGCGTAGGGCGTAAAAGCAGCCTAGCAATTCGCCGAAATTATTGGTTTTTCCTTTTGGCAAAAGGACTGTTCCAAATTCGGTTAGGGGAAATTTGGGTTTGGCCAAGTGGACGATTGGAACGCCTTTGCGGTCGGTGACGTTTACTTCGGTCCCCCTGCCACGTCCGGTGCCTGCGTCAAAGAAGATGGCATCTTTGGGGTAATCTGAGAGGGCGGCCTGCTTTTTGACCTTTTTCTTTCCATAGACAGCGCCGCCCTCAAGCCAATCAATGGCCTCTTGGCGAGTGCTAAATCCCCTGTATCGAGCATTGCGACCTGAAACTATGGCCCGGCAATCTGCCCAAGAAAGTTCAATGCCCTGGTCGCCATTACAATACCAAGCATAAAATTTCGGCTTACTCAAACCGCCTCCAAGCGCAGTAGCACCCCTATTGAATTGACTCAGCCCAGGTATGTCAAGCTTTGGTGTGCCAGATCGTGATGCTGATCCTGGACCGGGATCTGATCCTGTCCCTGCAACAGATCGTGCTAATTAGCATGTTCTGGCTCCTGATTGTATGTTGGGTTTGGCGTTTGATCTCTTCGTTACAGTTGTAAAACATGGTCCGGGGGCATCCTTCCGGGAGCCAGCTCGCCGTGCCATCCCAACGGTCACTTTAGCAACGCCCGAGCCGGCGCATGGTCGCAAAAGTGACCGTCGGGTCCCGGCAGCGTCGACTGGCCACTCCTCCAGGATTGCCCCCGGACCATGTTGCAGGGTGCCCTCTCGACC
>DUVQ01000158.1 GCA_012840965.1 Oligoflexales bacterium | reverse complement strand
GGTCGAGAGGGCACCCTGCAACATGGTCCGGGGGCAATCCTGGAGGGCGCTATCGGGAGTTGCCGGGACCCGACGTCTTTTGGTTGACATGAAGGCCGCGCAGCGGCCCGTCCGGGCCAAAAGGATGACCGTACACGTTAGCAATCGTATATTTCGCCCGGACGATGTCACCAAGAGACAGTCGGGGTGGCTACGGGAGATTTTGGGCCCGGAAGGATGCCCCCGGACATGTTTTTAAACTGTAACGAAGAGGAAAAACGCCACAAAGAACGAACAATCAGGAATCAGAACATGCTAACTAGCACGATCTGTAGCAGGGACAGGGGCAGGGACAGGGCCAGGGAGGGGGACGGGGCCAAGGTGCCTTTGTGGCAATTTGGACCTTACATCGTTTGACACCATGGCTTGGTACGTTTGATAATCCTGGGGTCTTGTTTTGCTTGGAGACGCCATGACGTTTGATTGGATGCAACCTAAGGTTAACCCGAGTTTTGCCAAAAAGTTGACTACTCGATTCCAGGAAGCGGCCCTGGTCGAATTGGAGCAACGCGCCAGGATCCTACATAACCTGCACTTCCCAAAGGCCTTGACCACAAAGAAGCTTCAAGCGCGAGTCGCTTGGGAGTTTGAGTTGTCAAAGATTCCAGCCTTTGCCAAAAAGATTCCGGCCATCGTTGACAAGGTCTATGGTAAGGCCTGATTCCGGCTGCCAACCACAGGTGTCTGATATGAGTGTTTCTACCGGTGAGTGCGTTTTTGCAACGCCCCTAAATCTCGATGAATTGACAGATAAAGCCGACGAACTACGGCACCTGATGATTGAAGTGGCCTACAAAACCGGCGGCGCCTACCTGGCCCAGGCGCTTTCCGGCATCGACCTGCTGACTGCCATTGCCTATCGCTTTGCCAAAGGCAGTGCGCAGCATCCACTGCATCCAGATCGCGACCGGATTTTGCTGTCGCCCGGCCACTATGCCTTGATACTTTATGTGATCTTGGCGGATCGTGGTTATTTTGACCGCGAGCTTTTGTGGACCTTCAAAGGCGAAGGCTCGCCCCTGGAATTGGCCACCCACAGGGGCACTGTCCCTGGGGTTGAAGTCAGCGGTGGCTCACTTGGCCAAACCCTCTCTGTTGGTGTTGGCATGGCCTTGGCCGCCAAAAGACGCCAACAAAACCACAAGATCTTCGTGTTTATGTCCGATGGCGAGCAAGACGAAGGCCAGATCTGGGAAGCCGTTGCAAGCGCTGCCCACTTTGGCCTGGGTAACATTGTCGCCTGCATAGACGCCAACGGTTTCCAGGTGGACGGCCCATGTTCCGAGGTCATGGACATGGAGCCCCTTGCCGACAAGTACCGCGCCTTTAATTGGGATGTTATCGAATGTGATGGAAACGACATGGCAGCCGTCACAGCCGCTTTTGAGCAGCTGTGCAAGCCCGACAGAAGTCGTCCAGGGATCGTCATCGGCAGGACCATCAGAGGGAAGGGCATTTCCTTCATGGAGGGCAATCCAGACTTTCACTATGCGCGGCTGGACCTTGGCTTGCGCAACCAAGCCATGGCCGAATTGAAAGGAGGTACAGACGCAGTATGAAGCTCTTGCTACCTCAGCCTCAAGAGGCATATGGCCCTTATAAACAGGCTTTAATCGCGCTGGGCAAGGCAAACCCAAAGGTCGTTGTGCTTGGCGCTGACCTTGGTGTTTCCACCGAAATCGACGGTTTCAAAGCCGAATTTCCTGACCGCTTTTTTAACGTAGGTGCCGCCGAGCAAAACGAGATTGGCATTGCAGCAGGACTAGCCTTTGAAGGTGACATCCCATTTGTCCACAGTTTTGGCGTGTTCTTGACCCGCCGAGCATACGAGCAGGTCTGCGTCCAAGTGGCGATGCATCGCGCCAACGTGAAGCTGGTCGGCGTGATCCCTGGCTTGACGTCAAGGCTTGGCCCAACCCATCAGGCTATTGATGACCTTGCCTTGATGCGCACCTTGCCTTCAATGACCGTAATTGACCCAGCCGACGCCACTGAGATCACCCAACTGGTGCCGGCGATTGCAGAATATGATGGCCCAGTCTATGTCAGGATGATGCGTCGGGAAGTACCCGTTTTATTTGACCCCCAGGCCTATAAATTTGAGATTGGAAAGGCCGTCCAGCTGGCAGGTGGCAAAGATGTCTTGCTGGTTACCACCGGGATGATGCTTTCAAACACCCTAAAAGCAGCCAAGGCCTTGGAAGATCAAGGAATCCGAGCATCTGTGCTGCACAGTCCAACTGTAAAACCTCTGGACTCGCAAGCCATTTTGGATCTTGCCGCCACCTGTAAGGCGGTTGTAACTGTTGAAAATCACTTAACAGCTGGTGGCCTAGGCTCAGCCGTGGCAGAGCTTCTTGGCGACCAACTCCCCTTGCCTTTAAAAAGAGTCGGTGTGGCTGACACTTTTGCAGCCCCTGGCTCTCCAGAATATCTTTTTGAACGCTATGGCCTAGATGCAACCAGCATTGTAAATGCCGCGGTGGCTTCAAAAATGGTGAGGTAATGCCAGCCTCTTTTGGCGACGGTCTCGACGTTATCTACCTGGTCAAAAGTATAAAAGACCAGATCGAGGCAGTCGCACACGATATAGCCGTCGAACAAACTGTTGAGGTCACAGCTCCACTGTATTCAGACCCGTTTATCAGCACCAACGTTGTGGGGCGCGTTGTAGACATTAGCCAGGTTGACGAAGACTTGTTCCAGGTGACCATCTCCTATGCTGGTGCCGTCATCGGCTTGGAAATCACCCAGCTAATCAGCGTGATTTTCGGCAACGTCAGTCTAAAGAAAGGCATTCGAGTCAAGGAAATTCTGCCATCTGCAACGCTGGCCGACCGTTTTGCAGGCCCAAAGTTTGGAATCGCAGGCCTACGCAGTCACATTGGCGTTCCCGACAGGCCCCTAGTCATAGGTGCCATAAAACCCTTGGGTCGAACTGTCGATGAACTTGCCCAATTTGCCCGTGGCCTTGCTGGTGGTGGCCTAGACTTGATCAAAGACGACCATGGCATCACTGACCAAGCATTTGCCCCCTATCGCGAGCGGGTGGCCGCCTGTGCCAAGGCTGTGGCCCAGGCAAACTCAGAAACCGGCTTTAACACCCTGTACTGTCCAACCGTTACAGGCCCTGCTGACCAGATGATGGACCGGGCCAAATTTGCCAAGGATGTTGGGGCAGGTGGTGTCTTAATTTCACCCCTAGTCGCTGGCTGGGATTTCATGAGGGCGATTTCAAAACAAACCGGCCTGCCCATAATTGCACACCCAGCCTTGGCCGGAGCCTATCTGGCACCCGATCACGGAATCTCTCATGGCGCCTTGTTTGGAACGCTGATGAGGATGACTGGTGCTGACTTGGTGGTGTTTCCTGGGTTTGGGGGGCGATTCCCGTTAACCCAGGAACACTGTCGCGAAATCAACGTCGCACTAAAATGTAAGCTCCATCAAATCCGCGACGCTTTTCCAGTGCCAGCAGGCGGTTTAACCTTGGAGCGCGTCGGCGAAATCCGGTCGGTTTTTGGAAATGACGTCGCCTTTTTAATAGGCTCGGCGGTTTATGAACGGTCACCCGATCTTGCCGCCAATGCCACCTATTTTCGCGGGCTTGCAGCCGCTTGGGAATGATTGATTGAACAAAACCAACACCATCATCTTTAGCCTAGCCATTGCGCTTTGCGCCGTGGCGATTTTGCTGCCTAACAGGTATGCCCTGACCGTCTTTCACGAGGCCAACTCAGCCGGTCGTGTTTATGCCATTCATTCATACGTCCACTACGGCACTTGGAGCTTGGCACCCGTTCTTTGTCGCACTGGCCCAAAGCACTCAATAGTTGATATGGCCGCTAAAGATGGCGTGCCCTACTTGCAAAAAGCCCCTGGCAATAGCTGGTTTGGGATACCAGTTTATGCCTTGATTTCCAAAATAGCAGGCGGGATTCGCCTACCTTTTCATTGGACAGCCATGATTTTGGGGCTTTTGACCGTTGGATTGCCCTTGGTTGGCGCAGGATTCGTGCTGTTTAGAAGGTGGGGCGCTTCAATTGGGCAGAGGGCAGCGGCCCTTGCAGTTATCACCATGCTGCTGGCATCGCCAATTCACACATACTCCGGGATGTTTCAGGACTACCCCTTGGCGGTAGCCTTTTTGATGCTTGGCTGGGCGTTGGCTTCTGGCGGCTTTGTCTTTGCGCTGCTTGCCGGCCTCTTGCTTGGTACCGCCGGAGTCACCAACTATGCCTTCTTTGTCTATGGCTTTGTGGTGGCGCTAATTGAATGGGGACGTCGTTTAATTCAGGGCGACCACCCGTGGCGCTTCGCACTCACGTGGGCCGCTGGTTTTTCAGTACCCCTTGGCGCCTTGCTCATATACAACACAGTGCTGTTTGGTGGCCCATTTACAACGGCATATTCCTTCCTGATTGACGCCGGCCAACGCCATACATCCTCCAACCTTGGTTTTTCCTTCGAGGCCCTAAAGCGCACCCTTGTCGGATCTCGCCACGGCATATTTACAACCGCCCCATGGACCATAATTGGCGTTATTGGTCTAATTCACGCCCTTTCCAAAAAACACCTGCAGTGGACCGCCATTACAGGATTTGGTGTCATTTTCGCGGTTTTAGGCTTTGCGACGATCTGGGGCCGCTCCAACGTCGACGACATGGCATTTCATCGCCATATCCTTGCTGTGTTTCCATGGCTTGCCTGGGGGTTTGCCTATGCAATTGCAAGCCTCATGAAGTCAGGTTCTGCGCTAGGTCGTGGAATCGTTGGTTTTGGAGCAGCTGGCCTCGTTGTGGGATGGTTTGTGAATCTTGCCACTTCCTGGACTTTTCCTTATCACGATTTCAGGCTGCCTTCCCCTATTTGGCAGCTCAATGTCCCACTTTTGTTTTCCGAGGCCCACCTGCCCTCGATTGTTGGCTATCTTTTTTCACCTTGGCATATTCCAGGCAGGAGCACCGCGGGTGCACACTGGAGTCCAATCATGGTGTCTATCGTAGCTGCTGGCCTAGCTTTTGCGTTAATAGCAATTGGCCATGGAACGCCGACCAGACTTCAGCCAACTCCCAGGACTGCCAAGGCCTTGCAAAAAAGAAGGATGCGTCCTTGGGCGTTCACAGCTTCCTTTATGGCCAGCCTTTTCTTGCTCTTTGGCCTAGGCATCATTAGTTGCCCTGTATCTTCGGAAACCCTTCAGTGGGCAAGGACTGTCACCCCCGAACAAAGGGACCGTCTTGATCCTGAAACCAGGGAGGCTTACGAGCTGGCCAAAATGGAAAATCGTGAGTTTGACTCGGCTTACACAGACATCGTTGGAAGCTCGTTTACCCCTCAGGATGTGTTTTGGAAAGAAGATGGATATCCAGAAACCAACAGATGGTGTGATGTCACAGATTTAAGACGCCCGATCCCAAAGACCCAGTAATGCGCCCTTTATCAATCGAATCAGTTCAAAATCAAACACGAATAATTAAGTACAATCGCCTGAAAAGATAAGGCTTTGTCTTAAATAATCAAAACGCCGCTAGATTAGTCCAAACGCCGCCTGTTCAATGGGGTATCGTGCCGGGAACCAGCGTGCCATCTTTAAGCTTCATGAATGTGAGTCCCATCAACGGGTCGTTAGCAGCGGCCTGAAGAGCCTGTGCCGCGTCAAAGCGACTTCGTGAACTAAAATCGGCCGCATACCCCGGTGGCAAGGCATCGTAAAGTTGGATGAACTCCCGCCAGCCTTTCACGATTGTTCGGACAACTGATTGAAGTTCCTCGGGGTAAGTATTTTCACCCTCAAGTTCATAATGCATCAACAAGTTGATCGAACGATTGTAAAGCACAAACCCTCGATACGCATCGTCTTCAGGAGTCCGGTCAAGAATCTCGACCTCAAGACACCTTTGAAAATACTCATCCGCAAGGAGACGGTCTTCGTTTCTGCGAGCATCCACCGCCAAGTTCCAAAGTTGGCTGATAGCGATTCTCGAAAGAGTACGATCTTTAAAGGGTGCCTTTGCAAAAATCGCCTCGACCGCGTCCTCGTCTTTCATAAAGCCGAGGTCCGCTTCACGGACCCCAAACTGTGCTGCCAAGCGGCGTAGCGGTTTTAGCTCCTCGACCAACCCGTCGTCCAGCTCTCCGTTGATAGCCACTGCAAGATATAACCCGTGGATTCCAAGCAGTGCAGCCGACCGGGCGCGTGCCCACTCCCACTCTTCAGCCTGTCGTGGCGTTCCGTCCGTGTTCCTGCACGTTAAACCTGCGATTTGCTTACCATAATTTGCCAGATGACGCCCAGTAAATCCGATGTAGCGAAATGACTCGTGCTCAACAAAGAATTCAATCGCGGTTGTGGCCGCAGTAAATGCCCGGTCCACGTAATCAAGTTGATCCGCAGAATTCATCTCGGCGGCGTAGCGGTACCAAGCGCCAGCAATGTTCCAGCCAAGCTCGTCAGCCAATTTGCAGATTTCCAGCGACCGTTTAAATTGATCGTCCATGCTGAGCGCGAAAGCCAGCCATGCTGCTGCCGTACCACCCCAACTATCCTCGCTATCCCCATATTTGCTGACAAGATCGGGGCAAAGCCTCAAAACACCGTCATTGTCATTTTGGACCAGTCGCATGTAGGCTTCGCGAATGTCCTGAGGGGCCTGCTGTACCATCGAAATTACTTTGGAATCAAAGTTGCCAGACATCGTATTCCTCCCTTGTCAGCGCGTCGTGTGGCATTCTGAGTCCCTACCATCGGATGCAGAACCGTACTTCGGGCAGCCACCGCTACTACCAGCCATCGTTGCCTATTGGGCCAGAGCGTTTGGGCCTTGTCAACAGATAATCTGGCGTCAAACAGCAGGTGAACACAATGAAAACAGGACAAAAAGCTAAGATGGCCTCTTCGCAAAGCATCCGTTGTGGCCCTTACGGCCAGCAAAGCAGAACCGATTATGGCGGTGATTTTGGGCAAAATTAGGGACTTGACGGGCCTTCTTAAGTTCGCTAAAACGCCCGGACGGGGTGGTGTACTTGCCATCCAGAACTATCATGTGTTTTTCCCGTCAGGGGGCGATATGACTCGATCAGTTAATGGTGCTTTGGTGGTGGCTATTGCGGCTTTTTTGGCAGTTCTCTTGTTGCCAGAAGCTGGTTTTACTCAGGAAGCCACAAGCCAGGCAGATCCTGTCGTTGAGGCTTCAACCCCTGAGGCCGAAGTTACCCCAGAAGCCGAGGCGCAGCCGCCAGCAGCTGATGCCACCGTTGAACCTGCAGGCGAACCGGCTGTTGACCCAGAAGAGCAACCAGCGGACGAGCCCACGAGTGACGAGCCAGCGGTACAACCAGCGGACGAGCCCACGACTGACCAGCCGCCAGTACAGGCTCTAACCGACGAAGGAACCGCCGACTCTGAAGCTGAAGCCGACCCCGAGGCCTTGACCGACGAGATACCGGAAGAGGGGCTTGTGGCCAAAGAACCTAAGCCATCAAAGTTAAAGCTTGATGGCTATTACTGGGTGCATTTTGGGATGACTTCTGGATTTGCCATGGATGAAACTGGAGCTCGTGATGGCCTGAACAAGATTTTGGACCATCGTCTGCGCATTCGTCCGACTTTAGCTGTTTCAAAAAGCGTGGATATCGTTGCTAATGTCGACATTTTGGCTGGTCAACTGGCTGGTGATACCACCAATGCCTCGGCAGATATACTTTTGGTGCCTCGCCATGAAAAGCGCTTCACATCCCGTTCTACTTTGCGCGAACTTTATCTTGAATGGCATGCCCCAGTTGGAAACTTGCGAGTGGGACAGATGCACTCTCATTGGGGCCTTGGTCTAGTTGCCAACAACGGTGAGGACGACCTGGAGGCCTTCGCCGATTCAATGCTTGGTGACCGAGTTGAGCGCGTTCAGTGGACCATGAAGCCAGGCGCCTTTTTCGACGATTCGCTTTTTGCCAAGAATTTATACCTGTCATTAGCTGCAGACTTGGTATTTAGCGACGATCACGCCTCGTTAATCGATGGTGACTTGGCATGGCAGGGTGTTGGTGCTTTGTATTGGAATGGAAACGTCATCGAAGAAAAATATGACATGTTTACCGGTGTTTACATTGCATATCGTAATCAAAAATACGCCAACAAAGACCGCCTTGAAGTCATGGCTTTTGATGCGTTTACCAGCCATAGCGTTGCCCTTGGGTCTGCTGGAGTGCGCCTAAACGTCGCTGCAGAAGGGGCGCTCCAAGTTGGAAAAACAGATGCCTTCTTGGGTGAACGAGCCAAAAAGGGCGTGGATGTGCTTGCATGGGGTCTTGCAGCCAGAGCCGAAGTCGAGGTCCCAAAGTACAGAATCATTCCAGGACTTGAGCTTGGGTTGGCCTCAGGTGATGCTGACCGTGAAGATGGCTTATCTAGGGCTTTTTCCTTTGACCCTGACTACAAGGTCGGGATGATTTTGTTCCCAGAACTGCTTGGGCGCACCACTGCTTGGTCTGCCCATCGTGTGACCGACCCCTCCTTGCAAGGCCGCCCATCCAAGGGGTATGACTTGGCGATTACCAATGGCGCTGTTACTAACGCCTTTTACCTGTATCCACGCATCAAAATTACGGCCGCCAAGGGCCTGGACATCAGAGTCGCCTTTTTGTGGGCTAGGGCACTTGCCTACGTTTCCGATCCATTTAACTCCAACATCACGCTTGGTGGATATCCGGTCGGTTACAGAGGTGGAAAACCCTCGAAAGACATCGGCTATGAGATTGACGCTGGAATCAGCTATACAACACCAAAAGTGTGGGGGCCATTTGCCTTCAGGATTGGTCTGCAAGGTGGTCTAGCCAGGCCTGGCGCTGCATTTAACGACGCATTTGGCGATTCCCTTGGCTCAATCTATAAAATCCGAGCCTTGCTGGACCTGACCTTTTAGTTCTAGCCAACCCTGGACAATGATTGGGCGCTGATCTTTACACCAAAAAACTCAACCAACATGGTGATTTTGAGTTGTTTGCGATCTCACCCCTTGCAAACAACCGCTCTTCAGGCGAAACTGCTATGGATTAGTGACCGTACCCACGGCCAGGAGGAACAAACATGAGTGATGATACTCTGAAGACCGGTGATTCCCAGGACACGTCTTCCGGTGAAGCCCCAGATCAGTCATTGGAAGCGTTGAAGGCAAAGCTTGGAATCAAGCCTAGGGCGGCTGAAGAGCCAGTAGTCGAGGCCCCCAAACCCAAGGAGACCGTACCGGAAACCAAGCCTCCTGTGGAAGCTCCACGGCCGGCCGCTCCGGTCATCACCGAAGAGGAATTGGCGGCGATAAGCGAGGCCTTGCCCACCAAAAAGACAAGCGGCTTGGTCATAGTTATTGCCGCAGTGCTTGCGCTGTTCTTTGGAATACTGGCCGGCAGTATGCTAAAGAGCAGAAGTATTGAAAACTCCAAAACCAATGAGGCTAAGCATCTCCTTGGGGTGTTTACCGAGGATGCTCGCGTAGAGGCGATTGGTGAGGGTAACGTCCTGATTCTCGAAGTGTTCATGGATCACGTGGCGGATTTGTCCCGTGTCTATGATGCCTTAAGCGAGGCCAAGGACCCTCAGGCCAGGGCCGCGGCTGAAAAGGAACTGACCGAGTTTCTTAAAAGAACCAAGACATTTTTGGATCGAAAGGCCTACTACAACATCGAGCAAGTCTTTAAGGGCGTGATTTTCAACGGGGATATCGCTTTTGATGTGGTGCGTTTCGTCACACAGGTAAAGCAGATTTATGACCACACCGTCTTGTTGGCGCTTGAGGCAAGCACCTTGGAAGCTGTTGGTGGGTTGACCGAGGAAGGTGACACTCAAAGCCAGTATATTTTTGTTGAACCCTTGGATAAAGAGGGTGTCCGCTGGCTGAAGGGAACTTGGATTTCCAGGATTGACATTGATAATCCAAGACCAGTAAACGGCGGCATGCAGTACGCTTTGTTGCCGGTTGGGTCAGGCGAGGCTTTCTTGGCTGATAGCAAGGACCTCATGGAAATTGATATCACCCCGATTTCCAAGACACATGCTGTCAAATATGAAGGTGCCATCAGGGCCAGAGTGCTTGCTCGTCTGAAGGAAATGAAGGACGTGGCAGATCAGGTCGATTTTGAGGCGGTCAAGGAAAAGCTTCAGGCTCTTGCTAACCGCGGAACCTACTTCACCCCGTTCTGATTTTGATTTTCTAAAACTACATCCCCGATTTTAAACCGGCTGCACTTACTTGAGGTACAATAGCGGCGCGTTGATTAGGGGGATACATGCATCGATTTTCTTTTGTTCCCATGATTCTTTTGGCCACAGTTGTGTTCGCCTCAAGTGCAATCGCCACAACAGGTGGCTTCATGGATTCTCGCACCATTGGTGCGGATAGTTTTCTTAAGGCTAATCCTGCATTTGATGGTCGTGGGGTAGTCATCGCGATTTTGGATACCGGTGTGGATATGGGCGTGCCAGGCCTCGAAAAGACACCCAGCGGCGAGCCAAAAGTGATTGTTGCGCGGGACTTTACAGGTGAGGCGACTGTGCGTCTTGAAAGGGCCACTTTTGATGGCAAGGAAGCCTGGCGAGCTGGGGATTCATGGGTAAAAGGGGTTGACAAAATCACCGGTTTTTCAGCGGAATCAGGCGCTTTTTTGGGAGCGATTCGTGAGGCGCAGTTTGCTGGGTCAGGGGCTCCAGATCTTGACAGAGATGGCAGAACAGATGGCGTCTTTTCAGTGTTGGTGTACAAAAACGCGGATGGCAAGTGGCGGATTGTGATTGATCGCAACGGTGACCGTAATCTGGCTGATGAGCCGGTCATCGGCTCCTATGAAGAGACTTTTGATTATGTGACTCTGTTTTCAGGAGACCCCGCCAAGGATCTGCCTAGAGTTACCGTTTCTGCGCACTTGGACGACAAGGTCCAAGAGCCTAGGGAAGTCGAACTACACATGGTTACCGCCAGTCACGGGACCCATGTTGCAGGTATTGCTGCTGGCTACAACATCCATGGCGAAAAGGGCTACAACGGTATAGCCCCTGGTGCCAAGGTAATGTCCTTAAAAATCGGCAATAGCGCCCTTTCAGGGGGTGCCACTGTAACAGGCAGCATGAAAAGGGCCTATGAATTTGTTGGGCGATGGGCCAGCAAGCATAAGGTCCCAGTCGTTGTAAACATGAGCTACGGTGTTGGTTCAGGCCAGGAAGGAGCCAATGATATTGAAGAGTTCTTGAATCGATTTGCCCGGGAAAACCCCAATGTTTTAGTAGTGTTATCAAATGGTAACGATGGTCCAGGTCTTTCGAGTTCAGGTTCTCCAGGTGCCGCCTCGACCACGTTATCTGTAGGTGCGGCGCTGTCAAAGCTAAACGCTGCAGATATTTTTGGGGCAAAGCTGCAACGAGACGAGATGTTCGCTTTTTCAGGGCGAGGTGGGGAAATTGCAAAGCCAGATGTGGTGGCCCCAGGGATAGCCTCGTCATCAGTTCCATACTTCCAGCAAGGTGACGTGTTTAGGGGCACCTCAATGGCGGCCCCAGAGGTGGCCGGAGCCGCAGCTTTGGTTTTGTCAGCCTCCATGAAGGACCCCGAGTTTGGAAAATGGCACAGCGGGATGTTGAAGGCCGCATTTATGGCCAGCGCAAAGCCATTGGCTGGGTATAACGCCTTGGACCAGGGTGCAGGGATGATCGATGTGGCTGGGGCGCTTAAGGCGTTTAAGACTAGGCTGAAAGACCCTTTGTCGCAGCTTTTGCTTGAGTACAGGATTGAGGCCCCTTCTTCAACGCTTGCCAGGAAAAACAACGGCTCTTTTTGGAGGGCTGGTGGCTGGGCTCCAACCATTACTGACCAAGCGGAAGTCCAGGTTTCGATGAGCTTTTTGTCTTCTGTAGATCCAAAGACTGTGGCCGACACAAGGGCTTTGATTGCGCTTAGCACCTCAAGTGCTTGGTTGAAGCTTTCAAAGCAAAAACTGGTGCTAAAGGGTAACGCCAAATCAAGCTTTACTTACTACGTGGACAGGACAAAGGTCAGCAATCCTGGGGTTCATGTGGCCTTAATCAAAGGCACCGGCCCTGGACAGACCTCGTTTACCATTCCAGTCAGTGTGGTAACTCCATATCCAGCGCCACATGTGGATGGCGTTTCAACGATTTCCCTTAAACGGGTGACGGTTAATCCAGCTGGCCTTGTCAGAATTCCTTTTGCTTTGCCTTCCAACACCACCACGATGACGATTTCCTGTAAATCGGCTGACAAAGCTTCCGAGGTGCTTGCTTTGATGTTTGATGGCAGCGGTCACAGGTTTGACTTTGGGGATGCCGTCATCTCTGGTCCTGCTGGCAGGTCAGTTAACGCGGTAATCACCGATATGCCCAGGATGGGTGTTGGTGAGTTCATCCTTTATGTCCAGCCCGCGGCACCAAAAGCAGCAGCAGTGGACGTTGAAATCAAGTTTTTTAGCTTGTCAGCCAAGCCAGTAGACGCCCTTCATGGAGCTGCTGGCCAAGCACCTGGTTTCAGAACCGAGGTTATGAATAACATGCCTGAGCCATTTATTGGCCAAGTCCAAGGCGAACTTTCAGGCGTGTTTTCCAGCTTTGAGCGCTCCATCGATCAGAAGTTGTTGGTCCATGAGTTTTACATCTCGGATGAGTACCGTTCGGTTGAATTGGAGCTTGAAATTTCACCCGAAAATTGGAGCCGCTTTACCGACATCGCCGTTAACGTCTTGGATTCAAACGGTAAGGCAGTTGTGCAAACCGGTTTTTCCAACCCAAGAACTGTAGTGAGGGTTGACAACAGGGGCACTGGAAACCAGCGGTTCAAGCTTGAGATCAACGCCGCTCGTGGACACGAAGGTGGTCCCAATGTTCCTGTGAAGTTCACCGTTCGCCACTTTTGGAAGGCGCCTGTCAAGCTTGAGGGCAAGGTCGACGGTAACCAGCTAGTCAGGCTTTTGCCTCAATCGCCTGCGACTTTAGAGGTCAAGACAGACAAGATGCCCCTGGCAGCGCCACAAGGTGCCAGTTGGTTTGGTAAGGTGGACTTTAAGGCCAGGCAAGATGAATCCATCTGGTTGCGAATGCCCTTGGAATTGCGGAGGCGCTAGATGCAACAGGTGGTTTTTGCCACCTTTAACAGGGGCAAAGTTCGAGAAGTTGGAAACCTTCTTGCGGGACTGGAACTAGAGGTGCTTTCCCCTGCTGATTTTGGAATTTCGACGCTTCCCTTGGAAACAGGGGACACCTTTTTAGAAAACGCCGTCATTAAGGCCAGCGCTGTGTGGCAACAGCTTAGGATTCCAGTGATGGCCGACGATTCAGGCCTGTTGGTGCACGCACTTGATGGCGCTCCAGGTGTATCTTCGGCAAGGTATGCTGGACCTGACGCCAATGACAAGGCCAATAATTTAAAGCTGCTAGAGGCTTTATCAGGTGAAACCAATAGAAGTGCGGCATTTTTTTGTCAGGCGGTGTGTATTCTTAATAACACCTGGCCAGTCGCCAGCCTTGAAGGATTAGACCCTAATTTGCAGGTGCGTACTGGCTATCTAGGTAAAGACTGTCATCTTTTGGTCGCTTCTGGCAGCGTCAGCGGTGTGATTGCCCAGGCGCCGGCAGGTGAAGGCGGATTTGGGTATGACCCAATTTTTTACTTGGAAAGCCACAAGCAGACCTTTGCCCAGATTGACCAAGCTGAAAAAAACAGGCTGTCGCACAGAGGCCAAGCGTTCAGGACGCTAAAAAAGGCCTTTGAAGCCATGATGCAGGTATAAACGCGTGAGCAACAAGCTTTTGATAGAAGAAATAAAGGCACGGGCCAAGTCGCTGACTGAGTTGCTGTCTCCCTGCATTCTTTGCCCCCACATGTGTGCAGTTGATAGAGCAGGTGGCGAGCTTGGTGAATGCGGAGTCGGCTTTGGGGCAACTATCGCCTCTGCGGTGCCTCATTTTGGTGAAGAGCCCGAAATATCAGGCAAAAGGGGCTCTGGTACCATCTTTTTTAGCGGATGCAACCTGCACTGTTGCTACTGCCAAAACTCCCAAATCAGCCAAAACCCAAGACCAATAAAAGGCGATTCTGTAAAGGAAATCGTTGATGCAATGATTTCTTTAAAGGCGCGAGGCTGTCACAACATCAACTGGGTTACCCCATCTCACATCGCGCCATTTGCGGTTTTGGCCTTGGCCATCGCCAGATCCCAAGGGATGGACTTGCCCATTGTATACAACAGCAGTGGGTATGATGGCTTGGAATGCCTGAAACTGCTTGATGGCATCGTTGATATCTACCTGGCCGACCTGAGGTACAGCGACGACGATTGCGCCGCCGAGTTTTCTTTGGCACCCAACTATGTCAGCGCCTCCAGGGCTGCCGTTTTGGAAATGGCCAGGCAAGTTGGGACTGACAATCCAATAGGCGCAGATGGGACCTTGGAAAGAGGGCTGATAATCCGACTTTTGGTGCTGCCAAACGACCTTTCTGGTGTTGCTGACACCCTTTATTTCATCAAGGAAAACCTTGGTACATCAGTCAGGATTGCGCTGATGGCCCAATATTTTCCTGCCTACAAGGCATCTAACGAACTACTGTTATCTAGGCCAACTTCATTTCGCGAGTACTCAAAAATAGTTGATCTGGCTGACAAAATGGGCTTTAGCAACGCCTTAATCCAGGAACACGCGTCCGCAGAATTTTACAGGCCAAATTTTGAAAAAGAAAAAGAACCATTCGAAGATATTAAACATTTTATAAAACGGGGTTAGCGCCATGGGTCGAATGCTTTTTGCTGACATGCATTCCCATTTCCTGCTTAAAGGACACTACCTTGGTCAAAGCTTTACCGACACTCAAGAACATCAAAGGGTAAAGAGCATTGGCGGCATCAATTTGACATTACGAGAGGCCATTGCTGGAAATGTCGGGTGCATGACCTTTGCCGCCTACACTGCGTTTGGCCGCTTTTCCAGCATGTCCGCCATCATGGAACAGTACGATACTGTTGAAAGAAACGTGGCCGCCACCTGTGGCCAAGTTGTGTTGGCCAAGACTGGCGCTCAAGTTAAAGAAATCGTTGACAGCGGGAAAATCGCCGGAATTTTGGCCCTAGAAGGCGGTTACAACTTTCATAAAGACCCATCAATCTTGCCAGATCTGGCGCACAGAGGTGTCAGGCTGGTGACCTTGGCCCATTTCATTTCAACGGCACTGGCTGACGCTTCCACGCGCATATATCGCCCAAATAATGGCCTTTCCAAGGCCGGCATAGAAGTCGTCAAACAGATGTGCGCCTTGAAAATAATGCCGGATGTTGCTCACCTTTCTGACAAGGCCATCGAACAGGTAACTGCCAACGCCGAAGGCCCTGTAGTTTCGTCCCACACAGGAATGAGTCGGATTCGCAAATGTGCTCGCAACTTGTCAGATGACATGGCCAAAAGGATAGTCGCAACTGGTGGAATGATCGGTATCATTTGGCTGCCTTACAACCTGTCGGCAACGCCTTTGGGCTACGATGCCAGCCTTGAACACTGGCTTGACCACTGTTGTCACGCCGCCTCGTTGGTTGGTGCCGCAAACGTTGGCATTGGCACTGACCTTGGGGCGCCAGGCTGGTTTGCAAAGGGCCTTCGTGGCTATTCAGACTTCCCAGCATTGGCTGAAGGCCTGGCCAGACGTGGATTTTCGGCCCCTGAAATCGCAGGCATAATGGGCCAAAACTACGTCAGAACCCTTGGGGCCTAGGACCAAATTTTGTTAGCTCGCCCTGTGTTATCACATTTATCATCAATTATCGGCTAGAATGCCGCGGCCGTGCTGTTCGGATAAAAGTGAGTCAACAGATACTAGACGCCAACATGTTAGCAACAGTTCCCAAGCTTACCTTCTTGGTAGGCAAGGGCGGAGTTGGACGGACCACGCTTTGTGCCAGCTTGGGGCTTGCCGCCAGTCGTCGCCGCCTTCGCACCCTAGTGGTCGAGGTGTCCGAGCGCCAAAGCATCCCAGAGATGTTCAAAGTTCAGGCGATGGGTTATCAGCCTGTCCAACTGGGCGAAAATCTTTGGACCTGCAGAGTCACATGGGAAGACGCCATAAAAGAATATGGCTTGATGAAGCTTCGATTTAAGGCCGCCTATCGCCTGGTTTTTGAAAATCCATTCATGCGTCGCCTGCTGCCAGCCGTTCCTGGAGTCGCGGAAATCGTCGCTATTGGTAAGATTATCCACCTTGCAACTGACGGCGTCGCCGGATTGGGCCAGTTTGACACTGTAATTGTTGACTCTCCCGCCACTGGTCATGGAATTTCCTTGGTTGCCGCCCCTTCGGTGGTCGTACAAACGGTCCCGGCAGGCCCCATGGCGGAAGATGCCAAGCGGCTTTTGGATTTGTTAAAGGACCCTGCATTTTCACGATTCCAGATAGTTTCAATCCCCGAGGAAATGCCAATCTCGGAGACGTTGGAACTTTATGACAGTTTGGCCGTGAACTTAGGACTCCCTCTTGGGCAGATTTTCATGAACCAAGTCTACAGGTATGGGTTGGATTCCAGACAAGCTGAGGCCTTAAGCGCACTTTCTGGTATCAACAAAACTCCAGGGGTCTGTTCTGCGATCTATG
Source organism: Oligoflexales bacterium (assembly GCA_012840965.1). Taxonomy (GTDB): domain Bacteria; phylum Myxococcota_A; class UBA9042; order DTJE01; family DTJE01; genus DUVQ01. Next base: position 39,257 of record DUVQ01000158.1, on the reverse strand, counting down.
CCTCTAAGTTCATGACTTTAAAGTCGGATTTTCAACGGGATTTGATCGTTAAACTAGCCAGGAAAGTGCCGTTGCCGATTATTGAATTAAGTGATGTCAGATCAGAGCGAGATGCCTTTACAAGAATCGATCTCTTGTCCAGACAACTTGATGCCAGGGTCTGGCGTGAGGAAAGATGATTGATGCTAAGAAGATGCAGTCGATAGCACAGCGTGTTGCGGCTGTATTCCCAAATCTGGCGGCCCCCGAATTTCACTCGTCATCCACCTTTGGAAATGGCAGGTCGGCGGTTAAATTTGTCTTTAAAAACGGCCTCAAGTTGATAATAGCTCCTGACACAAATGCGCCTGTGTTTTCATTTCAGACTTGGTATCAAGTTGGCTCCAGTGACGAGCCTGCTAATCGTTCTGGATTGCCCCACTTTTTTGAACACCTGATGTTTTTGGGGACCAAGGAAAATCCCAAGTTTTCAAGGATCTTGCAGCAGGTTGGTGGCCAAGATAACGCGATGACTGGCTATGATTACACGTGCTATTTTCAAAGCCTGCCAGTTGGTCAATTGGACTTGGTGGCCAAGCTTGAAGCTGACAGGATGACAGGGTTGGTTTTGACCCCAGAACAGGTGCAAAACGAGCTTGATGTCGTGATAAACGAGCGCTTGTGGAGCGTCGACAACGACCCAAATGGCCAGTTGGATGAGGCCTTATATAGCGCCTTGTTTCCAAACCACCCATATGGGGCACCAGTAATTGGCTTTTTGCAAGACATCAAGAACCTGATCTATGCTGATTTGATGGAGTTTTACCGTGCCAGGTATTCGCCGGAAAACGCCACCATAGTGGTCGCTGGTCATGTTGATGTTGAAGAAGTGCTTACAACCATTTTGAAATGGTTTGGTCCCATTTCGGGAAGGCCGGTAGCAAGCAGGCAAGCCAGTGGTGACGAGCACAACAGCGGTGGCTACACACGACAGGAGCTGCTTTTACCAGTTTCTTCCCCCCGCCTTCTAATTGCATGGCGTACCGTCCCCTTTAGCCACCCTGACGCAGATGTCTTGGACCTTGCGATGGAAATCTTGCTAGGCAACGAGGCCTCCAGGGTACATAAGTCCCTTGTCGAAGACCTGCAGATTGCCTCAGATGTTGACGCCACCAGTGAATCAATGCGACTTGGAGGCTCTTTTGTAGCAAGCATCACGCTAAATGAAGGCTCAAATTCAGCCTGCATTGAAAAAGCGCTGGACGTCGTATTTGGACATGTCAACGACTTGGCTTTAAAGGGGCCAAAGGAACGCGAATTACTTAGGGCAAAAAACCTATCTGAAAGCGACCATTACAGCTCGTTAGGCACTGCGCATGACAGAGGCATTGTTTTGGGCAGTTATGAACTGCTTGGTGGGGATTATCGCACCCTGTCAGGCTATGTAAGCCGCATACAGGGCATAAAAGCTGACGAAGTGTCTGCTTGTGTTAAACGGTGGCTGAACCGTGACAATGCCGTTGTGATTATCGCCAGACCTTTTCAAGCCGCGGCCATTAGGGACGAGGTTTTAAAAAAATCAGGAGCGCTGTGATCTCGACTACCGTGGAAATCGTCGATGGCGTCAAGCTGATTCACGCTAAAGACATCGATCTAGGCTATGTTTCCATCTATGTCGTGGTAGATGTAGGCTCGCTGCACGACCCAATCGGAAAAGACGGCCTAGCAGTGCTGACGGTGGCCTCCATGTGCCGAGGGACTAAGTCCAGGTCTTACCAGCAGATTACCGATGAAATATCTGATATGGGGGCAAGCCTTTTATACACAGCTACTGTCCAATATGCCTGTATTTATGGGGAGGTGATTTCCCGCTATGTGCACCAGTGGGGTGAAATCGTGGCTGATGTCCTTGCCCACCCCGTTTTCGCGGCCAAAGAAGTTGCCCGCGAACGCTCTTTGGCCTTGGAACAACTGCGGTCCCTAAGGGATGAAGACGAAAAGCTGGCCGCCTATTTTTACGAACAGTTCCTGTTTCCAGGTCACCCAATTTCACGGCTTACAGTTGGAAATCTGAATACTGTTTCGCACTTAACGGCAGCGGATTGTAAACAGTTTCATGAAGCGCATTTTCGCAAAGAAAACATGTTTGTAGTCGTGGCTGGTTCCATTGACGAGGATGGCGCCAAGCAGTTAGTCCAAAAGCTTACCTGTGACATCTCAGATGGACGCACTTTAAGGCCGGCGCGAGAGGTGCCAAAACCTGCGAAAAAGCGTCGCATTTTATTGGTAGATAAACCTGATAGGACCCAAAGCTATGTAGTCATGGGGCATCTTTCGCTAGACATCTTTGACTCGGATTTATACGGGATGATCGTTGGTAACGCCGCTTTTGGTGGTAGTGATACCGCCAGATTGTTTCATGAAATTCGCGACGTCAGAGGTTGGTCTTACTTTGCATACTCGACGCTTTATGCTGGCCCCGAGTTTGGGACTGTCAGGATTGAGTTTGCGCCCCCAACGGACAAAACAGTGCAGGCAATTGAACTGGTGCTTCACATGATGCGGCAAGTTGCTCAAAATGGCCTGACAGACGAAGAAATTGAATTTTTCAAAGCACATCTGGCCAATGAATTTCCTTTATCCATCGAGACAGTTTCAGATTTGGCCTGGCGTAAATTTTCATGTGAAATCGACTCATTGCCCTTTGAATACTGCGAGCGATATCCCGAGAACATCAAGGCAGTTGACAACCAAACTGTAAACAAGGCGTTGGCTCGTTGGTTTAAACCCCAAGAGGCCACAATAGTCGTAGTTTGCTCAGCCTCAGATATAGAACACGAATTAAGGGCAACATTTCCAGATGATGAGATTACGATAATTCCTTATACAACGATTGAGCTTACCAGATGACACCTAGGAACAGGCGGGAACTACCAGCCGACATCAATGAACTTGTCATTGCCTTAAGGGAGGGGAAAGTCAGCACGACTGCGGCCACGGTCGAGCTTGCGGCCACTGCTGCGGCCATGGTCGCGCAAAGGACCGCGTCCTCACTTTTGCTGGTGGCCCCCACGTCGTCAATCGCTGACAGAGTGGGGGCTTTGGTCAAATGGCTCCTGGCCCAAGGTTCAGTTCCCTATGATTTTCCAAGGTGGCCACGGTTTGCAGATTCGCCATACGAAGAGGTCGTTGAAAGCCCTTACATTGCGGCGTCTCGGCTTGGCGCCCTTGGGACGTTTGCCCTTTCTGATTTTCCCTTTGTGCTAACGCTGGATGCCCCAAGCTTGGCGCGGCGAACCGTCCCATTCGAGTCCTTCATGGAAGGTGTCCAATATCTGCAAGTCGGGCGGGAAATGGACCGCGACGAATTCGCCGACTTGTTGATAGCCAACGGATATCGCCGCAATCAAACTGTTGCGGAGGTTGGCGAATTTGCTGTTCGCGGTGGGGTTGTTGACCTGTTTTCACCCTACGCTGACGACCCAGTTAGAGTCGACCTTGATGGCGACACAATAGCGTCGCTGAAGTATTTTGACGCCGCAACTCAAAGGGCTCAGCGCTCACTTCAGGCCACTTGGGTAGTTCCAGCCTGGGAGGTGCCTGCCGATGAAGATAGACGCCGCCAAGTGTCGATTAACTTGGCTGATGCGGCCTCGGCTTTGCGGGTGCCCACCAAAGAAGTCGCCATGATTGAGGCTCAGTTTGAGATAGGCAGAACCCCGCCTGCCTTTGCTTCGATTCTGCCGCTTTTGTACAAGAATCTGGACCTGCCTTCGGCATATCTTGGCGAAGATGTGATGGTCGCCGTCATCGACCCTCCTGGCTGTATTGCGGCCGTTTCGGCGGCCCAAGATGAGCTGCGTGCCCAGTTTGAAGAACTAGGGGAAGACAGGCGCTTTGTTGCGCCTCCGGAGGCTCTTGTTTGTGATGGTGACACGCTGCTTGCCGAGCTGACCGGTCGCGCCAAAAGTTTGACAATGGATATCGGCCTTGATGGTGTGCTGGGCCAGATACCCACCTTTGCCAGAACCGCCACGCTGGTCAAGGCTACCACCGGGGATGTGCCTGTCTCTGAAAAGGTCGCCGGGTTGCTGGAGCTGACCAAGGAATTGAACCAGGAAGGCGGTCGCCTCATAGTAGTTGCCCCATCTGAGCCAGAGCAAAGGCGCATCAGGGACATCCTGACGGCCGAGGGCCTGCAGCCCACCATCGCCAGCAGCAATGGGCTAAACGCGATTTTGGACGTCAAAGCCTCGGTTAGCGTTGGCATTGGCAGATTGCGGACAGTCGTTGGATTTGACTCCCTAGGGGTTTTGCTGATTCCGTCCGAGTTGATTTTCGGGCTAAAGGATTATGTGGGCACCAGGCGAAAGGAAAGACGCGGGGTGCTGCCTGGTGTTCGAGAGCTGGAGCATGGCGACTTGGTTGTCCATCGTGACCATGGGATTGGCGAATACCAAGGGCTGATGGAATTTCAGGTAGATGGCCGCACAACCGAGTGTCTGGTCATTGTTTATAAGGCCGGCGATCGGCTGTATGTACCAGTTGAACGGTCGGATCTTTTAGAAAAGTACGTGTCGCCTGGGGATGGCACAACAAAGGAGTTGGACCGCCTAGGTGGCCAGGCCTGGGTCAAGCGCAAACGTAGCGCCAAGAAGGCGGCCAGGGAAATTGCCGGAAAGCTGCGCTTAATCTATGCCAGACGCATGGCGTCCGTCGCCGAGTCGATATCCCCGCCAGATGCCGAGTTTCGCGAGTTTGAAGCCACCTTTCCATATGAAACTACAACGGACCAGGAACGTGCCATCGAGGAGGTCTTGGAGGATTTGGCCCAAGAACGCCCAATGGACCGCTTGGTTTGTGGAGATGTGGGTTTTGGCAAGACCGAGGTCGCAGTGCGAGCCGCCTACAAAGCGGCCATGGACGGCTTTCAGGTTGCAGTGTTAGTGCCCACGACGATATTGGCCGAGCAGCATAAACTGACTTTTGCAGCTCGTCTTCGAAACACGCCCATCAGAGTCGAGGCCCTGTCCAGGTTTTTAAAGCCCGCCCAAAGCCGTCAGGTGCTTGCTGATTTAAAGTCTGGAGCTGTTGACATCGTCATCGGCACTCATCGCCTGCTGTCCAAGGACGTGGAGTTTCGAAATCTGGCGCTTCTTGTAATCGACGAGGAACACCGTTTTGGGGTGGTTCACAAGGAGCGTTTAAGGGAAATTGCAGCGTCAGTCCACACGCTGACCTTGACTGCGACCCCAATTCCCAGGACCTTGCACATGGCCTTGTCCGGAATCAGGGAGCTTTCAGTTATTGCGACCCCTCCAAGGGATCGACTGGCGGTCAAAACCCTGGTTGCCAGGGCATCTAAGGACCTGATTCGTTACGCAATTTTGCGAGAGCTAAATCGCGGGGGCCAAGTCTTTTTTGTCCACAATCGCGTCCAGGATATCTATGAAATCGCGGGTGAAGTCGCCAAGCTGGTCCCAGAGGCCAAGGTGACAGTAGCTCACGGCCAAATGACTGCGCCGGACCTTGAAAGTGCAATGGCCGCCTTCGTTCGCGGTGAAAAGGACGTGTTGGTATGCACTACCATCATTGAGTCAGGCCTTGATGTCGGGACTGCAAACACGATGCTGATTTCCAGGGCTGACACTTTGGGATTGGCTCAGCTTTACCAATTAAGAGGGCGCGTTGGACGAGCTTCAGAGCAGGCCTACTGCTATTTGCTGGTCCCAGACCCGGCAACGTTGACTGAAGATGCCAGGAAGCGGATCGAGGCCATCGAACGTTTCAGCGAGCTTTCCAGTGGTTTCCATCTGGCCTCTATGGACCTGCAGATTCGTGGTGCAGGCGATGTCTTGGGCGCAGAACAATCAGGTCACATGGCTGCTGTTGGCTACGACCTGTTTTTCGAGATGGTGTCAGACGCCTTGTCTGCCTTGGACCCTGACGCTGTGCCCGAGCGAATTGAGCCTGAGTTGAAGCTTGATGTTGAGGCACGGATTCCGGCCGAGGCAATTCCTGATGAGCGGCTGAGATTGCGTTTCTACAAGCGCTTGGCTGGTGCCAGGGAGATACCAGAAGTTGCGGACATAACAGCCGAGATAGCTGACCGTTTTGGGACCATGCCCCTTGCAGTTGAGCGCCTGGCGGCTTTCATGCGGATTAAGATCTACGCTAGGTCGCTTGGGCTGACCAAAGTTGGTTTAAGTGGCAGGACGATTCAATTGGAAGCGTACTCAGAAAGCAAGATGGCGATTCCAGCGCTGATGGTAATTGCCAATTCTTGGGGCTGGAGGCCGATTGCAGGCAGCGATCCAAGCAGCGTGAAACTGCAATTCAAGGATGGGGCCGCAGATGATGGAAGGCTAGATTTGCTGCAGCAGCTGTTGATTGCGGCCATTGAGGTGCAGGCGGAGGCGGGGGCAGGGACGGGGGCGGGGACAGGGGCGGGGACAGGGACGGGTGCAGGGACGGGGATAGGGACGGGGATAGGGACGGGGGCAGGGGAGTGATTTGGTGGCGAGTTTCTTATTAACACGCTGGTTTTGGGTCTTTGCAATTGACATACAAGTACTGAAAGCTAAAATGCTTCAGCCTTTTTCCAGGGGGACTTGATATGGCAATTGAACGACACGTTTTTTCTTCTGAATCCGTGACAGAAGGACACCCAGACAAGGTGGCAGACCAGATATCCGACGCCATTCTTGATGCAATACTTGAACAAGATAAAGACGCTCACGTGGCCTGCGAAACCATGGTAACTACCGGCATGGCGATTGTAGCCGGTGAAATCAGCACCAATTGTTGGGTTGACATTCCGGCTGTTGTGCGCAAGACCATCGAGCAGATTGGTTACAACGATCCAGCCATGGGCTTTGATAGCGCCACCTGTGCAGTCATCACCTCGATTGACAAGCAGTCTGGCGATATTGCCATGGGGGTAAATCGTGGCTCACCCGAGGAGCAAGGCGCCGGCGATCAGGGCATGATGTTTGGTTATGCGACCAACGAGACCCCAGAACTGATGCCCATGTCGATTACTGTTGCGCAGCAGCTGACCAAGCGGCTTGCTGAAGTGCGAAAAACCGGCCTGCTGCCTTTTGTTCGCCCTGATGGTAAGTCTCAAGTGTCGGTAGTCTATGAAGACGGCAAGGCCATTGGAATCAACGCGGTTGTCTTGTCGACTCAACACTCCGATGATGTGACCCTGAAAACGATTCGCGAGGCTCTGATCGAGGAAGTAGTCAAGCCTGTGATTCCAGAAGGTTTGCTGCTTCCTGAAGCCAAGATCTTTGTAAACCCCACCGGTCGATTTGTAATCGGCGGCCCCATGGGAGACTGCGGTTTGACCGGTCGCAAGATCATCGTCGACTCCTACGGCGGAGTAGGTCGTCATGGCGGCGGCTGTTTTTCCGGCAAGGACCCAAGCAAGGTTGACCGCTCTGGCGCATATTACGGGCGTTACGTGGCCAAGAACATCGTAGCGGCAGGTCTAGCTGATCGCTGCGAAGTCCAGACCGCCTACGCAATCGGAGTAGCCCAGCCAGTAAGCGTCTTCATCGACACCAAAGGCACTGAAAAGATCTCAGTCGAGCGCATCCGTGAACTAGTCATGAAGCACTTCGACTTCAGACCCGGCATGATAGTAGGTCAACTAGACCTCCTAAGACCCATCTACCTAGCCACAGCAGCCTACGGCCACTTCGGACGCAACGAAGAAACCTTCACCTGGGAAAGAACCGACCGCGCAGCAGCCCTCAAGGCCGACGCTTAGTCCTCTGCCCCGCCCCTGCCCCTGCCCCTGTCCCCGTTCCTGCCCCTGCCCATTCATAGATCTCCACATCGCTAGACAGTTAGACTATCGTGCGAAAAATAAAGGCTATTAGAAAATGATCAGCAGGTCAGGAGTCACCACGGCGCTGGGACCACGTTGCTAGGGAAGGGCCCAAGCGAACCAAGCAACCCCTCGGTCCACGAACCCAACGTCTGAGCCCTCATTGACAACGGTCGAGTACATGGTATCCGTTGCCACGGCGTGGTTATGACGCCTCACGCTTATCTCCAGTGGGTCGCGACCGGCAGGAGCTCCGGTTTTCACATATCCAACGTTCACGCAAGACCAGCCAGCAGACTTCAGGTTTCTGTACTGAGCAGAGTCTGTGGTCCAGTACTCGTGTTCTGATCTCGACGCGTTGTAGCACTCTGCTAATCGGGCAAGTAAAACTGACCCAACCCAAACAGTGTCTCCACTGCCGATGCTCAACTTGTAGACCTGGATTTTGACCCCGTCATGCAGATATGTAGGCCACGAAGTGTTTGACGAACCAACACAGTTCTGCCCCGTCTCGCTGTATGAAAAACAGTGGTCAGCGTTGATATTAGGATTGGTGTAGCCGGCCCCGTTGCTCCCCATTCGTCGGTAAAGCGTCACCCTGAATCCATCGTCGATGACGTCATCACAGTCGTTATCTTCGTAGTCAAGAACCTCGGTAGTACAACATGGCGACGTACAACTGGACCCCGAACACCCACATGAACAACTTTCTGCAACGCTGCCTCTGTTACCACACGAGTCGTACCAGTAGATGTCACCGCTTGAACACATCTTGTAACTGTTGGGCTCGCAGCACGACCCGTTTTGACAAACAGTTCCACTTCCGCACGCCACACGAGCAGTCTCGACCTTGCATGCTCCCTGCGTTCCACACGTCACCTTTGACTGGCCATCGCAATAAGTCCCCGAGGAGTAGCCGTTGTTTTGGCAGAAGTTGGAAGGGCAGCTCTGGCAAGTCCCAGCGGAGCACGAGTAACCACTGTTGCAAGTGTTTCCGGAGCAGCATGGTTGCCCACTTCCTCCGCAAGAGACGCAGCTTCCGCTTTGGCAAACGGTCCCACTTCCGCACGCCACACGTGCCGTTTCGATCTTGCATGCTCCCTGCGTTCCACACGTCACCTTTGACTGGCCATCGCAGTAAGTCCCCGAGGAGTAGCCGTTTGTCTGACAGAAGTTGCTGCTACAGGCAATACACGTACCGTTTTGGCAACTACCGGTGGAACAACTGGTGCCGTTTGTCTTATTCACACAGCCACCAGCACCATTGCATTGCTTGCATTCCCCCGTACAGCCCGGCCCATTCTGACCGCTGTCGACCCAGGTTCCTGAAGCGCTGCAGCACGTGCCCCCAAGAACACAGCCCGAGCCGCTCCACAGGTTCCAACAACGTTTAAACAAGTTGGTCTCGTATTTCGCGAGCAACCAGTGAAGGATCCAAACTTCACCCCCAAAGTCGGCTGACAGGCATGCGCTGAGGTCCCATTCGTACCCTCCGTTCATCTGTGCTGCGATTCCGGCCTTAGCACTTGGGGTAACAGTGAGAGTCGGTCCTAAGGCTTTGTAGAAGATCAGCTTTAAATCGACATCTACGTAGACTTCGAGTCCCGCCGTAACCGATGCGTCCAGGGTAGGTCCGTACCTCTGAGAGCTCTTCTGTTCCTGGAATTGAATCTTTCTCCAAACATCATTCCTGTGCTCGACTCCAGCCATCATTGTCCGGTGGGTACGGATTCCATACGATGAGTTGAATCCACCGGATATGCTGCCCTTGATCCCAGCTTTAATCTTGACCTCCACGTGCCCAGGAATCGGAATTGGCCCAATCGAGAATAAGAATGGAATGTTCTTGGTTAGGACAGTGACTGGTTGGGGAGCGATAGTCATTCCGCCATTGAAGGCGACATCAACACCGACATCGACATCGATATCCCCGCTAGCCACTGCTCTGAAGTACACCCCCTCCCCCAGGGTGTACCAGCCTTTAACGAAGAGGTCTGGCTCGAAAGCCACGTGCCCCGCCCTCAGAGTCACTGTTGCTCCTCCCACATCAAGGAGCCTAGTTGGCCTAAGCGTCACCGACGTAGAGATACTGCTCTGTGGGGTCACCGGCCCGCGTAGCGGTGTAGGAGGGGCATCATCTCCGATTTGCAGAGGAACCGTGAATTCAATCGCCCCTTCGTCAATTGCCTCGTTAAGACTCGCTGGTACGGTAGTCAAAACCAGACCACCTAAGCCCAGTTCGGCCTCGACGATTCGACACAGGAATCCGCCATCGAAACCACTTACGATGATACTTCCGATCTCTGCATCGAAGGGTGGCATGCCATTCACAAGAGGGAACGTCTGAGTGCCGCAATAGGGGTTGTCAACCAAGGCCGCGACTGAATCTGGTAGGACAATCGTGGCGCTATTTAGTACGGGGAGCTTCGAACAGGCACAGTTTCCCGTATTTGGTGCACTTGTCGCTTCAAACGTGTTTCCATGGGAACCCATGTCAACACGACAACCATTCGGTGGGGGTTCATCACAGTAAGTTGAGGAGGGGTTGCCCACGTTGATGCAAGGGGAAGTGGGGTGAAGATGATAGTCGGCATTGGCTTCATCGACGAACATCGGATCCGATGAAATGCAGCCAGTCGATACCGTTGCATTTGCAGCCTGGCCACCTTGACAGTCGAAAAGATTCGAATACGTCGCCGTCAGGAACGTTGGACTGTTCCCAGCGGCACTATAAAGGCACTCACTTGTCAGATGAGCGAAAATGCCGTTAACCAGCGCTGCTGGGGCGGTAGCTCCAGATCCCAGCCAGAATCCACGCTGCCTACCATATCCAGACCCAATACAGGTAAACCTATCCAGGAGGGATGCAGACCCTCCTTGCACCCCGAAACATCCCGAGTATCCATCAGGAGCACCGTAGCTGGTTCCTCCAACGATATCGTAAACCAGGACGGTGTCTACCTTGGTTCCAGATGAAGCGTTCCACTCAATTCCCCAGGCCGAGCCACCGGAGCCGTCTGATGAATTCGGAGCGCTCCCACCGCGACCAGCTCGAATATCATTAACAACTGATTCGGTTACGCGACAGTTTGTGCATGAAACCATTCGGATGCCTGAAGCCCATCCGCCAATGCCCCCGGTACTGCTGCCAGTGCTGTCCCATCCATGTCCGGCGAGGAGCCCGTGGATTCTGGCTGAGGAAATCACGAGGTTCTGACAGTTACTGGCGAAGATGCCGACGGCCTCCTTGCCTGCTTTTGAACTCTCAGTCGTAGAATCGCCCCCAAGCACACCATTGATTTCCACATCCTCAATGACGAATGCACTCGAACCAACGATGGTGATTCCCTTGGAGTCTTGGTCGTTGCTACCACCGATGTTGTTTAAGCGCACACTCTGAATCCGACCGCCGGCCACATCATGTACAATGAGCCCATGGCGTCCACCCCCGATGGATAAATCACGAATCGTCACATTGTCTGCGCTAATGGTGATTCCTGTGGCGCCGTTGGCAGATGCGATCTGTACTAAGTCTTGTCCGGCGCCTGACAGGACCAAGTTAGGCTGCGAGATAGCGATAGGACCACTATACATCCCCTCCAGCACATGAACCATGGTCCCATTCTTCGCAACCTCAAGGGCCTTCTGGATGGTGTCAAATGGGTGGGCAATGGAACCATCCTGGTCTGGGTCGGCAAGGTTAAGCCAGTCAACCCATAACTCGCCAGGGAAGTGTTCACAGCCGTTAGTGGGAATCTGATCTAGGTCGAACCACCCTGGTTCGCACGCTGTGACCGTGCAAGCATGGTCAACGCACGCTATGCCTGTAGCTTGGTTGGTTAGCACACAGACGTTACCGCATTGTCCACAGTTGTTCGGGTCTGAGGACAGGTCAAAGCCCTCATCGGTTAAGCCGTCGCAGTTGTCGTCAATGTCGTTGCATATCTCGGCGGCTGGCGTGTTTGCGGTACATCCAACCCAGTTACCAGCGATGCAGCTTTCGGTGCCGGTACAGGTGCCGAATTCATTCGTGATTGCACATGGTTGCGACAGTTCCTCGTCTATAAGGCCGTCGCAGTTGTCGTCAATGTTGTTACAGATCTCTTCGGCTGGGGTTTTTGCTGTGCATCCCATCCAGTTACCCTCGATGCAGGTCTCGGTGCCGGTGCAGCTACCGAATTCATTCGTGATTGTACATGGTTGCGACAGTTCCTCGTCGGTCAAGCCATCGCAGTCATCATCGATGTTGTTGCAGATCTCCACGCCTGGCATGTTTGCTGTGCACCCCACCCAGTTGCCCGCGTTGCAGGTCTCGGTACCGCTGCACGTACCGAAGTCGTTAGTGACAGTGCATGCCCGCGACAGATCCTCATCTGTAAAGCCGTCGCAATCGTTGTCTTTACCGTCGCAGACTTCTTCACTCAGCTCACCTGGAACACACACGTTTAGTACTCCATTGGTACATTTCGGGACCTCCCTGTAACACTCGCCCAAGCCGCAGGTGAGTGTTTCATCACTGGTTATTGGAGTGTTGACACAGCTAGCTACAGGATCGCAGCTATCTTCAGTGCAAGGGTTATTATCGTTGCAGTTCCTAGAAGGTCCGCTTACGCACTCACCTTTTTGACATGTGTCATTTTCGGTGCATAGATTTTCATCAGAGCACGGTGAATTGTCTTCAAGCGGAACTTCTTTGCACTTGTGATCCTCGCATTTGAACTCGTGACACTGCTTCGGTTCCCCATCACAGTCCTCATCCTCCTCACACTCTGAAGGCTCAGCGCCATCATCCTCAATCGTGGGAGCATCGTCAGACTCAATGCGGTCCTGCGCAGTATCTTTGGAATCGCTGGAAGTACCGTCTTCCAGCTTATCGCCAGTCATGGGATCACTGGACTCCTTCGAGTCTAGTTCTAAACTATCCAGAAAACTGGATCCCCCACCTCCCCCACATCCAAATGCAAGGAATACGGTGATAAATGGAACTAACACCAAAGCACGGAGCCTCATAAAATCCCCCCAGTGAGCGGTACAACCAATTCTGCGCCTCGTTTTAGAAAAGAGCAAGGGCCTTTGGCTGGTAATGATCACTATCTAATCTCTGATGGGATTGTGGGGTTTCTTGCCTTGACAAGCATCATGGCTGGGGCTATAGGGATGGGTAATGCGGTAGTCTTTGAGGAGGAAGCCCGTGATTATGCATGGCTTTCAGTGTTTGCAGCTGCGCAAGGGTATTGGGTTTGGCACAAGTCTTCTAGCAATGGTGTGTATGGCGTGTGGGGGTGGTAGTTCTAATCCGTTGCTGCCCTCAGACATAGGGCTGGAGACTGCTTCGTCCCAGGATCTAGAAAACTCTGACTTGAGTCCTGACGCGAATCCTTTGGACACTTCGAATCAGGAAACACTGGCGGATGCGACTGGGGACCTGACGACGGACGTGAGCAGAGACTTGACTGCGGACATGACGGCAGACCGGGTAGAAGAAGCGTACGAGGACGTCGTTATAGACCTTTGTGACCCGAACACCTGCGATATGGACGAGCATCGGGTTTGTGAGGCTGAAACTGGGAAATGTGTCTGCGACGAGGACTTCTGTGAGATTGAGGGAACGTGCGTCGCGAACGGATCCGTCCCCAGTGACTTCTCCTGCTATGTCTGCGACTCAGAGCGGAACAAAACTGGGTGGAGTCTGCAGTTAGTCGGCACCCTTTGCCGCCCCTCGGCTGGCCCCTGTGATGTTGCCGAATTCTGTGATGGGGCGACTGGTTCGTGTCCAACCGACCTGAAGTCGACAGCGTTGTGTCGTGCTGCGAGTGGTGACTGCGACATAGCCGAATACTGCGATGGTTCGAGTAATGACTGCCCAAAGGATGCTTACCATCCTGTCACGTGGCCCTGTGGTAATGCCGAATCAGCATGCATAACTGATCAATGCGATGGTTATGGAAACTGCACTTTGCTGGGTTTAGCTCCAGCTTTCACCGTCTGCGATGACGGCAACCCCTTGACGCTCAATGATCGTTGCGATGGTGCTGGTAACTGCGTGCCGCACTTGTGCAATCCGGAGCAGGTGGGCACATGGATTGATCTGCCTAGTTTGAATTTATCGCGTGGTTTCACTTGCGCTGTGCATTACTCTGGCAAGGTCTACGTGTTTGGTGGTGCACATCAAGACGGAGTCCAGTTCCCGCCACCTGTCAACTCGGTTGAGGCCTTCGACATTGGCACTCGTACATGGAGTTACGTAGCTTCCATGCCGACTGCTACCTATGGGTCCACTTGCGGCGAGATAGGTGGACTTATTTACTTGGTTGGGGGACGGGTTCCGAAAGTTAATTCCAGTGAAAACGGTGACGTTGTCCAGGTGTACAACCCATCTTCGGACACTTGGTCCAGAGGCCCGTCATTGCGTACTTTGCGTTCTTGGTTGGGGGGCGCAGTACTTGGCGGCAAGTTCTACGCATTGTGCGGTGTTGGGAATACGTACCTCAGTTCTGTGGAGAGGTTGACTCCTGGCGGATCTTGGGTCAACCTAGGTGGACAACTGGCTGCAGCTCGGTACATGCTCGGTGTGGGTGTCTACGACGGCAAGATCTACGCCATTGGGGGTGACAACTGGATAGGTGATTCCCAGAAGTTATTCGACTACATTGAGGTTTTTGATCCGAACCTAGGGTACTGGTCAACCGTAGGTCATCTGCCTGTACCGGCGACCAGCATCATGACAGCGTTCTTCCCCGATGGGCCTCTGTACCTTCTTTACAAGGGAAAGCTTTGGACGATGGACCCAACCACGTACGCCGTGACGGAGATTGGGGCATTGCCAGCTACGGTTGGGACTGCTCATGACTCGGGCATTGCGATGACCCGTGAGGGCATTCTCGCAGCCGGTGGTGGTAGCGGTCGGGGACCTCATCGGACGGACGTGAAGTTTTACTGCAAATAGACGATCTTCAAAGGATATTATCAAAGTGGCTTTTCGGAGTGGCTTTGACGTAGCTGTAAACTGGGTGTTAAGAGTGTTAGTCCGGCGTGCCATCGTCGGGTACAATCACATCCGTTAATGGGCACCGCTTGAGACACTCGTCCATGCAGCGGTTCATGGCTGCATAACTGCTCTCGTGCTCACAGAAAGGAGTCGAATGGGAGTGCGACTCATCGGCCCCAGGACAAAAACACACATGCTGTCCGCGGACGACCCGTTTAGTGGGACACAGGAATCATTGGCTGCATTTTAGGTAGAGTCGCGGACATCAAGGGGGGTGTCACTTTCCGGGGCTGCACAACCAACGAGGAACAGCGCGATAATAAGGCCAGTTCGCATCACGAACCTCCAACGTCGTTCAGAAGCGCGGAAATGGTATTTAATCGAGATAATGAGTACAAACGGATTACTTAGAGAAACCTCACCTCGGCAAATCAGTGCCAGCCTAGGGTGTGGTTCTGTAGATGAATGAAAAATTCATGGCTTGATAAAACAAATGTTATTGGCTAACATTTGGAGCTTGGGGGTTCGACGTGGAGGCGAGGTGAAGGCACCGAAGCTTGGACGGCAAGAGTTACTTAACCGGGTCTCCTTGGCTCTTACTACTGGTGAGTATCGGATCCTGCCTCATGCACGCCAGCGATGTTCAGAGCGCGATGTTTCGCTTCCTGACATCGAGGTCGTGTTGGAACAGGGGCATCATGTGCCACGGCGAGACCGGTATGATGAACGACTATTTAACTGGAGTTATTGCTTCGAGGGCCAGTCTGTTGACGGCATGCCTCTTCGGGTGATTGTTGCATTCGAGGGCTGGATGCTTGTCGTGACTGTTGTTCGCTTGGGCGGCGGTTTGGAGGGTTGATCATGTCCAACGTTCTTTTTCTGGAATTGGGATTTCCGGTTCTGTTGGTGAATGCTCGGATGGTGGAGGTGCAGGGCCAGCGTGTTCCAGATGTCAACCTTCGGCATCTTCAAGAGGCTGCGTTTAGTTCGCTGGTTAAAAAGCCGGGCCGTTTGAGCGGTTCTGAGGTTCGTTTCATTCGAAAGTATCTTCGGATGCGCCAGACAGACCTTGCCAAGGTGCTAAATATGGCGAACCACTCGGTGGTTTCGCAATGGGAGTCCCGTGGCGACGAGCCGTCGGGCATGGACTACAACACCGAGGTGGTCTTGCGCATCTGGATGGCTGCACGCGCCGGGCTTGCCGACCGGCTTCTGGACCTGATAGAAAACGAACTAAAAGACCTGTCATCGGACGCAGCACGCGAACCACTGCGGATTACAATGGATGAAGCCGCCTAATACACTGGACGTAGCCATGTTTCGAATACCTGTGTTGCCTCTTCCCGCCCCAGCCTTGCCTGCCCGCCATTTACTTTCGTGCTAATTTAAAATATGATATTAGCACGAAAGGAAGGAGCCATGACCGCTGAACGTATCGTGAAACAACTTCTACGGGAAAACCAAGGTTGGCTTACATCAAAGGAAATCTTAGACCTAGGTGTCAGCAAGTATGAATTTTATAGGGCTATCCAGGAAATGGAGCTGGAACGAGCGGGGCATGGCATCTATGTGTCAGCTGATGTATGGCCTGATTCTATGTACTTGATTCATCTGAGATCAGCTCAGGCCGTTTTTTCTCATGAAACGGCACTATTTTTACATGATATGACTAATAGGGAACCGTCTTATTACTCAGTCACAGTAAAGACTGGATACAACCCGCATCGTTTGAAGCAAGACGGAATCAAGGTTTACACAATAATGGAAAGACTACATGGACTTGGCTTAAGTGAGGTGAAGACGCCGTTTGGTCATACAGTTCCAGTCTACGACATAGAAAGAACGCTGTGCGATATTTTACGCAGCAGAAGCAGTGTGGAAATACAGGTTTTTTTAGATGCCTTGAAATCTTATGCTCGTCGGAACGATAAGAATCTTAGGGTGCTGATGCAGTATGCAGAAGCCTTTCATGTAAGAACAATACTGAAGCCGTACCTTGAGGTACTTCTGTAGAGATGAAAACATCAAGGCAGCTAAAAGACAAAATTCGCAATCTCGCCAAAGAAAAGTCCGCCGATGCACAAATCTTAATGCGAACCTACATGATGGAATGTCTTGAAGGGAATTTTTCCTAAGGGCCTAGGCATTTAGGGGACGTCATTCTCTGCCTTTGAACCTCGAACCTAGGGCGGTTAGCGTTTCGTGCGAGTCCGTTATCTTGATTGTGTAGCCGCCAACCTTCTCTAGTTGTGTTGGTGATACTATCCGGTTGTGGGTGAGGGCGGATATTGATTCGATAATGTCTTGAGGTAGTTTTAGCTTTGGAGTGCCGACAAATTTGATTGGCTCTAGGGCCAGTTGCAGGGCCTTGTGCCAGCTGACGTGACAGGGGCCGGGAAGGTCAATCGCCTTTTTACCTGCGCCTGAAGCCAGAGCCTTCAACACGTCGCCAACAGTGGTGTGCGTTTTATCAGCCACCAAGAAAATTTGGTTGTGGCCTGACGCATACTTGGCAATGTGGTCTGCTGCGCCCCAAAGATCCCGCCCCGAAAGTAGCGATATGCTGGAATTAAGTACCGATGGTACCAAAACTACTGGGCTCTTCAGAAGCCAAAGCAACGGCTGCAGGTCGCATGCCTCGTAGTCAGTGACAAGGTGGGCAGGACGCAGGATTGTGTATGAAATGCCCTTTTTGGGGCACAAATCCTTGACCACAAATTCGCCAAACCAGCGTGCCCTAGCACGGTCATCAGCAGGCACAATGGGAGAATCCTCGGTGATTGCCCCAGTATATTTTTCCTGGACCCCATGAATCGCCGCGGTACTAATAAACACCAGCCTACGCAGCTTTGGAGCCGCTCTTTCAATCGACTCGATCAGGTTTGTAGTGCCCTGGACATCGATGTTGTAGCGGGCTTTCCAGGTAGGAGCGTCCGGCGGCGCACTATGAGCAGCAAACACAAAGTTAACACCAGCCAACAGCGGATCCATCGTCCCAGGCGTTGCCGGATCCACTGGCACGACCATATCGGCTACATCTCGCACTGCCCTAGCAGCATCAGCCAAGCGCCCATCATCAGCACCAAAGGCCTCAGGCGAGTCCGTAGCCACCACAAAATGGCCATTAGCAGACAGCCCCTCAACCAAAATCCGACCAGCAGGAGTGCAAGCCCCCGTCACCAGACTGCGATATCTTTTAGTAGCCATAAAATTTCTCCAAAAAGCAAGACCCAGCGCCGCAACAGCTTAACACGGATTAGCAAAATCTCCAGCAGCTTTTCTGAATCCTGAATTTGCATCTCGATACAAGATTCCAAAGTGACAAAAATGTCACTTTGTGGGATAATAGTGTCACTTTGATGGAAAGCAGAGGCGAGCACTATAGCGGGCAGGTACTATTTGCGAACTGCTGATGAAGATAGGGAAGTAAGCCCCGAGGAAATGAGAGCTTTCTTCGAAGCAAACAAATATCGTACAAAATGGGAAAACGGCAGATCTGATGTTTTGTCAAAGCAGGTCGATAAAGCCGCGATAAAGACTTTTTGGCAAAAGGCGGTAGCAGCCGGAAGACTACCTGATGGCAGGTATACCAGCCCTGTGATTTTAAATAGGTTTGGCCTTGTCAAGGGTGAGCACCTGACGAATGCTGGTAATGTTCTCTTTGGTAGCACTCAGCCAGTTCCCCTGAAACTAGGTATATTTGCAACTGATGAAAAGTTGACGATTCTCGATATGAAGTTGATCGAGGATAACATCCATAATTTATTGAAGAAAGCTGAAGATTACATATTTAAGAATATACGCTGGAGAAGCGAGATTACTGGTTCAGAAAGAATTGAAGTCCCTGAGATTCCGCCAGCGGTTATCAGAGAGGTTCTGGCAAACGGTTTTGCTCACGCAATATATGGAAGCAGGACTGTTCATGAGATATGTATTCACCCAGGCATGATAACCATTTACAGTCCCGGAGGTTACGCTAGTAGGCACTCGCCCGAAGAGTACATAAGGGGTAATGTGGAATCTGAAATTAGAAATGCGACTATCTCGAAGATTTTGTATTTGGGTAGGTATATAGAACAGTTTGGCAGTGGTTTTAAGAGAATCGATAGCTTATGTACAGATTCGGGAATCAGATATGCCTACGAAAATACTGAGAACGGTTTCAAATTCATAATCTACCGTCCGCTGCTTCAAAGTGACATTTTGGATGTCACTTTGGATGTCACTTTGAATGGTACCGAGAAAGCGGTTTACGCTATCTTGAAGCTGAAACCAGATTCTTCGAGAGAAGAGATAGCAAACAAGACCTCAAAAACTGTAAGAACGGTCCAGAGAGCGCTGGATTCTTTAAGAGACAAGGACTACATCAGGCGACTTAATTCTAAACAGAATCCAGTATGGGAAGTGCTGAGATAAGGTTAAAAGTTGTCTGCCCCGAGTTTGGGGAAAAGTAACCGCTCCAAAGTGACAAAAATGTCACTTTGAATGTCACTTTGAAACGGGCGGGCAAAGCTGTTTGTGCCGTTTTTCAAGCAAAAACCGGGTGCTTTACCATTCGCAAGTCGTCACATCGTGTGTCGTTGGCACGCAGTTGACTGACATGGTGTCGATCTTTATCGTTTCGGGGTTGAAACAATGAGGGGGAGATTCGCCGTATCCTATTGGAATTTTGGACAATGTCAGGTTGTGAATCTTGTATGAATACTGATTGGATTTCAGGGAAATAAATTCGATAGTTCCTCCGGTAACTTTGTAGTCGCTGTCGGATGTGATGTTTAACTTCCCATCACCTAGTTTTGCTTGGGTCAAGTCAAACACGGCTCCGTCTTTAGGAGCGTCGACCTGGTCCTCAAAGAAAAGCCAGAAATAAATGTAACATTCATCACGCTTGTAGTCGCACGAGCATGTTTCAAGAGGGAGCCTCACATAAATAGCCATGCCCCAGTCAGCAGAGCCCCATTCCTGGAATGGAGTTTCAGGATCTAGGCACTCGACTCCTCCTGCCAACAGGCTTGGGCGCCCGTCAATTCCCTTGGTTGCACATGCATATTCCACAATTGCAGAGGAGTCGCCTTCGTCCAGTGTTCGATTGCCGTAATGTACACCTGAAATCAATGGGTTTTCTGCTCTACAGGTGCCGACGAATTCCACGTGCGTTAAGCATTCTTCTTTATCACAACCGAAACTCCAAGCCATGGCAAGCAGGACGGTCATAACAGGGACGTGGTTTTTGTACTCAAGGAAAGCCCCAAAAGCGGCTCGCCCAATAGATGCGCGTTTTTCCATTCGAGAGCCTCCTACAAAGAAGTGTCGAACAAATGCATTCGAGCCGCTAAGCATCACAAGACCTCAGCAATCTCCTGTGATGGCAAGCAGTCGATTGAAATAGAATCGACCGTTATTGTTTCGGGGTTGTAACATTTGGGGGGAGTCTCGCCATACGCTGCACCATCTCTGGTTAATGTCAGGTTGCGAATCTTGTATGAATACTGATCTGATTTAAGCGTAACGAATTCGAGAGTTCCCCCCGTAATTTCGTAGTCTCGGTCAGCCGAGATATTAAGCCAGTTGTAAGGAAGGGTTGCCTGGGTCAAGTCAAACACTTGCCCCTCTTTGGGAACGTCGACAAGCCTGTCGAAGTAGAGCTTGAAGGAAAAGCCGCAACCATCGCGCATGGGGTCACAAGAGCAGATTTTACCAGGGAGTTTGACTCTAACATAGAGCCCCCAGTCAACAGAGCTCCATTTCTCAATCGGCGTTTGAGGATCCAGGCACTCGATTTCCCCGTAAAACGTATAGACGCGTTCTTCCATGGATGTCGCCGCACATGCATATTCCACCCATGCGGATGCCTCGCCAGTTGTGCGGTCGCCGTACTGCACACCTGAAACCTGGGCGTTTTCGGCTCTACAGATGCCGACATCTACCTCCTCGGGCGGCGGACAGGTCTCAGTCGCACATCCAAAACCCCAGGTCGCGAGCAGCAGAGCTGTCACCAACGACAAGCGGCTTCCCGCCTTTCCAAAAGCGGCCGCCTTAAAAAATGCGCATAGTTCCATTTGAAAACCCCCTAAAGCAACCAGCTTTGATGAAAATAACAGACAGAACTCGCGCAAATGGTCTGGAATTCACTCCCCATTTGTCAAGCTAGAAAGACCAGCCTCATTCACAAAGTGGCACCCACAAAAGCAATCCAGCCGCAGTTGGAGCTTTTTTTTAAATACCGAACAGAAAAAACATAAAAAAAAGGAAATGGGCATTTTTCAGAAAAGAAAAATGTGTAATTGGCGTAAATTCAAGTGGTTAGCCTTTTTTTTTTATGGCGAACAGAAAAAAAGCATAAAAAAAAGAAATGGGCGGTTTTCAGAAAAGAAAAATGTGTAATTGGCGTAAATTCGAGTGGTTAGTCTTTTTTTAATTTGGCGAATTAAAAAACACATCAAAAAATGATGCGGGAAGCCTTTATCGTTGCAGCTATAGTTGATTGTCTAGGCAGGGCAGGGTGCTCAAGGTTGGGGTAGGCATGTTGAATATCAGGGACGGGCGGGGCTTGAAAGACTCCTTTGGCCAAAGAATGTGATCCAGGGGGGCATGACCCATGAATGATTTAGCCGAGGTGGTCGTGCTGCTGGAAGGGCAAACTAAGCTTGGTGAAATCTTGCAGGCTGGCACTAATCCCAGGCCTGCGACTGGCCCAAGCCAGCGATTTGGCGGCCTTGGTTGTGGCCGATTTTGGATTGCATGATGGCGTGTAATGTGATAAAAAATGCGCGGTTCGGGTTCGCAATGGTCGCCGCGGCGATAAGCGGTCCTATCGATATAGCTTTTGACAGCGAGGATGTGGTATGTCTGGACATAGTAAGTGGGCGACGATTAAGCACAAAAAGGGTAAGGCCGACGCGGCCAGAGGGCGTATTTTTACACGGTTGATCAAGGAAATCACGATTGCTGCTCGTATGGGTGGCGGTGATACTGAGGCTAATCCTCGCCTGCGACAGGCGGTGCTGACGGCTAAGGCCCAAAATATGCCCTCGGATAACATCGAAAGGGCGATTAAGAAGGGCACCGGCGAATTGGAAGGGGTGTCTTACGAAGAAATCACCTACGAAGCGTATGGTCCAGGCGGAACTGCCATAATAATCGACTGCACTACCGATAATAAAAACCGTTGTGTTGCCGAAATTCGCAGAATTGTGTCCAAGAGCGGCGGAAATATGGCGACCCAGAACGCCGTTGCCTGGAACTTCAGGATGGCCGGTGTCATCGAAGTTGAAGGCGAGGACTTGGACGAAGATACCGTCATGATGGCCGCGCTTGAGGCTGGTGCCGAGGATGTTGAGGGTGGCGATGGCCTGTTTGAGATTACCACCGAGCCCAGCGAACTTAATGAAGTCGCAGATAAACTCAGAGAAGCCGGCCTGAATGTCACATCTACCAAAAATGCGAAGCTTCCCAATTCCACCGTCAAGCTGACTGGTAAGGAAGCCGAGCAGATGCTGCGCCTGATGGAAAATCTCGAAGACTCAGACGATGTCCAGAACGTTTGGGCGAACTTCGATATCGATGACGAAGAAATGGAAGCCTTGGCCGGCTGATGGCGAGGGCACCCTCCTTTTAAATGTGGATACAACATGAGCCGGATTCTGGGTATTGACCCCGGTAGTCGGATCACCGGTTATGGGGTGGTTGAGGGCGATTGGGGAAACACCAAGGCCGTCGAGTATGGGACCCTGCAGCTGGGCGCAAACTTGCCAATGGGGACTAGGCTTGCCAAGCTTTATGCTGGGTTAAGCGAGATCATCAAGAGGCATTCGGTTACAGAGGTGGCCGTTGAGCGGGTTTTTGTGTCCAAAAATGCTGACTCTGCGCTTAAACTGGGGCATGCCCGAGGCGTGGTTTTGCTGGTGGTCGAGCAGGCTGGCCTTCCCTTGTTTGAATATACTCCGGCTCAAGTCAAAAAATCGGTTACTGGCAGTGGGCGTGCCATCAAAGGGCAGGTGGGAGCACTGGTTCGCGCCATACTAAGCCTTGACGAGGACCCACCTGAGGATGCCGCCGATGCCTTGGCTATTGCGATGACACACCAGATGTTGTCCGGCAGTTATGCTATCCTCGAACAGATGCAAGGTGGCCGTGGAGGTCGATGGTGATTGGATATCTGCAAGGAATTTTGCGTCACGTTGAGGACTTGGACGTCATTGTCGATGTCAACGGCGTGGGATATGAGGTCAGGGTAGACCGCCAGACTCTGGAAACCTTTGGCCCCATTGGCGAGGAAGTCACGCTTTGGGTGCGAACGATAGTCAGGGAAGATGCCTTTATATTACACGGGTTTGCAACCAGAGACCATCGGCTGGTCTTTGATATGGTCACCCAAGTCACAGGCGTTGGCCCAAAGCTTGGTACCCAGATAGTTGGCGGGTTTCCCATCGCAGAACTGGTGGCCGCAATCAGAGACAAGGACCTGCGCCTGCTTTCGCAGATTCCAGGTGTTGGTAAAAAAATAGCCGAGCGCTTGGTGTTGGAACTTTCAAAGAAATTCATAGAGTTACCAATCGCCATCGAGGTAGCTCCCAAGCACGAAATTCCCACAGTCCTTCTCGATGACTTAAGATCGGCCCTGGCCAATCTTGGCTTTGGTCCAAGAGACGTCGAGGCCGCGATTCGCCAGGTCCAGATCAAGGATGGCGATGACTTAGAAGGCCTGGTTTTAAAGGCTCTTGCGGTGCTGCAGTCTAAGCACGGCTAGGGGGTTGCATGAGTTCAGATACCAGCAGGGTTATAACCGCTGTAAAGACAGGTGAGGAAGCTGGGGAGTTTGCTTTGCGGCCCCGTTCATTTGCCGATTTTGTCGGTCAGGAGGCTTTAAAAGATAAGCTTCGCATCTTTGTCCAGGCAGCCAAACATCGTGGCGACGCGCTTGACCACATTTTGCTGTGTGGCCCGCCTGGTTTGGGCAAAACGACTCTGGCCCACATCTTGGCGGCTGAACTTGGGGTCGATTTAAAGCAGACTTCAGGGCCAGCCATTGAAAAGAAAGGCGATTTGGCTGGGATCCTTACCAATCTTTCTCAAAACGATGTCCTGTTTATCGACGAAATCCACCGCCTGAATCCAGTTGTCGAGGAAAACCTTTACCCCGCAATGGAGGACTTCAACTTCGACGTGGTCATCGGCGAAGGGCCGGGCGCTAGATCAATCAAGCTGAAGTTAAAGCGTTTTACATTGATTGGCGCCACGACTAGGACTGGATTGCTGACTTCGCCACTTCGCGACCGTTTTGGGATCGTGGAAAGGCTGGATCATTACCCAGTTAATGAATTGGCGTTAATCGTCGAGCGCTCGGCCAAGCTGCTTAGGCTGAAGATCAGCAAGGATGCTACCGACGAGATCGGCCGTCGCGCCCGTGGCACGCCAAGGATTGCCAATCGCCTGCTACGCCGAGTGCGCGACTTTGCCCAGGTCGAAGGTGATGGTGTGGTTACCCACCAGATTGCCTGCTCTGCGATGGACCGCCTGGATGTCGATAGTGCTGGCCTTGATGCGATGGACAGAAAGTACCTGCTGACTATTATTGATAAATTTGATGGTGGCCCAGTTGGTATCGAGACCCTTTGTGCGTCGCTATCAGAAGAGCGTGACACCTTGGAGGAAGTCTACGAGCCTTATCTGCTGCAAGAGGGCTTCATCCAGCGCACAGCCAGGGGTAGGGTGGCCACTTCCAGGGCAATGGCCCATCTGCACAAGTCTGTTCCAAGAAAGCCTGGCACGCTTTTTTAGTGTAGAGACCGTCCACCATCGACGGCCAAAATCTGGCCAGTCACATAGGTGGCCTCAATGGCCAAGAATCGAACTGCGGTGGCAATGTCTTTTGGGGTGCCCACATCACCCATGGGAATCCTGGAAATTACAAAGTTTCTGGCAGCTTCGTCTTCGTCGTCTCTGAACAAAACGGTGCCTGGAGACACCGCATTGACCCTGATAGCTGGGGCAAGCCCTTTGGCTAGACCACGGGTCAGCATCAGCAGCCCTGCCTTCGATACACAGTAAGGGACATGGTTTTTAAACGGCCGTTCTGCCGCGACATCCGCGATGTTGATGATAGCGCCGCCATCATGCATAAGTTTGGCGGCCGCAATGCTGCACAGATAGGGTGCCTTCAAGTTCATGTTGATGTGAAAATCAAAGTCCGCCTCGTCCAGTTCGCCCACAGGGGTCCTGGCAAAGACAGCTGCACTGTTTACCAAGATATCCAAGCGTCCAAACCGGTCCAGTACTTTTAAAAACAGCTCGTCAATCGCGTTTGAATCTGTCAAATCAGCTGATATGCATTCCGCCTTCTGCCCCATTGCCCGGATTTCATTTGCAACTTCTTGGGCTTGCTTTACGGAATTACGATAGTGGACGACGATGTCACAACCAGCCTTGGCCAAAGTCAGCGCTATCTCCCTGCCCACTCTGACAGCTGCGCCTGTAACCAAAGCTACTTTGTTGGCTGATGCTAAGGGATTGTCCACCTAACTTCCCGTTCATCTTCTGGAATTTTGCAGTAGCCGTCAATTCTAAACTCTCCCCTGGCCTCGGAAAGTTTGACTCGCCCCCAGAAGCGGTACAACTTGTCAGGTTCAAACGGCTCGCACTTTACTTCACATTCAGTCCCCTGACATCCGATTAATGCTGCGTCGTCAGTGTTTCCGCTTAACACCAAAGGCGGCATACCAATGTCGCCAATGAACAATTGTGAAAAACACTTGTTGCAGCATGGCTCGTTTTCAGGGCAGTTCCGCTGGCTGCAGGAAGGGGTGCCCACCCAAACCCGAGCGGTGACTTTCACATATATTGATTTTTCCAACATGAGCTTGGCAATCAGCTCGCTGTACGTCAATTCCCCTTCATCAGAGCAGTTTTTGATGTCGATACATTCATTTTTGCCCTTGTCGCACACCATGTCTGATTCACAGTAATCGCCACCTTCATCGCATGGCGTCAAATCTATGTCTCCATTTATGCCAGGATCGTCTGAACCTTCGTCATAATCATGGCCGTCTTGGGGGCTGTCAATGCCATCTGGATCGACAACGTCAGATTCTGAAGGTACCTCTGGTTCCCAATTGTCGTTCAACTGGGAATCCAGTGGTTCTAACGTGTCGTCTTGTTCGTAGCTGTCTGCAGGTTGGTCCAAATCCAAAGGTACAGTCGTATCTGTAGGCTTGTTGGCTGCGTCATAACCAACAATCAAGGCGTCATGCAGGTAGGTGACGTCCGTGCTATGGGGTTCGCCCGCGATATCTAAAACACGCCCCATGTCACCATCAGCGCACCCGCTTAATGCAACAACGACTGTAATGACGGCAAGTAGACGAATCACGGCTCTCCCACTGGCTCCACTGATGCGAATTATAGAGACTTTGGCTCGGTATTTGCCAATAAATCTAGTAAGGGTCCTGAATTTAAGGCAAAATTCTCCTAAGGGACTAGGATTATCAACAGCATGGCCGACGTTACAGCAAGCCAAGATGGCATTGCCTTTGCGTCATCACAATCAGCAAACAGGCCAAAAACCGCCAAGCAGGATGCAATCAACGCAATCGTCTGGGCAGCCGCCGGAGCTGTTGTTGTATTTCCAAACCAAAAAGCCAACGCTGATCTGGCCAAACCAGCCAAAACCAGCAAAATCAGGATTGTTCGCAGTTCAAGCGCCTTTTTGGGCTTTGCAGAAGCTCGCAGCGCCGCTGACGCCATTGAAAGTCCAATCACCAAGTAACCTAAGGCTGGTACAAGCCCGCTTAGCACTGGAAGCGAATAGGGGCCGCCATGTGAAAGTGAAGTGTAAGAAACGGATACGTCAGCCCTTATTCTGGGTAGTACTTGGGTGATGAAGATGGTCTGCAGCTCCAATTCATCAACTGGTAGGGGAATCCTGAGCAGCGCGTGGCCAACAAGCAGCAGCCCAATAGCAAAGAAGGTAAAGCCAGCAAGCGCAGCGGTCTTGGCAGGGATGGTGCTGGGCCCGGAAACGCGGTCTCGCAGCAAAAGGGCCAGCGCGACGATGCCGATTAAAGCCGCAATGTGCGCCATGATGGTAACGGCATGGTAGTTAAAAAACGCGGGAAGCCAAGCATTCCAGGAGGATACATCAAGCGCACCCTTGGCAATCATGTGATGGATCACGGGTGCTCCGGTGACATGCTCGCCAACGGGAAATCTGCCAGAACCTGGTGTTGTCCAAGGATTTGCGAGGACCAAGACTGCGACTGCTACAAAACCGGTAAGCCAGCCCAGGCGTTGAGGTATGGGTTTGAGCAGTTGCTGTCTGGTAGTGGCAATAATCGCCCAAAGTGCCAAGCCCCCAATTATCAGGGTGCCTAAGCCGGGCAGCAGTCCGGGACCTGTCCGTGGTGTGGGCGTGTCGTTTGCAACTGGTCGCCTTGCAGATACCGCTAGATCTCCAGCTTGGCCATTAGCAAGCGGCAGGTGAATGGCCAGTTTTGACCCTGACTCCACCGCATAAGGTCCGATATCGGCTGTCCCAAAGAGTAGGGTGCGTTGGCCTTGTGATGATGGCAAAAGATAGGCTGAGCCTTCATCAACAACTTGACGAGCGCCGTCGTCCAAGTGAACCATAAGGCGCGTGTTTTCGACCACAGGCGGGGATTTATGGTCCAGGGCCAAAAACACCATGGCCGCCATGGTGACAATCGCCAAAACCACATTTGTTATGTCGATTTTGGCGGGTTTGGTTGGCTTAACCAGCCTGACTGCCACCATGTGCAAAATAGCAAGCAGGATTGCGCTCCAGACAAGCGGGCTTCTGGCTAGGTGGTGCAAGCTTAAAAGCACGACATATGGCCCTGAGGCCAAAGGCCAAATCGCAAGCAAGTCTCGGCTTGAACCGCCTTGTGGCAGGTCTGCCGCAAAAAGTGCAGCTGCCACCAAGATGAGGCCCGCAGCAATCAGGCTAACCTTCGAAGACAAAACTCGCAAAATTGTATGCGCACTATTCATGGAGGCTCCGGTACCATTAATCGGAAGTAAATGTCAATCAAATGCCTGTAAAAACCTCAAGACTTCAAATAACTAAAGTGCATCAAATGATTTCAGGATCCTGTCAGGAAATTCATGTCCATCCAGGAATTGAGCCGACAGCAGCGCGGACGCCCTGCCTATTACAACAGGCTGTTTAGTCCCTTTCTGCCAGACTCGCAGTTCCCTTTTGATCCTGTTTTTGGCAACTGGATCCGATGATTGCCAAGGTAACGGTGCTTTATCCTTTAGGTCTCGCCCCATCAAAAGGACCGCCATTTCCTTGTTTCTTGCAACCCTTAAATCGACTACACCTGGAAAGGATTCATCGCCAAGCGAAACGGTTCCTTGGGACAAGTTATCCATCAAGTAATCCGGTGTTTCATCTGGGATATCCTTAAGTTGCGCCAAAAGCAACTCGCCAGCACATGATTCAAATTCGTGTCCGAGAGCCGCAAGCCAAGCTGGTTTCCCTTGCCATCCTTCAACTGGCGCTATCCCGATCAAGTCCCTTACACAGGCGTCTTTGTAACGATTGCCTAAAATCTCGGCTGGAATGTTGCGGTCGCCTTCAAGTTCTGTTGACTTGGCCAGCTGACCTGTCAATAAATCAAAGGACTTAAGTTCAAATGAAGCGTAGGGATGGGCCCCTCCGAGGAAGCTTTGGACCTTGGCCAACCAAGTGACGACGCTTTTGCGGGCGCCAATTGCAGTCAAGGATTCTCGATGGTAGTAAGTTTTTGCCATGTCTGGGTCGGCTTCAAAGGCCTGCTTAATGTCAGATATGTCAAAGGAGGTTACAGGTACGTCCGAGCTGACGCGGCCAACTGGGCGCAAAAAGGCCATCTGCCCATTTGCACCGATGTCTCGCATTACAGGTTCAAATCCAAAGACTTGGCCATCATCAGCCACGTGTACCAAGGCTTTTGTGCGTCGCACCACAAGGTCATCCATCCCAGGGCTGGACGTTACTAAAAACGATCCTTGGGGTGTTACAACCAGCAGCCAAGGCCTAGGCCCCTCATCTTCTTGGGTATTTGCGTCTTGCAAGGCTTGTTGTGACCCGCCGCCAATTGGGGTTGGTTGAATCTTGGGTTCTTCGCCGCCAAGCGGGATTTTCGGGTATGGGACCTTTTCTTTACACCCAGTTCCAAGGCCAATAAAACCGGCCACAAGCACTAAGCAGCCAATTTTTATGATGTTAACAGATTTTATGCTTAACTTTTCGCCCACTTTTAAAGCCCCTGTACATGGCAATATACTCTAAACCGTTGGCAACGAACCGTCCAAATTGGCTGCAATAGCGGCCCTAACAATGGCCCTTTGCAGCACTGCGTTGGCTCCAACTCCAACTTGGTGGGAATCTGATGCAATCGCTCCTGTTGCGCCCAGGAAAACGATGTCTCCATCATATCCAGTCCAGCATGGTCTGATGGCGTGGGTAAAGCCGGCTGATGCTAGGGTGGCTGCTCGATAACACTCAGAACCGCTTAATTTTGCGTTGGTGATGACTATGCCTATGGTTGTGTTCATCCCGGTCATGCGGGCCATAAAACCGTCGATTAAGGACGCTTCTGCGCTGATAAAGGCTCCAGGCTTGGTCAGGTCCCTAGCGCCAGCGACAGTTTGTCCTGTTTTGGGGTCGATGATGTTTCCAAACGCGTTTACAACGACCAATGCAGCCACGTGAAGTCCGTTGGGCCATTTTGCGGTTGCAACACCAACTCCGCCCCACATGGCGCGGTCAATTCCTGCGACCTTTCCAACTGTGCAGCCAGAGCCGGCTCCGACTCGTCCCTCCCTTTCATCATCTGGATTTGCATCCAAGACGGCTGCATAACCCATGTCAAAGTCAGGCCGCACTTTGCCAATTCCAAGGTCAAAGACAGCCGCTGATGGCAAGGCTGGCACGACCATTCTTCCAACAGCTGTTCCGCGACCGGCCTCTTCCAAGGCCTTAAGTCCACCACCGCAAGCGTCAAGGCCAAAAGCACTGCCGCCGCAAACCATGAACCCATCCGCGACGCTTACAGAATGGCCTGCAAATAGCGCTGAGACTTGGCGAACAGAGGCCGCGCCTCCACCAACATAGGCAGAATAATTGGAGGCTTGGTCCAAAATAACGGCGGTGCAGCCAGTATTCAGGTGCGCTCCGCCACTATGGCCGACTGCCGCACCTGGACAAGAAAATATTCCTTCCTGGATGACCATTGATTATTTCCTACTAAAAAGAGACTACAGGCCAAGTTCTGCAAGCTTGGTAAAGAGTTCTGTTGTTTTTGCATCTGGTTTTATTGGCAGGATGGGCATCAGCCTGGCGTAAAGATTGCCTTTGTGTCCACCTGATTTTGGGACTCCTTGGCCTACCAAGCGAACTTGGGTGCCTGCCTGAGTACCTGGATTTACTTTGACACGCTTGGTGCCTTCCAAGGTTTCGACCTCGGCGGTGCCGCCTAAGACAAAGGTGGAAAGCGGCACTTTAACTTCGCTTCTGAGGTCGTCTCCATCTCGGGTGAAGACTGGATCCGGGGCCACTTCAACGGTGATGATCAAGTCTCCATTTGGGCCACCGGTGGTGGATTTTCCACCTTTGCCTCGAAGGCGGAGTTTTCGACCAGAGTTTATGCCGGGCGGAATTTTAACTGACACGTTTTGGTGATCATGACCGGTTCTGATGACGCGGTTGCCTCCTAAAATAGCTTCTCTGAACGAGATTTGCAGGGTCGCTACCGCATCGGGTCCTTTCATGGGCATGCCACCGCCAAATGGATTGCCCCCACCGCCAAATGGATTTCCACCAGCTGCTCGCCCTCTTTGGCGACCACCAAATCCACCAAAAAGGGTTTCAAAAATGCCGCCGCCCCCGCCCAAGCCAAGGTCGCTAAAAATCGATCCAAAATCAAAACCGCTGAAGATGTCTTCCTGGGTAAATCGTTGGTTAAAGTTTTCAGCGCCAAAGGTGTCGTATTGTTTGCGCTTTTCAGCGTCAGATAGAACTGCGTACGCCTCGTTGATTTCTTTGAACTTTTCTTCTGCGGCCTTGTCGTTTGGATTTCTGTCTGGGTGATACTGTAACGCCAGTTTATGAAAGGCTTTTTTCAACTCATCGGCATCAGCCGATTTATCAACTCCAAGAATTTTATAATAGTCCTTGCTTGCCATCGCAATCCTCACAAAAACTGGTGGCGATAATAGCACAACCACCCCACGAACGCCGCCTCTGCCTCCTGTGCCTGTCCCTGTTCCTGTCCCTGTTGCATATCCTGCCAATTAGTCTGTTCTGGCTGCTGATTGTTTGTTCTTTTTTGCGTTTTATCTCTTCGTTACAGTTTTAAAACATGTCCGGGGGCATCCTTCCGGACCCAAAATCTCCCGTAGCCACCCCGACTGTCTCTTAGTGACATCGTCCGGGCGAAAGCCGCCATGAATGGCGGCGGTGTTTATGCCCGGACGGAGTGCTGCGCACTCTTCAAGTCACCTAAGAGACGTCGGGTCCCGGCAACTCCCGATAGCGCCCTCCAGGATTGCCCCCGGACCATGTTGCAGGGTGCCCTCTCGACGTCCTTTTAGCTCCAAATCCTGCAGACCAGCACAAATGTCTCACTGACCCTGTCCCTGCCCCTGTGCCTGTCCCTGTCCCTGCCCCCGCCCACCAATCAAGCACGTCTTTGCGCAAATACAAAACTTGTCCAAAATTACGATAAACGTTATATCAAGCAAGAAATGTCGCAAAAACGAAGTGTAAAAAGCAGGCTAATCATGAAACTCGTCGTCATCTGGGGCTAACTGTCGTTCTTCTGGTTTGCCTGTGAATCTTATCCTTTCTTCAAGGGCTAGATCGGCTTCTGCGCTGCTGACCAAGCCGCGGCGTTGCATTGCCTTGATTAGTTGCTTGACGCGGTTTTCGAATGCTCTGGGGACTGAGCCTGCCTCCCAGTGGGCGTGGTATCGATTTGGAGCTGGGATGATTGATACAAGATAGGCGCTTTCAAGCAGGCTTAGCCTTGAGGGTTCCTTTGCAAAATAATGCTGCGAGGCGGCCCTGATGCCCCAAATTCCAGGCCCCCATTCGATGATGTTCAGGTAAAGCTCCAAAATCTTGTCTTTCGTTAGATATTGCTCAACTTGCCACGTTAAAAACGCCTCTTGTAGCTTTCTTGCAATCGTTTTTTCCCTGGATAAAAACAGGTTTTTTACCAGCTGTTGCGAAATAGTGCTTGCCCCTTGTGCAAACTCGCCGCGCTCCAGGTTTACCCGCACAGAACGCTTAATCCCGGCGATTGAAAAGCCTTGATGACGGAAGAATTCATGGTCCTCGCTGGTGGTTAACGACGCTATCAGATATTTCGGAATGTCCTCTAAAGGCACCCAATCAGGGCTGTCGATCCCAACCAGTCGATTGATCACAGTCTGGTCGGCCAAATGGATGGTGTGCATAAAGTGGCTTTTCAATAACTCGATTCCAGCTGCTTTCCCAAGGGATAGGCTTTTCATATCAGCTACATCGGGTCGAATATCAAGTTTCATTGACGCCAGATTTCCAGTGTCAACTTCTGCCGATGCTTCACCCGCAACGGTTCCGCCAAGGCGCACGCCCTCCAATGCTGGCAATATCGAGCTTGGGATCGATTCCAAAGCATCCTGAGCGTTCATTCTTGGTAGGGTTGCCTTAAACGAAAATTTGGGCTGTTTTTTTAGGTCCCGAACCACCGCTGTAAAAGGCGATTTAATCAACCCCAAACCAAAAACAGCATCTTGGGCCTCGACCTCAGCCTTTGCCAAATCCCAATTGAAAATGCCTGAAAAGTGTACATTCAGGTCAGTTAAAGGCGCCGACGAAATTGCTGGCAATATTGCAGTCATATCAATGAATTCAACAGTGCCAGTCAAGGACAAATGCTGTGACGATTGTACGATGATTGTGAAATCTGAGCCCTTCAAAGCCCCATCCCAATCAGGGGTAAAAGACCTTGGAAACAGGGCCTCATACTGCTTTAAAGGCAGGTGAGCAGCACGAACCGTCAATGACAGGGCCTCGCCATCCGAAGAAAAAACCAACTCGTTTGTCCCAGATTTACTTTCTGGGGCGTTAAAACGAAGGGTAGCCTGCATGTTGCCGTTTGGATCTTTAGCCCCCTTGAAACTGATGTTGGCCAGATCTTGGTTTGAAGCCTCTTGTGGTACATCTGCAAAGTGCACTAAAGCACCGTGCACTGTAAGCCTCAGCGGGGGTAATTTTGTCAATGATTCTTGAACGACCCCTAGCAACCGCACTGCTCTTGTTTCAACTCTTTCATAAAGGGAAACAATGCGTCCTTTCAAATCCTTTGACGCAGGTTCAGGCCCAAATGCAGCTGTTGGCCCTTCAACCAAGGCTGAGCGCAAATTTTGGGACACCTGGTCGTGCTGCCCCTGGCCGATTACAAGCTGCGGGTCTTCAACGATGATTTCTTCGAGGCGATTGGTTTCAAGAAAGCTTCTTAATGGCGATGGTAGTCCCTTTGGAAGCCAGCTAATGTCTGCTTCAGTTCCAAACTTTAACGTTACTGAATCAGTGGTCAAATCAATCTTGCCAGGAAAGCTTGCAGTCAGAGCCCTAAAGCTGATGAAGGATTCATCCCAATCAAGCCCTCCAAGGGCTATTTTGGCCTTCTCAGAGGCAAGTTCGAGCGAAGGGGTTGATACAGCGCTTAGTGACTTAAAAACACCATTAGGCGTTAATTTACCGTCAATAGTTATGTGTCTTGGCTGGTCTTGTTCAATCAGCAGATCCAACTCTCCAACAAGTTGTCTACTTAGGTCAATCACACCATCATCAGGCAGCTTTATGGTCAGATAGCCACCCTCAATCACGATTTCACGATGGGAATGGATAGTCCCCGATAAGGCCTTAAGAGAAAACAGCGGAAGTTCAAGTTTTCGCCTTTTTTCAGGCTTTTTGCTGGCCTCCAAAGAAGCGCTGGGTGTCGTGGGCTGCACATCATCTGCAGCGCTCTCCACCCTAGGTTTCAACAGCGACTTGAAGTCTGTAATAGGAGCAGATGGCGAGCCTACTTGAAAGGCCAAAGACTCGATGCTGACCTCGTGGACTGGCATCCCCCCAAACGCCATGCTCCAAGGATCGACTTTGATGACCACGTCTCTAGCAGCTACGTTAAGTTCAGGATCGCCAGAAAAAGACACCGTGTCGAAGGCAATTGAAGTCCAAGACTTCATCACAAGTTCGCCAAATTCAATGTTTTGATTTGTTCGGGCCGCGCCGCGTACCAACAGCCACTTGACCGGCCCGTTAGCCAAAAACGGCATGTTCCAGACCGCAACTATGATCAGAACTAGAGCAATTACAAGTACGAAAGGCCAGCGTCGCCTGGCAGACTTGGGGCTATCCTCTGGGGGAGTATTTTGCACATCTGAACTATTCAGAGCTTCCACTGGTGGCAGACGCCCATGCGATTAAACCAACAATTGTCGCAAACACTGCAACTCCACCGCCGATCAAAAGACCAGTCTTCCAGCGGCTCATGTGGTCTACTTCGGCCATCTCCTTAAGCTCGGTCATGTCGAGGATGTAGTCTCGGTCAGAGGCGACAAGCTGGGACTCAGTCATGGTGAAGTTAAACGGAGTCAACTGGTAGCGCTTGCCTCCTTCCGAACGAACAAACAGCTTCGTATCGTCGTCGACTTGAACAGCCTTACTCTTGCTATCAGTAACGGTGGCCTTACCAGTTTCAGGGACAACCTGCAGTTCAGCCAACTGACCCCTGTCAATGTAGTAGGTGTTGTAACAACCCAAGCTCGTGAAAGCAAAAATTAACGTCAGCGCTACAAATCGTCTCATCAAATTTACCTCCGCCCTTAAAAAAAACAGGCTCGGCGGGATTGTAGTAAGCCACGCCGAAAAAGGGAAGCCATTTTCATTACGAAAATCGAGATCACTAAGTTTCTTTTAGATCCATTGTAAGCTGATTTGGCAAGTCAGGCTCGAAGCAGCGTCTGCAGCGCGCCTCATAAGCGTTTAACGCCCCGACTACAATCCGCTCCTCGCTTCGCACTATTCGTTGGGTACGGCTGGCCGGCGCCCCACATCGATGGCAGACCGCTAGCGTCTTCGTGACGTACTCGGCAACTGCCATAAGCTGTGGAACAGGTTCAAATGGAACGCCTTTATAATCGAGATCCAGGCCTGCCACGATGACTCTGCGCCCCAAATTGGCCAGTCGCTCGCAAAGTGCCACAATCGATTTGTCAAAAAACTGTACCTCGTCGATGCCAATCACCTCGGTCCTGTCATCAAGCATTTCCCAAATTTCTTCGGGACTTGAGACAACTTGCGCGTCTAAAGATTGTTCCGAATGCGAAACAATGCGGTCCTCTGAATACCTGTCATCAATCCTGGGCTTAAAGACCATAACCCTTTGCTTGGCGATTTTTGCGCGACGCAGGCGACGGATTAATTCCTCACTTTTTCCAGAAAACATGGGGCCACAGATTACTTCCAGGCCGGCGATTGGATTGTAAAAAGCCATAGATTTATCCCGCAAAGCGTTCTACAAAGAATTCCATTAGTTTTGGATCCTGGCGCAAAAGCTCCAAGGTAAGCTCCGCGTGTCCAGGGGTGTAGCCGTTACCAATAAGCAAGGTGACATCTTTGCCAATGCCTTCAGCGCCTAAAGCTGCCGCGGTGAAAGACGTTGCCATGTTGAAATAGTACGCCAAACCCCCATTTTTGGTTGCCACGACAGTTGCCATTTCAGTGCCTGGCACGTTTGTCGTATTCAAAGTCAAATCCAAAAGCTCTCCATTGGTTGCCTTGTGGATTTCCTCAAGGACTGCCACTGGATCTCTGGCATCCACCACAATTGGGGTGTCGACATAACCTAACTCAACGGAAGGTTTCAAGAATTCAGGTTGATGGGCGATGCCGATGATTCTGCCTTTAGGCCCCAAAATTTGCCTAGCAACTGCGGCGCACAGTAGACCTGATTTGCCGGTTCCAAGGATTCCCACAGACATTCCAGGCTTAACAAGCCTCGCAGTTTGGGCGGGAGCCCCAGCCACATCAAGCACGGCCAGCGCCACATCTCGCAAGATGTCATCTGGAAGTACAGCCGCTATGCCGCTTGAAAACAAGATGGCGTGGCCAGAAACAGCCACTTGGTCCAAGTCCATCCGCACTTCGTGAATCTTGTCCAAGTGCAAAGGCGTCAGTGACAACGACACCAAAGTGGCAATCTTGTCGCCAACTTTCACCTTTAATGGCCCGTGATAGTCTTCACCAATCTGCGCAACCGTTCCCACCAGCATCCCGCCTGAGCCAGTCACTGGATTATGCTGTTTTCCTCGGGTGTTAACGGTTTCGATAATCAAGTCCGCCACACCTTGTGGGTCATCGTTTGCAGCCTGTCGCATCTGGGCAAATGAAGCCGCATCAATGTTTAATACTTCAACATCAATCAACAATTCCGTTGGATGGATGGGCAATGAGTTGTCAATCCGTTGTGCCGACTGGGGTAATCCACCTGGTGGTTCAATAGTTCTATGGGTTCCAAAGCTGATTCCTGCAGGATAATTCGCCATTTACTAACCTCCAAGGTTCAATCGGGCCATCACCAGTTTCAAGTCCTCCCAGGCAGGACGTTTGTAACCTTGCTCTCGAAGCAGGGCGGCTGGATGATAAGTAACCACCAGGGGGATATCATGCCATTGGTGGACCTTTGCACGCAAGCGACCAACAACTGCGTCTGGCCTGTTAAACATTGCCTTTGCAGCGACCGCCCCAAGCAGGACTATAAACTCAGGTTGGACCCTTTTTATCTGAGCCATCAGGTAAGGCAGGCAAGCCTCCATGTGGGCAGCATCCGGAGTTTTGTTGCCTGGAGGCCTGCACTTAACGACATTGGCAATGTAGCATTCTTGCCTGGACAAGGTCATCGCACCAATCATTTTGTCCAGCAACTGACCGGCTGGACCAACAAACGGGCGGCCTTCTTTGTCTTCTTCGCCGCCAGGTCCTTCCCCAATGAACATGACTTTTGGCTTGATTTTTCCCTCACCAAAAACGGTGTTTGTCCTGGTGCCAGCCAATTCGCACGCCTGGCATTTGGCGACCTCCTTTTCAAGTTCGCCAAGGTCCAGATTATTCCAACGATCTCCGAGACTTAATGAAGCCAAGTTAAACGCCTGTATTTCGTTTTGCACAGGCCTGGGGCCCGGTGCCACAGCCTGCCGTACTGGTGCCGCAGCCTGTCGCCCAGCTGCCGCTCCCTTTTGAACTTGCTGACGAAGGGGCCTGTTCACCGCAGCCGGCCTGATTAGCAGTGGTGTCTGCGTTTTTTGCACCTCAAGCAGGTGCCTTAGGGCAGCGACGGCGTTGTTTAGCTGAACCTCAAAAGGTAAATCTTTCATTGTTTACTTGCGCTTACCTATCTTCAAAACCTGGTCCAGGATTAAGTTAGCTACATCAAATTTGCTTTGGCTTTCAACCACCACTAAAGCCCCATCCTTGCTTAACAAGTAGCCCTGATTAGCCGCCGCTCCAAAGCCTTGACCGTTGTCAACAGGATTTGCAAACAACAAGTCAAGCCCTTTATCCACAAGCTTTTGCTGGCCTGACTCCACCACTGACGTTGTTTCTGCCGCAAATCCAACAATCACCTTTTTATCAAAATCAGGCCGCAGCGTCTTTAAAATATCTGGATTGGCCTCCATCTGCAGGGTCTTTGGTAAATCGGCCTTGTGCAGCTTATGTTCGTGAACCTGCGCTGGGCGATCATCGGAGGGCGCCGCCGCCATTATCAAGGCATCGGCCCCTGCCAAGGCAGCTTTAGTCGAATCCAGCATGTCCTTGGTGGTCAGCACCTTCCTGACGTTCATGCTGCCAGTCGCAAGCTCGCTAGGCGGATTCAGATGGGTGGGCCCCAAAACCAAATCAACGACCGCCCCCCTTATCTGGGCCGCCCTAGCGATTTCAATGCCCATCTTGCCAGTCGATGGATTGCTGATAAAACGTACTGGGTCCATGGGTTCCCTGGTAGGGCCAGCAGTGACAGCTATTCGCCATCCAGCAAGGTCTTGGGGACTTGCAACGGCGCAGACGGCATCAAAGATGTCTTCCACTTCAGGAAAACGGCCAGGCCCAACATCCCCAGATGCCAAATCCCCAGCCGCTGGTGGCAGGATTCGGTACTGCTGTGGGTTTAACAAGGTCAGATTTCGCTGAACTGGCACGCTTTCCCACATGGCAGTGTGCATCGCAGGCACCAAAAGTATCGGCGCCTTAGAAGCCAGCACACTGGCGCTAAGCATATTGTCCGCAAATCCCCCTGCCAGTCTCGCAATAGTCGTCGCCGTGGCAGGTGCAATCACTATCAAGTCGGCATTTCTGGCCACCTCTACGTGAGACACCCCTCCACCAGTGTGAAACAGGTTCTCGTCAGTCAGACAAGCCCGTTCAGTCAGCGCTTCAAAAGTCAGCGGCCCCACAAATTTGGTTGCCGCGTCTGTCATCACCACTTGAACTAAGGCGCCCGCCTTAATCATGGCCCTGGCCAACATCGTGCTTTTGTAAACGGCTATTCCACCACAAACTCCAAGCAGGATCCTTTTGTCTTTCAAAACCACCGACTGCCTCCCTAGTTGGCTTTATTGGGATACGATGTGGAATTCAACTCGTCTGTTGTTGGCACGCCCAGCTGAAGTTGCGTTGTCGTCTATCGGACGTTCCGGACCATATCCAACTGAGGTCAACCTGGCCGGGTCTACGCCTTGGGCGATGAGATAGGAACGTACTGAATCAGCACGGGCCTGCGACAGTTTGAGGTTGTAATTGAAGCGTCCCCGCGAGTCAGTATGACCTTCCACACGTACGATCATTTTGGGGTGGCCAGTCATAGCTCGGGCAACCTCATTCAGCATTGCAAATGACCTAGGCATGATGACCGCCTTGTTGGTCTGGAAGAACACCCTTTGATGCAGCACTATCTGAGATTCAGTTATCTCGATAGTTTTGTATGGACATCCAAAGTTAGCAGGTGGTCCAGGCTCATCAGGGCACTTGTCATCTTTGTCAAATACTCCGTCACCGTCACGATCTGGATAAGGACATCCGTGATTTTCAACTGGTCCGGGATCGTCAGGGCACTTGTCATCTTTGTCCAATACTCCGTCGCTATCTCGGTCTGGCCATGGGCATCCCCTATTAGCGACAGGTCCGGGTTCATTTGGACACAGGTCATCCTCATCCAAGACCCCATCACCGTCGGTGTCTAAAATGGGGCAACCCTTGTTGCTAGCAGGTCCAGCTTCATTTGGACACTCGTCCTCGCCATCCGGAACGCCGTCTTGGTCGTTATCCGGGTCTGGGCAGCCATCCTCGTCGGCAAATCCATCAAAGTCCTCAGGCTCATCAGGGCATTGGTCGACGTCATCAGGTAT
>DUVQ01000216.1 GCA_012840965.1 Oligoflexales bacterium | reverse complement strand
GCCATTGTCGGCGTCGTTTGGCTGAAGGAAAAGGTCAGTGTCATCGAGTGGGCCGGGATCCTGATGGTGCTAGCCGGCGTCATACTGGTCAGTATCGCAGGAGGAGGCAAGACGGCGGTTTTACCTGCCGGGTCATACTTACTGATATTCTTTGTCGCCTTTTCACTGGCCGCCGCGGCCGCCTTTCTTTTGGGGCGAGTAGGTATCAGTATCGAGTTTTCCCTGGCGCTTTCGGCAGGGCTTGTGTTTGGTCTTGCAAACGTTGCTGCCAAGTTGATGATGATGCGCTTTGAAGCCGAGATTGGCAGTGCGGACCTTTTTCAGCTTGCAGCGGTCAAAAGCATCTTGACTGATTACCCAATCATTTTAGTTGTCGCCACGAATATCATTGGCTCTATCTTTTACCAGACCGCATTTGCCAATGGCAGGGCCAGCATCGTCGCCTCCATTTGTACAATCGTAGGCAACACGGTGCCGATCATCGCCGCTATTACGATATTCGGTGAACAGGTTAAATTCCTACACGGACTTGGAATCATAATCGTTCTGGTCGGCGCCTTCGTGCTAGCCATCGGAAACCGCCAGACTTGGCGTCGATGTTCTCCATAATGCCACGACTACTCATCATTTGGAGCTAGATTGCTAGGCTTGAGTTTCGCTGTTACAGGAGGTTGCAGCATGAGGGACACACTTCAAAGTAGGTTGGTGCCAGTATTTCTGCTGGTTAGCACGTTTGTGGCCTTTGGTTGTGGTGGCGGAGACGATGACGTGGTGTGTGGCAACGGCGTTTTAGAGACCGGCGAAATGTGTGATGGTGCAGAGTTGGGCTCGGCCACGTGCCTGACCGAGGGGTTTGGTGGCGGTGAACTGACTTGTACTAGCACCTGTACCATCGACACGAGCGCCTGTACCCCGTTGGCAGGTGAGTGCGGTAATGGCCAGATCGACGGTGACGAGGAGTGCGACGGCGCAAATTTGAATGGTCAGACTTGTGCGAGTCATGGCTTCGATGGCGGCGACCTCAGCTGCACTGCGGCCTGCCAGTTTGACACAAGAGGCTGCAGCAAGGGGCAAGTCGCCTGTGGTAACGGCGAGATCGACGGAGACGAGGAGTGTGACGGCGCAAATTTGAATGGTCATACTTGCGCGGATTTAGGCTTCGATGGCGGCGATCTCAGCTGCACTGCGGCCTGCCAGTTTGACACAAGAGGCTGCAGCAAGTGGCAAGTCGCCTGTGGTAATGGCCAGATCGACGGAGACGAGGAGTGCGACGGCGAGAACATGAACGGTCGTACTTGCGAGACTCAGGGCTTTGAACGCGGCGATCTTGGCTGCACCCAAGACTGTCTGTTCGACACCAGCGCATGCTCTTCCTGTGGTAACGGCAGGGTTGACGGTCACGACCAGTGCGACGGTTCAAACTATGGTGGTCACTCTTGCAGGAGCCTAGGCTTTGACGGAGGCTCACTCAGCTGCACCCTAGATTGTCAGTTCAACACCAGCGATTGCGTCATGTTCCAGGAGGACTGCGGCAACGGGGAGATCGACTCTGACGAACAGTGCGACGGCTCGAACTTGAACGGTCAGACTTGTGAGAAGCTTGGCTTTGATGGCGGCGAGCTTGTCTGCGGCGCGGACTGCAGCTTCGACATGGCCGGTTGCACGGTCATTTGCAGGGCCATTGACCTTGGGACTTTTAACGGCACGATGATCCAGCGTACCGACGATAGTTGCACCAGCACGGCGCATTACGATGCTCGTGGCACCGGCTCGGGCTGCTTGAACTATCATTCCATAGGTAACGAGATTGTTTACAGCCTGACTGTGCCTGCAGGGGAGGCGCTTAAGGTTGACATGGTGCCCACCGACATTGATGCCTCGTTGTGGGTGACAACCGACTGCGGCGACATCTTTGGTCGCCAATGTGTTGCGGGTGCTGACGCTGGGGTCGGCGGCGAATCTGAGACCCTAGTGTTTACAAACGACACGAGCGACACCGTGACTTACTACATTATCGCAGATGCCTACAAGGACTGCGATGAGTTCACGCTCACCATCACAGAGGCTCCGTACTGCGGCAATGGCATAGTCGACGGTAGTGACGAGTGCGATGGTGATGATTTCAACTCCCACTCCTGTGCTAGCCAAGGCTTTGACGGTGGCGAGCTTGGCTGTACTGAGGACTGCCGTTTCGATACGACCGGTTGCACATACGATTGCCGCGCTGTCGACTTGGGCACGGTAACCGAGGATATCGAAATCACCTATGAGGATTCGTGCCAAGGTACGTCGATCTACGACGCCCAAAGAGGTTCGAACTGCACTGGTTACAGCACTGGTGGCAAGGAGATGGTCTATAGGATAACACTCCTTGCGGGTAACTCAGTCCAGATTGTGATGAATGGCGAAGACTTAGACACTTCGCTTTGGGTGACTACTGTGTGCACCGATGTCACTGGGGAGCTGTGCATCGCTGGTGCTGACCGCTTTACCAAGAGTGATAACCAGCCCGAGGAACTCTCTCTTACAAACGATGGTGCCGATGCTATGTCCTACTACATCGTTGCCGACGCAAACTATGGCTGTGGGGTCTTTGATCTTTCCATCAGGGTCCAGTGATCCCCAGTTGCTGAATTTGTGCTATCGCCATAGGCTCAGTTTATTCGCGTTACACCAATGATTTTGGTCTTTCTCCAGGATAAAATACTGTGAAAGTTGATTGACAGGCAAGTGGTAAGTCGTTACCCTTCGTCGTGTTTTTTGTCCTTTGTGGTGACTGGAGGAGACATAATGAGGGATAGGCTTAAAAGTGGCTTGGTGCCGGTGCTTTTGTTGGGGGGTGCGTTGGTGGCGTTTGGCTGCGGTGGTGGCGACGATGGGGTATGCGGCAACGGCGCTATTGAGGGTGGCGAGGATTGCGATGGCAGTGAACTCGGCTCGGCCACGTGCGTGACGGAAGGGTTTACAGGCGGTGTGCTTGGCTGTAACAGCGACTGTACGTTCGACACTAGCGCCTGTACCACTGGTACGGGTGTTTGTGGCGACGGCATCTTGGACGTCGGCGAGCAGTGTGACGGCACGAATTTGAACGGCCACACTTGTGTGACCCGGGGCTTTGGTGGTGGCGAACTTGGCTGCTCCTCGCTCTGTCGGTTTGACACCAGCGGTTGCACCGCACCGCCAGCTGATTGCGGTAACGGTAAAATCGATGGTTACGAGCAGTGCGACGGTGCGAATTTGAACGGTCATACTTGTAAAACCCACGGTTTTGGTGGTGGTGAGCTTGCCTGTACTTCTGCCTGCCGGTTTGACACCAGTGCTTGCACGCCACCACCGCCCAACTGCGGTAACGGCGAGATCGACAGAGGCGAGCAGTGCGATGGTGCGAACCTAAACGAAAAGACTTGCGAGACCCTGGGCTTTGATGGCGGCACGCTTGGCTGCACTGCGGCCTGTCTGTTTGAAACCAGCGCCTGTACGGCGCCACCGCTTCCCTGTGGAAACGGCGAGATCGACAGAGGTGAACAGTGCGACGGTGCGAATTTGAACGATAAGACCTGCGCTGACCATGGCTTCGTCGGCGGCGAGCTTGGCTGCACGTCAACCTGCCAGTTTGATACCACCGGCTGCAACAACTGCGGCAATGGTGTGATCGATGATGGCGAGCAGTGCGACGGCGCGAATTTGAACGATAAGACCTGCGCTGACCAAGGCTTTGTCGGTGGTGAGCTTGGCTGCACGTCAACCTGCCAGTTTGACACCAGCGGTTGCACCAACTGCGGCAATGATGTGATCGATGACGGCGAGGAGTGCGACGGGATCGATTTTGGCGATAAGACTTGCGCTGGCTTCGGCTATGCCGGCGGCGAGCTCGACTGCACTGACCAATGCGTCATAAGCCTCACAAAGTGCGTTGATTAAGCCTTCCTGACTTTTCACTTCCGGGTAACAAGGTCGTTTGACAAACGCTGAGGTGATTCAGTAGCCTTTGCTGCATTCTTGGAGTTTGGTTGTGACAGGAGGAGACACAATGAGGGGTAAGCTTCAAAGCGGATTGCCGCCAGTGCTTTTGCTGGCTGGCTTGTTGGTGGCATTGGGCTGTGGCGACGGTGGCGACGACGACGTGCTTTGCGGCAACGGCAAGATCGACGCTGACGAGCAGTGCGATGGGGCGAATCTAAACGCCCAGACTTGTGCGAGCCAGGGCTTCGACGGTGGTGAGCTTGGTTGCACGGCGACCTGCCAGTTTGACACAAGCGCCTGCACTAAGACCCCCAAGGCAGGCGTGGGCGAGCCCTGCGCCAGCAACGCCGAGTGTGAGTCCAACCTCTGCTTAAACGAGCTGGTTCACGGTTTTCCTAGTGGCTACTGTGTTGTACCGTGCGATGCCGACTACTCCTGCGACGACGTGAACGGCGTCTGTGTAGACTACGGCAACTACCTCTGTATGGACTCATGTACCTTGGGTGGCAGTGACTGTCGTGACGGCTACGCCTGCCAAAACGCCGGCGGCGGTAAGGCCGTGTGCTTGCCCTCTTGTACGGCCGATACCCAGTGTCCTAGCACGGGCAAGTGCAACGCTAGGGGTTTTTGCGACAAAAAATGCGCGGTCGACACCGATTGCACTGCTGGCTTGAAGTGTGGCAGCGATGGCGTGTGTGAAGAGATCTCCAACTGCCTCAGCTTTGGTTGTAATGACCCCGACGGTGGCTTTTATTGTTTTGAAAGCTTTGGATACTGCTACCTGGACTTCTGCGCTGCCAACAAACCATGCGATGGAGTGGCCAATGCCACCGACTGTGTACGCAGCTTAGACGACTACATCTGTGATTGCGCCGAGGACCACACCTGGGACATAGCCACACGTCGGTGCATCAGCTTTACATGCAACGCGATAGACCTGGGTACGTTAACCGACACCATTACGCTGGAATCTCAAGACACCTGTACCGGCCAGGCACTGTATGACGCAGGTGGTAACGGTGTTACGAACTGCACTGGTTACGGCACCAAAGATAAGGAGCTCGTTTACAAACTGACCGTGCAAGCTGGCCAAGCGGTTTTGGTGGATATGGAGCTCGGTGCCGATTTCGATGCCTCGCTGTGGGTTACCACTGACTGCAACGACACCTTGGCGCTCAAGTGTGTTGCTGGTGCCGATGGTGCTGGTGCCGGCGACCATGAGACCCTCGTGTTCACAAACGACACGTCCGAGTGGATGACCTACTACATCGTTGCCGACGCCCACGAGTCTTGCGGCGAGTTTAAGCTTACCATCAGCAAAACGTCGCGTTGCGGCGATGGTGTCGTCGAGGGGGAGGAGCAGTGCGACGGTGCCGAACTTAACGGCATAAGCTGCGAGGACCTAGGGTTTGATGGCGGTAAGCTAAGATGCACCGAGACCTGCAGCTTCGATATCACCGGCTGTACGCTTACTTGTCCTGCCACCGACCTTGGCACGGTCACCAAGGATATTACGCTGACTGAGGTGGACTCTTGCGCGGGCACGAA
Source organism: Oligoflexales bacterium (assembly GCA_012840965.1). GTDB lineage: Bacteria > Myxococcota_A > UBA9042 > DTJE01 > DTJE01 > DUVQ01. Next base: position 1,551 of record DUVQ01000216.1, on the reverse strand, counting down.
GGTTTTCAACGTCACAGGATCAGGTGTGTCTTGTGTTGGTTTCAGCTCCAAAAGTGAGGAAATGCTGTATAAGATCGCTCTCCCTGCGGGTACTTCGGTCAAGATCAAGATGGAACCCAGTGGCTTCGACGCAAACCTGTGGGTGACGACGGCGTGTGACGACTTTAATGGAGCCAAGTGCGTCGCTGGTGCTGACGACCCAGAGGAACTTACCCTAACGAACGAGGCAGCCGTGGCCCAGACCTACTACATCGTGGCTGATGCCTTCGAGGGCTGTGGTACATTCGACCTTACAATCACCCTTCAGTGACCTCCTTTTGCAGCTCGTTTATGACACTTGTGCCATGAAAACTGATTGACAATAAAGGGCGAAATATGTAGGCTTATCCATGGTTTTTTTGACCCCTGTTGTGGTGGTATGTCGTGCCCCTGGATGTCAGATTGACGCGATCAGTGTGCACGCGGATGACCGCGGTTTCGTTCCTAAAGCGAGACCGCCAAGCGGATTTTCGCTGTTGAAGGAGGAAAAGTTATGAAGGTAATACTTCAAAAAGGGTTGCTGCCAGTGCTGCTGTTGTCGGGCGCGTTGTTGGCGTTTGGCTGCGGTGGCGGTGATGACGACCCGGAGGCAGTGTGTGGCAACGGCGTCATTGAGGCTGGCGAGCAGTGTGACGGCGTGAATTTGAATGAGCAGACCTGCGTGACCAAGGGCTTTGGCGGCGGCACGCTTAGCTGCACCGCGACTTGTCAGTTTGACACCAGCGGATGCACCGATGCTCCGGCCGACTGTGGCAACGGCGTGATTGACGCCGGCGAGCAGTGTGACGGCGCGAATTTGAATGAGCAGACTTGCGAGAGCCAAGGCTTCGATGGTGGCACGCTTAGCTGCACCACTACATGCCAATTTAACACCACCGGCTGCACCAGGATTGAGTCTGACTGCGGCAATGGCGAGATTGACGAAGGTGAACAGTGCGACGGCACGAATTTAAACTCGCAATCATGTGAAACCCAAGGCTTCGACGGCGGCACGCTAAGTTGCACTGCTGCATGCCAGTTCGACACCACCGGCTGCACCACGATTGAGTCTGACTGCGGCAACGGCGTGATTGAGGCTGGCGAGCAGTGCGAGGGCGCTAACCTTAACGGTCAGAATTGTAAAAGACAGGGGTTTGACGAAGGCAAGCTTAGCTGCACCGCAGATTGCCAGTTCGATACTAGCGCTTGCATTACCATTACGAAGGTTGGCGTGGGCGAGCCCTGTACCCGAGACATCGAGTGTGAGTCGGACCTTTGCCTCACCGAGGTGCTGCAAGGCTTCCCGAGTGGCTACTGTGCAGCACCATGTAATGAGGATGGGAGCTGCGATGATGATAACGCCATCTGCGTCGACGTAGGTCCCCAGTACCTGTGTCTTCGTTCATGTGCGCCTGGTGGCAGCGACTGCCGTGATGCCTATAACTGCGAGGACCTTGGCGAGGGCGCTGGCGCTTGCTGGCCTGCCTGCACTGGGGATCCACAGTGTCCTGACACCGGCACCTGTAATGATCG
>DUVQ01000157.1 GCA_012840965.1 Oligoflexales bacterium | reverse complement strand
GCCAGCCTCTTAGGGCTTGGTTTACCTTCTGGCATCCAAATGTCCACTCGATGCTTACAGAGGTCACTTTCTGCATCACGTGCTATCTTGGGGTGTTGGCCTTTGAATACATTCCAATATTGCTCAAGAACCGCAAGCTGCGCCAGATTCCGTCATTCCTGGTCTTCGAATTCAACATGCACAAGGTCATGTATGTCCTTGCCGGCGCAGGAACCTTCTTGTCGTTCTTCCATCAGGGCTCCTTGGGCGGGCTGTACGGCGTTTTAAATGGCCGCCCCTTTGTTTACCGTGAATCCTTTGGAATTTGGCCTACCACCTTCTTTTTGTTCATCGTCTCCGCTGCTGCTGCTGGCCCTTCGTTCATCTTGCTGACAACATGGATTACTTCTAAAGTCACCAAGAAGCGCCTAGTCACCCAGGAAGTCTATGAGTCGCTAGGCAAAATCTCAGGATACATCCTGATTGGATATGTTTTATTCAAGACTATCGATACCTTGGTGTGGATCTCCATGACAGCCCCTGGAATGGGAGTCCATCCAGACTCGTTCTTCGCAAGTAAGCCTGGATACACCGCTTTGCATCTGTTAGAAGTCACGATTTTTGGCTTCCTGCCCATGGCTATTTACATGACAAAGCGCCTGCGTTCACAGATTAAATGGCTGGTTACAGCTGCGGTTTTGACGTGTTTGGGCATCGTAGTTAATCGATATATCCTGACAATTCAGACACTTGCGCTACCTACCTTGCCCTTTGACGAGCTACTTTCGTACATGCCATCTTGGCAGGAAACTGGTGCGTTTTTGATGGTTATTGCGTACGGAATGATCGTTTATTCACTTTCCTTCAGATACGCGAACTTGTTCCCCTTGGAAAGGGAGTTACAGCGTAATTAAGGCATAATGGCCCGGGAGGTATGCCATGTTTCCATGGGTATATGGCTTTGAGTGGACAGCCGGAAACGTAATCTTTCTTGGACTGTTCTTTACAGTTGTCATCGTTATTTTGACTACCGTTACAGTCGCTGTTGTGCGCTCCAGACGAGCTTTTAAGGAACGCAGGCACCACGAAGTAAAATGGGAATCCACTTTCGAGGATTTGGGTTCAGAGGCCAGGCCCTGTAGGCATCAGCTTTCTGGTGAAACCGACCAGCGCATGTGCAGACACGGTTTTGAATGCAAGGACTGCAGTTTCCACAAACAGATGCTTGACTCTGCATACAAGCTGGTTGAAGCAGAAAGCGACCGCTACTACCACCGTGGTCACGCTTGGGTGCGAAAAGAAAGTTACTCAACGGTTATCATCGGCCTAGACGACTTTGCAACCAGAATTGTTGGGCCAAAGGCCAGGGCTAAACTGCCCAAGATCGGGCGCATGATCCATGAAAATGGCACAGCTTGGCGCTTCCTGCTTGGTGACGAGTCGGTTCGCGTGTTGGCACCAGTTTCTGGGCAGGTAATTGAGCACGGTGGCCCTGACAGAGGATGGTACCTGAAGGTAAAGTTGCTGGATCAAGGCGCAGATCTTCGGCATTTGTTGACTGGCAATGAGGTAAATCCGTGGATGGAATATGAGATGGCACGCTTGATTCGCATGATTCCTGAGAGCTGTCAGGCTGGTTTAACTGAAGATGGCCAGTTGGTTGATGACGTTACTGCAAAGTGCCCAAGCCTAGAATGGGACTTGGTCTGCTCAGAAATCCTGTTGGAACCATAACACCTTAATAAAACAGGTTAAATTTCAGACATCGCAACAAACTATTCAGCTGAGGCCCCAAAATCCAGCTTCCAGAAGTGAATCTCTTGGGAATTCGGGTCGTTGTTACCGTATTCACTGACAGTTATCAGACCTGTACCATCTGGAGTAAAGGCTATTGCCTCGCCCTGAGGCTCCGGATTCGTTCCTGGGTACGACGTCATCTGATTGGGCAGTTCACAGGAATCTCCAGACAAAGCCTGCGCTATGGTCTGGCCTGGACGTCTTAAAAACAGCTCCCCGCCCATATACCATCTGATGGCTATCATTGATCCATCAGCGGATATATCAGCGCCTGTGGCCACTAACGTTTGAACTGTGGCAACTTCCTCCAAAACAACCTCTTCCTGTGTTTCAAGCACCGAAGCTGGGGCGAAAAACACTTTACCCCCTTCGTCATTCTTTGGGGAAAACTTGGTGACCAGATAAAAATCACCAGTCTCAGGGTCAACAAAGAATGATTCACAATCATACGGCTTGTCTGGATATTTCAGCGTTATAGACGCAGCGACACTAACTGAGACAGGGGGACGTTCACCTGGAACTGGTTCCTTGACAACGTGTATCACTACGTTAGGCCTGTTAACCGAGTTATCGCCAGTATCAGCCAAAAACAGGGCATCTCCATCAATTCCAGCAAATGGGCCAATGGCTATGTCTTCAAAATCAATTGCTGTTATACCTTCCATGGTAAATTCAGCGACCGTAGCTCCAGTTGTCTGGTTTACTGCAAAGAACCTAGCAGTATCACCGGAGTCATTGTGGGCCCACAATATACCTGCATGAACACGGCTAGTTACAATTCCTGAGGCCTCATCTAGGTCCTCCTTGTCCAACGTTCCCCAAGCTTCTGGTTTTAAAACCTTGGGGCAAGCAAGTTCTGGTTCTGCATCTTCAACTTCGACGGCATCGTCTGTGTCCGACGCTTCAACATCCACGGTGTCGGCGACTTCTGTATCCTTGGCTTCAACGTCTTCGATGTCTTCGGTGACTTCAGTGTCCTTGGTGACTTCAGTGTCCTTGGAATCAGTGTCTTCAACGTCCACAGTGTCATTCTCCGAGCCATCGTCGGCCACGGCGTCACCAATCTCCTGGGTCATGATGTCGTCATCGTTCTTGTTTCCGCCAGCACACGAAACGAGTAAAACCGCAACAAAAATCAAAAGTTTTCGCAAACCACCCTCCTAGCCAAAATTCGATCTGCCAGTTCGCTACGCAAAGGTCAACACAGGACCATAACGATGTCAAGCCCCTGTCCCTGTCCCTGCCCCCTCCACTAAATCATCGATTTTAGAGAAAAAACCTAATTCATGCCTTGAAAATCACTCCAAGGTTACGATATAGTCATCTGTTTGCAGGACGCCAGTCCTGTCTGCCAGCTCACTAGGAGGAGATAATGAAACGATTTCTTGCCTTGGCAATTATTGCCGCATTTATAGGATGTTCCGACGACCCACCAGATAATGCTACTGACACGATTCCTACACCTGATGGCGCTGAAGATTCAACTGAACCAGCCGAAGACACTACTGATGCAGACGTAGGGGACGAGGACACGGTCGACGCAACAGACACCGTAGACACCACCGAAGATGTGGACGTCGAACCCCAAGAGCCTTATGAAAATGGCGCCACAGCCTTTATTTCAACTAGCCAAGACCAGTTGATTTCTGGCCCCATCGCTGCTGGAGTGGTAGGCGACATAGTTTTGCAAAACAAGCACGTGAAATTCGTGGTTCGTAACCAGAAACGTAGCCTCTATTCACCATATGCTGGCGCCTTGGTAGATGCGGATATTAGGCGCGCCGATGGTGAGCCAGACAACGATCAGTTCTTCGAGCTTTTTGCCATGATTGGCATGGGCCGAGTCTTTAGGCCGACATCTGTTTCGATAGTTGACGATGGCACCTACTCCGGCACAGCAGTAGTTCGGTTTGAAGGGGCTGATGGTGGGATGAGCCTTATTGACTCTTTGCTCCCAACTGATGCAACCGGCTTGGACGTCACACTCGAATACATTTTGCGTCCTGATGCTAAGCATATTGAAATCGTCACATCAGCAACTAATTCACGCGAATTTAAGCGCAGTGCTGTATTGATTGGCCTGTTCCTGCAAATGGGCAAACGCCTGAAAGCGTTCCACGATGGCTGTGGAGACGTCGAAGACTGCCTGTCTGGAAAATCTGATATCCAATGGTTGGGTGGTTATGGCGAAGGGATTTCCTACGCTGTGACGGTTCCTGGCGAAGAAGACCTTTCTTTGCTTTTGGAACATGACGCCTTGATGCTGCTGGAAAGTGGTACCTTTGATTTTGCCCCAGGTCAAACCATAAAAAGCTCTGCGTTCATAACGGTTGGGAAAGATAGCCTAGAAGACGCTTTGACTGAGGTCAGGGTGATCCGAGGTGAAGATAAAGGTACCAAAGTGCCAGTTAAGGTTACTTTATCTGACGACCACTCCTTACTTGGAAACGTCGATGTAAAGATCAGTCGTAACGGCGCTGGTCGTAAGAGCAAGTGGGTCACAACACTTATTCCCGATGAAAATGGCGAGGCAGTCGCCCATTTGGCACCTGGAAAATACGACTTCACAGTTTCTTTGCCAGGCGCACCAGACGCTGTAGTGGAAGGCGTTGATGTGGGAGATTCCGACTTGACGACCCCAGTGGAGTTAACTGCAAACGCAGCTGGCTTCTTGCGAATTCGCTCGACTGATGCAAGTGATAATCCCTTAACAACCGCAGCTGTGCTTCAAAGTGGCCATGATGCCCCTTGGTTGGCGCGAACCTTGAATTTTGTGGCAGTACGTGGCGGCGATTGGACGTTCCCCTTCGTGGCAGGTGACTACACCTTGACCGTTTCAAAGGGCTTGGTCTGGGGTATTGATCGGCAAAACGTCACTATCACGGCTGGTGATATTACGGAAGTTGATGCGAAAATCAACCAGGATGTAGATACAACCGGTTACTTGTTTTTGAACTCCCATGAGCACTCTGAACGTAGCATCGATTCGATAGTTCGTGCAGATGACAGGATTTACAACGCCATTGCTAACGGCGTTGATATCATGACCCCGACTGATCACGATTTCTTTGGCTCTTTCCAAGAGGACATCGAAGAGCTCGGTTTAGAAAAGTATGTCCACTCGTTTTTGGGATGCGAAGTTTCTCCGATCTGGGGACATACAACCGCGGCTGGCTGCAGAACACCGCCAGCTTACCCGACATACTTCGCCATTGACTTGACGCACTATGACGATGATGGCCGCGCCCTGAAGGCAAAAACGGCGTCTGAGATTTATCAAGAGGCCAGAGAAGTCTTCGGATGTGAATTCGTCGGTATTAACCACCCATATCGAGGCGGCCCAACCTTCGAAACTTACTATGGATCTGAACTTGATTTTGATCCGGATTCAGCTTTGCCGGATCTGGATCTGTCATTGGTTGATGGGGTAGAAGTCTATAACAAGGGCGATAGCGTTAGTGTTATCACAGAACAGAACATTATTGCTTGGTTTAACGTACTTAATCATGGCTATCATATCGCGGCAATTGGTGGCTCTGATGAGCATCATTTTGCGGGTTCCTATGGTAACCCTCGAAACTTGGTGCCTTCCAGCCGTACAGTTGAGGAAGGCGTTGATCAAACCGAAATATGGGACAATGTCAAGGCCTTACGCAGCCAAGTTGTTGGTGGTCCAGTCATACGATTCAGCGTTGATGACAAAGGTAGTGGCGAGACCGTTGTTGCGAACGAGGGTAAGGTTACAGTCAAGGTCAAGGTGGAGGCCCCTAAATGGATGGGCTTAAACTTTGTGAAGGTTTTTGCAAACGGTATTCAAGCTAACGAATTTGTGCCTACAGAGAATTCCGAAGTAGTCCGCCTTGATGAAACTTTCGAGCTTGAACTAGAGACAGATGCTCATATCGTGGTTACTGCCGGATCTTTTGACCCTGCGCACGAGATGGTTCCAGTGGCCAGAAAGCTACCTTTCTCTAATACAAACCCAATATTTGTTGACGTAGATGGAGACGGCTACACCCCACTTCACAAACAAGGGCTTCCCTCAGACAAATAAACCCAAAATCACCTGCCCCTGTCCCCGCCCCTGTCCCTGCCCCTGTCCCTGTCCCTGCCCCTGTCCCTGTCCCCGTCCCTGCCCCTGTCCCTGTCCCTGCTACAGATCCTACCAGTTAGCATGTTCTGGCTCCTGATTGTGTCTTCTTTGTTGCGTTCTTCCTCTTCGTTACAGTTTTAAAACATGTCCGGGGGCATCCTTCCGGGCCCAAAATCTCCCGTAGCCACCCCGACTGTCT
>DUVQ01000156.1 GCA_012840965.1 Oligoflexales bacterium | reverse complement strand
CCCCTGTCCCTGCCCCTGCCCCTGCCCCTGTCCCTGCCCCTGTCCCTGCCCCTGCCCCTGTCCCTGTCCCAGTCCCTGTCCCTGCCCCAGTCCCATCGATTTGATACTTGCACGTTTGATGTAAAGGTGATAAAAAGCCCGGCGTCTTTTGGACTCTCCGGTCGTCTAATGGCAGGACACGGGATTTTGGTTCCTGTAATTGGGGTTCGACTCCCTACCGGAGAACAGGTTTTAAGGCCATTAAGGCAGAATCAAGAGGATTCATATGGCTCGTAAAAAGCGCGCAACTTTAAAAGAGATTAAGGCCCCGGACGAGTTCCAGGTAACCATGGGTAAGGCTTTCGAGTTTCTGAAAACATGGGGAGCTTGGATTGGCGTTGGTGCCGGCGTAATAGTTTTCGGAATACTTCTGGGTGTTTTCATCTCCAGATACCAAGCAGGTGCCTCGATTGACCGCTTTGTGGATTTTCATAAAGCAGCAGCCCCTGTGTTGGCTCAACCCGACCCAACTGCAGAGACTGTCAAGCAGCCAACTGATGAAGAACTGAAGGCGGCGACAACCGCTATCGATGAATTCATCAAGGATAACAAACGCTCGAAATTGGCTTTAAATGCCAAGCTGACCATGGGCGCGGCCGCACTGCGAACCGGGGACTTTGAAACCGCGCTTGTGGCGTTCAAGGAGTTCGCCGAAGGTACCAAGGATCCCTATGCCAAGCTGATAGCATGGGAAGGTTATGGCGAGGCCGCAGATCGCTTGGGCAAAAAGGCAGAGGCTGAACAGGCTTTCAACCACATGGCTGAGGCAGAGGGAGGCCTTGTCAAGGTAAATGGGTTGCTGCACCTTGGCGACCTGTTTAATCCTGACACTACTTCAGAAGGCGCAGATGTAGCAAAAGCCCGTGACTTTTATGAAAAGGCGCTCGCCGCAAGTGAAGGCGACGAAAACGAGCTGCCTCCCGCAATCTTGGTCGCTCGCAAGACAGTCCAAGCACGCCTGAGTGCCCTGCCCTGATCACGGAGTGGGCATGAAACATAACCTTCCGATTTTACTGCTATTCTTATCAATCCCTTTAGCAAGCGTAGCCCAGCAGCCAACCTCATCGAGGTCAGCACCTAGCCCAACCGCCATCCTTGGGCAGTTCTCCATGTCTTGGGGGCATAAGGTCTACGACAACGAGATGTTCGCGCTTTCACCTACGGACACTGGTGAATGTGCGGTTGATGGCTCAAAAGGCATTGTATATTGTGGTGTTAAGACAGGGTCGATTTTTGCCTTGGCCATAGACACTGGCAGGATCCTTTGGGAGTACAAAACCGGTGGCTCAATAACTGGGCGCCCTGCAGTTGGTCCACTTGGGGTTTATGTTGGCTCCTCAGACGGATGCCTTTATTACCTGAACTTTGAAACTGGCATTTCAGTTTGGACGTCTCCATATTGCACCGACATACCTATTCGGGGTGAAGTGACGGTTTTTGAAGGGCAGGTCATATTTGCGGTTGCAACCAATAAGATTTATTCAGTTAAAGCAGATGACGGCACCTTTAAGTGGGCTTACAACAGGGATCGACCTAGCGCAATGAGTGCCGAGGGAGTGGCGTCACCGGTGGTTGCCAAAGGCAAAGTCATTGCTGGATTTTCTGATGGATATCTGGTTGGCGTCGATTTGAACAACGGCAAAGAGCTGTGGGCTAGCGACTTGGGGGCAGATCTGTCAGGTGCGGTAGATGTAGATGCAACACCTGTTGTCGTTGATGACCGCGTGTTTACTGGGGCTTTTGCTGCGGGCCCGACGTGTCTGTCAATTGACGACGGGTCTGTCATCTGGACCAGCAAATACTTTGGTATAAGCAAGGTTGATTACTCCAATGGCAATATATTCTTTGGAACTTCTGATGGCGAAGTTATCTCGCTGGCTGCGGACACAGGCAAGCTTTTGTGGAGCGCAAAACTGAGCACAAGCTCGGCTTATGCCCCCGCACGAATAGGGCGCCATCTGTTTGTTGGCGGAGACCAAGGAATCTGGGCGATTGATTCTTTTACAGGCCAGCCTTTGGTGCTGCTGACAGTTCCTTTTGGAGTAAAAAATAGTCCCGCAGTCTGGCAAAACATGCTATTTTTTGTAGGCGGAGCTGGAACCGTCAATGCAGTTAATTGGATAAACCGTTAAACTGTCGCGATTGCAGGTCTTACGACCGTTTTTTTCAATGGAGGGCCGAATGAGGAATGTATACAAGCTTTTTATTGTAGCCGCGGCATTTACGCTGATGGCTGGTTGTGGAAACTCTTCAGTGGGCCAACCAGATTCCGGGGGTAAGGACTCGGATCAAAATGGTCGTGATTCGACTGAAGATACTGACAAAGGTACGCCAACTCCAGATATCCCCCCTATTACCAAGGAATGCGAGACCGATGACGACTGTATTAACAGCAAGGGTCCCGACTATGCCTGCAACTGCGACTTCGAGTGCGTGTTAGTGCCTGATTTTGAAGAAGAAAATGGTTGCAGAGAAGACAAAAACTGCGGTTCAGAGAAGTATTGTGACCCCTGTGGAAAGGTTTGCCGCCCACTGCTGCCAGCGTGTGGACAGTGCGACTACGACGAGCAGTGCGACGGAATGATGTCACGTTGCGTTGACAGTGCCACAGTTGCTGGAGTCACAGTTTCGCTGCCCTATAAGATTTGCGCACCATGGTGCCCGCTTAGCACAAAGATTTGTGCTGTAGCCGACTATCCTGTAGGTGCATATACCTGCGCGGAAGTTGGGGATCCATCAAATGGCGTCTGCATCCCAACCGATCTCGACTGTGGACAAACACCTGAATCATGCAAGTCAGACGCGGATTGTCCTAAGGGTGAAAAGTGTTACGAAGACCTGCGACGTTGTGGTTGTAGGGACTCGCTGTCTTGTGCCTTTGGTGAGGCTTGCCACCCCATAACCAGAACCTGCATTCCAGGTTGTACCGATGATTATGAATGTGGCGCTGGCAAGGTCTGCAACGCTGGGCTTTGCTCCGATGCCTGCACTGGTTCTTTGGAAGATGGCAACGTTTTTGGTTGTGACGACCCTGTACCTATGGAAGGCAAACAGTGGGACTGTGTTGACGGACACTGCAAAGTGCCTGGCATGTGTTTTTCACCTCTCGACTGTCAGGAGCCTGAGACCTACTGTGATGCTTCAACCAAGACTTGTCGGCCTGGCTGCTTGATTGACTACGACTGTGGTACATCAGCCAAGGTGTGTGATACTCCGAATAAAGTGTGCGTGGAGCGAGGCTGTACTGGTAACTGGATGTGCGCTTGTGGCCAGGTTTGTAACTTAGAACTTCAGAAATGTGAGACGGCCGAGGGTAAATACTGCGAACCATGTGTCCAAAAGCAGTCCGAGGACGACCCTGAGCCATGCGAAGACCCTGATATCCTGTGTATCGGATTTGAAGACCCGGACACTGGTGAAGATTTGGGCTCCTACTGCATGCCACCTTGTAGTGCTGACCCTGAAAACCGCTGTCCGCAGGGATGGCAGTGTCAAGATATCAAGGACAGTAACGGCAAGTCCTACGGTGAAAAGTGCGTCAGATTCTGCTTCCGCAAGGTACAAGGCGGCTGCGCAATGGGTGACGCTCCAGACCCAGCAGATGATACAGGCGGAGACAACGGCGAAGAACCAGCCGTCCCATAATCACCACACCAAATCCCGGTCAAACCTCACCCTGTCCCTGTCCCCTGTCCCTGCCCCTGCCCCCTGCCCCTACCGCCCCGCCTTCACCCTCACCACCAACACCATTCCGCCACATTTCAGCCGGTGCTCTCCATCACTGGGTGGCCACTTCAACTTGGCAGTGCAAACGGTTTTAATCTGTAAATCCGGAGCCTTAGTATGTTCTATAAATTCATCGTCATGAGCAATGGCCTCTAGCAACTGCTGGGAATCCTCTAATTCCAAGTCGCCAACCAGATCATCAAAACCCTGTGCCAAAATCCTGTCCTGCTCACGGATTGCCGACTCTGGCATCTCGATCTTCGCAGGTTTCTTCTTCTCAGGCCTTACAACGCCGACTTTGTTAGTTGGGGCCACAAGCCTAAAAACTATGGGGTGGCCATATTTAGTGTGAATTCGAATGCTGTGACGCCATTTTGCATCCTCAGGCTGCCTTAGTTCGGTAATAAAAAGATGGCGACCACCACCTTCTACCGAGATGGCAATCTGGCCCTTCGCCTTTTCTACAGTGCCAAAATAGATGCGCACATTCGTAATTGGTGCCTTTGCCAATGCTGGGATAACGCTCAGCAGACAAATTATTGGCACTGTATAACGGCAGCGATAAAACACGGTTGGTCCGGAAAAAAACTTACTGGGCTGACCTTTTTCGGATACCTATCGCCAAGGCAAGGACCGCCAAAAGGGCAAGGACTACAAAGCCTGGGGTCTGACCGTTGGCAGAACAGCCGCTGCTTTTTTTGTCGCTCCTTCCACTTAGATCAATTGGCACTGCATTTGCGTAATCCCAGTCTTCGTAGGCATCGTCTGTAGCCTGCTGCCCTTCATCTGGGCCGCGCACATCATCATTGGATGGCTCGATAACGTCTTGGCTGGGTGAATCAGGAATCACAGTCCCTTGGTCATCATCGACGTCAGGCAAGTCCTTATCACCTGTGTACTTTAAAACAATAAGGTCTGAGCCAACTACCCAACAGTTGTTAGCATCAGTGCATGTTATGTCCTGGTAACCCCCAACAAAGTTGGTTGGATTAGGCAGAACCTCAACTAGATTAGTGCCATCGGTCATCTCAAAGATCGAGTGAGCATATTGGTCAGTACCGATTGGGCGCCCAACGATTACAATTGCGTTATCACGATCAAATGCCTTGAAAACATCAACAGTTACCCACCCAAAGTTTTCCTGTCCAGCAGGTATCACGATGTCTGTCCAAGTGGCACCACCATCCTCACTGCGCCTGAAAAATGGCCCGTCTGGGGAGCGACCAGACAAGAAAATCACGTCTTCAGTAAGTGCCTGTAAACCATCAGGATACTCCTGCAGGCCGAAATAAAGCTCTGACCATCCTTCGTCGGTAACTCCACCATCAGTAGTTTTAATCATGCCACCTAAGGACTCGATTCCAATGATGTTGCCATTTTGGTCCTTAGTCAGTCCACCAGTGGCAGCATAACCCACGTTTTGATCAACAAAACTCATAAATTGAATGTTTATGTGTCTAGTTCCATTAACCCTTGGAGTAAGCCACTGATACGGAAATTGGTGGGTTGGATTGATTTTTGGAGTTCTGGCAATCACGTTGGCCCCACCAAAGAGCCAACCAACAGATTCGCTAAGCCATTGCATGTTTGCAAAGCCGGTTTTGGCACTGGCAAGCCATTGATCAGAAGGAGGCCAGTTAAAGCTTTGCCCCCCGTCGCCGGAGGTAATCACGGCGTTGGTTATCGCAAACGCGTCCATGTTGACGTCAGAAACCAAGGCATAACACCTACTGGGTTTTGGGCAGTCCAAATCATTGACAATCAACATAGATCCAGGGGTTTTCCCGACCCCAGGACGCAAAGTCCAATCTTTACCATTGTAGGTGTCGATCCACACTGGATACGCGTCGTCAGAGCCGGCGTCTTGACCTAGGCCGTAGACCAAAAGACGTTGCCCCTCAACAACTGTGATTGCCGTAGCATAGCCACCACCAGCTGTATGTTGAATTTCCCAGGTACCAGCAAAGGCGCTGGCGCTAAAAAGCGTCGCTGCCAAAATCACCACCAAGCGTCGCATGCGACCTCCTATTGGGCTTCAGGTTCGTCATCAAAGGACAGCAACTCGCTGATATCAGGCACCAAAACTATCTCAATACGACGGTTTTGAGCCATGCCTTCTGGCGTATCATTTGAGGCCACAGGGGCGAACTTACCATATCCAGCTGCAGACACCCTTGTGGGGGGCATCCCAGAGTCCACCATGTGTAAAACCACCTCGCGGGCTCTGTCCAGTGAAAGTTTCCAGTTCATCTCATCGCTACCAGCACTGTCGGTGTGGCCAGCCACTTGAAAATGGCGGCCCTCCAAGGTTTGTAAAATTGCAGTCAGTTCAGTCAAGGCAACGCGGCCATCTTCTTTCAGTCTAAATTTTCCGCTTTCAAAGAGCACCATTTCAGCCATCTCAACGATCATTCGACCGCCACTGGTACGAATGGTCAATTGACCTGCTGCGACCATGCTCTGGAGCTTGTTGCGCAGCTCTGCAAGACGGGCCCTTCTGATTTCAGCTTGGCGACGCAGCTCTTCCACCTTGTCTAGGGCGTCTTTCAAACCCTTTGATAACACGCCCTTTTCTTGGGCCAAGGCCTCAAGTTCCTTGTTTAACTTCTCGATTTCACCGTTCAAGGCAGCCTTTTGGGAAACCAGCGAGGCCTTGTCTCCTTCCAACGCCGCGATCTGGCCCTTCAAGCCGTTAACATCTCGCTGGTAAACATCTTTTTTGATACCACAACCAGCAACAAAAACCATGGCCACAGCCAACAACACTATTTTTCTCATACTCTTACCTCCGATCTCCTTGAATCATAAACCAACCAAATCCCATCAAAAATCCCCAGGCAAAAACCTCGGAAACAACTCCAGCCACAATCCTAACAGGGCTGGAAGAATCAAGCAGAAAAATACCTGCAAAAAAGAACAATGTGAACATCCCCCCAAAAATTAATCTGTTGATTCTGGCTGATGCTGCACGCTGTTCAAAATCGCTGTCTGCCGAACGAACGATAAGCCCCATCTCATTGCGCCTCAAGCGACGCAAAATCCGTCTGATATCGAACGGCGCTTCTTTTAGCAGATTTAAGCCGTCCAGCAGTGACCTAGCAGCGGTTTGGGTGTGGCGCTTAGCGTCAAGCACTCGCTTGACGTAGACCTCGGTCAGATAAGGCCTGATAGCCTCAAGAGGCTGAAATTCCGGATAAACTTCCTGCCCAAGCCCCTCCATGGTGCCCATGGCTTTGCCCACCAGCAGCAGATCCGCAGGCAACACAACCTGATGGGCTATGGTCACATCAGCCAGCTCCGCCAAAAAGCCAGCCACATCAAGCCCTCCAAGCCTGATGTTGCTGTAACGATCCAAGATGGCCTGCAAATCCCCCCTCATGCTACGCAGGTCAGTTTCATCGCCAATCAGGTCGGCATCCAGAAGCTGGTTCACCAGCATATCAACGTCGCCTGTAAGTATCGCGACCATAAAGACCAACATTTCATCTATTCGGCGCGACTCAAGGCTGCCCATCATGCCAAAGTCCAGCAGCACTATAGAACCATCGGAACGCACAAAGAAATTTCCTGGATGAGGGTCGGCGTGAAAAAAGCCAAACTCAAAGATGGAACGCAAGGTGATTCGCATTCCAGTTTCAACTATTGAGGGCAGATCCACCCCAGCGTCTATCAAGGATTGCCGCTCGGAAACCTTGATCCCTTCGACATATTCCATGACCAGCACGCGTTTACTGGAATATTCTGGATAAGGCGTGGGAACATGCAGCTTTGGCTCGTCCGAGAACATCTCGGCATATCGAAGCATGGACAGCAGTTCCATCTCAAAATCCATTTCGCGGCTCAAAGAACGGCGAAATTCCTCGACAATTGCAAGGGGGCGAAACTGCCGAATCTCTGGAACTCGACGCTCCAACATGCTAGCCAAACCTGACAGGATTCTTAAGTCTGCCTTGATCGTCTCTGGCAGATTTGGACGCTGAACCTTGATGATGACTTGGGTGCCGTCTTTTAGCGTGGCCCTATGTACTTGCGCAATGGATGCTGCAGCGATTGGGGCTGAATCAACGCTTGCAAAAACCTCGTCAACGCTGGCCCCCAAATCGGCCTCGACAATGGCCCTAACGTCTTCAAAGGGAAAGCCTGGAACCTGATCCTGTAAAAAACGCAGCTCCGAAACGACGTGCATTGGCACCAAATCTGGCCTTGTGGCAAGCATTTGGCCCAGTTTCACGAATGTAGGCCCAAGCTCTTCGGCTACCATCCTTATGCGCTTTCCAATTGGAATTGGCGAACTTAAAGGACGGCGAAACAACTTGTTAAACAGATTCTTTAACCAGGCCCCAAAACGCAATCTAGCGGCCACGTCTGAAAAGCCGTGCCTAGCAAGGATAGAGGTAATTCGGCGCAACCGTCCAATGTCCCGAAGCATCCAGGGCCAATACGCCATTATTCTTCCTCCTTGTCTTGCGACGCGGCCGGGGGAACTATCTTGTCCACAAACGATTTGGCGACTGTTGACATCAAAGAATCTTTTGGAATGAATCCAGAAATTGTTTCCATAACTTTGCGGACCGCGTCTCTGTGCTCAAGGCCAGATTCTTCGGCCTCTTTTAAGCGAGTAAGAATCTCTTGGCGCAGGGATTCCAGTTTTTCGGGGGTAAGCCCCTTGCGGACGGCGTCTTTGGCGAAAACTGAATCGACCAAGTGAGTGCGAATCAGCTCTGCTACCAATGATTCAAGCCCTTTATCGAAGGATGACTCTGCCATAACTACCCCACTTGACCTTGGCTTTTTGCAAGGTTTCGCCGCAGTTTCCACATCTCAGAAACCACATTTACAACGCGCTTTACCGACAGCACCTTACTTCTGCCGTGAGCACGCGAAAGCGCCTCAATAGTCACATAAGCCGGCTTGACGCCTGCCTGCATCATTTTAAGGGGTAGCTCAACATTAACCAAGAAGCTCTCGCACGACAGTGAGACCTTGTCCAACCAAGAACGACGAAAAATCATGGTTCCTGTAAAGGCGCAGTTGTTGCCCAAAATTGCAGTGGCCGTTAGTTGATACCCCATGGTAACTATTTTGCGAATAAGGCCATCATCACGCTTGGTGTACGTCGATAAAACTAGGTCGTGGCTGGGCAAAAAGGGCAAAAAGCGCTGTAAAGTGTCTGGAGTGACTTGGCCGTCGCCTGGCAGCTGGGATACAAATTCGCATCTGGCAGCGGCATAGCCACTTCTGATGGCCCGTCCCATTCCAAGGTTTGTGTGATGATGGACAACCGTGTAAATCGGGTCATTGGCAGCAAGCTCAGCCGCGATTTCACCGGTTTTGTCGCTAGATCCATCGTTTACTATGATGACTTGCCCATCAAGGCCTATGCGGCGCAAAAACCGAGCTGTAGCTTCAGATTGCGCCCTAATCGAGGCCTCTTCGTTGTAAGCCATTATCACGATGGATAAGGACTGGGACATAGCTCCTCCAACCTAGCCGTGCAATTGTACCCTACCCGCTGGATAATGGCAGTGGGAGCTTGACCCAAAATTTCGGCGCCAAGGTCAGAGCGATTCATGCCGCTGCGCGATTTCATCGACCAACGCGTCTACAGCGGCCAAGTCATCCGCCTTTGGCAGCCCCTTTACTGAAACAGGAGTCAGAACTTCGACTTTAAGATTCGGCATCAAAGAAGTCAGCGAATCCATGATTTTCCCACCCCAAGAATAGGACTGCATGAATCCAACATACTTAAGCTTTGGCTTTAAAGCGTTAGCTATGTAAGCAGTAGGAATCAGCATTGGGTGTGGTCCATTAAGGAAAACTGGAGAGGCAAAAACCACAGTCGCAGCGTCAACCAGTTGAATCGAAAGCTTATCCAAATCGGTCACTGTTAAATCAAAGGGATGGACTTCAATCCCGCGATCCGCCAGTCCAGCCACCAAACGGTCCACCAAAATTTGGGTTGAACCATGCATAGACACATATGGCACCAAGACTTTGTTTTTGGGCTCTGCCGATACCCACTCTTTATAGGCATCCAAAATGAAACCAGGATTTTTGTACGCTGGGCCGTGGGTGGTACAAATCATTTCAGGGGCTAAAGGGGCAATCTTATCAAGGTGTTTGGCAATCAGCGCTCTGTAAGGCATCATGATTTCCGCATAGTAACGTTTTGCGGGCTCATAAACGCTTTCATCTGCAAAAAGGCTTGACGTCGCCAGATGGCTTCCAAAAAGGTCACCCGTGAACAGGATTTTGTCTTCTTCAAGCCAAGTGACCATCGTTTCTGGCCAATGAACCCAAGGCATGTGCATGAATTTTAGGGTGCGACCACCCAGGTCCAACGTGTCATTGTCTTTGACTGGTAGCAACCGATCCTGCAAAATTTCCATCAGATCGCTTAGCATTGTAAGGCATCTGGGGCTAGCCACCAGCTTTGCGTCTGGATATTTGGCCAAAACCGTGGGGATCATCCCCGAGTGGTCCTGTTCCGCGTGATGGGAAATCACGTAATCGACCTGGGGCACATCAGCCAACTGCTCAAGCAGGATGTGGCCAGTACTGGGGTCGGCAGTATCCAGCAAGGCCACCTTGTCAGACCCACGAATCAACCAAGCGTTATAGGAAGTGCCATCTGGTAATGGCATGAGGCCATCAAAAAGCCGTCTGTTCCAGTCAACAGCGCCTAACCATTCAATACCATTGGCCACAGGTCTGCGATTCATGAATCTCCTCCTTTTTAAAGCCCAATCTTGATGAGCCGTGTTTTTGTGGGGCCGGTTTAACGAATTTTGCTGGCTACTTAAGATAAAAAGTCGCCATTTCGCCCAAGGACTTTGGCTGGATCTTCGAGGCCCAACCCGCTTGGCCAAATTGGATCATGCGGTCCCTAACAACTTGTTTCATCATGTCACGAGCTGGGGCCAGATAATCGCGAGGGTCGAATTTTTCAGGAGTTTCCACAAAGACGCGGCGAATCGCGGCGGTCATGGCCATGCGATTGTCGGTGTCAACGTTGATTTTACGCACACCGTGACGAATTCCACGCTGGATTTCCTCGACTGGCACACCATAGGTCTGCTTCATCTGGCCGCCGTACTTGTTAATCAAGTCCTGCAGTTCCTGGGGAACAGAAGAGCTGCCGTGCATCACAAGGTGAGTGTTGGGCAAGCGCTTGTGGATTTTTTCAATCTGCTCCATCGCCAAAACATCTCCGGTGGGGCGCTCGGTGAACTTGTACGCGCCGTGGCTGGTTCCAATGGCCACAGCCAACGCGTCGACACCAGTCAGCCTGACGAATTCAGCGGCCTCATCTGGGTCTGTCAGCATGTCTTCTCTGGAAAGTTTGCCCTCAAAGCCGTGGCCATCTTCTTTTTCGCCTGCATGGCCGCTTAAGTGGCCCAAGACCCCAAGCTCACCTTCAACAGACACGCCCTTTGGGTGCGCGAAATCGACCACCTTCTTGGTGACTTCAACGTTGTATTCAAATGTCGAAGCTGTTTTGCCGTCGGCCATCAAAGAACCATCCATCATTACTGATGTAAAACCTTGTTCCATGGCGCTAAAACAGGTTTCAGGCGAGTTACCGTGGTCTTGATGCAAAACGACTGGAATCTCGGGATAAAGCTCAACCGCAGCCATCATCAGATGATAAAGAAAACGGTCATTCGTGTATTTCCTGGCACCGCGGCTGGCTTGGATGATAACAGGTGACTCCGTTTCGCGAGCCGCCTCCATAATGGCTTGAATTTGCTCCATATTATTGACATTAAAAGCACCAACACCGTAGTTGTTCTCGGCAGCGTGGTCCAGAAGTTGTCTCAAGGAAACCATTGACATTGTAGATCCTCCTTAATTTGTTTTTGTAGCCGACTTTCTATGCCGGACGAGACATGCAGACTTTGGGGCTTTTTATCCGGTATGGCAAGGGGCAAATTAAATTTT
>DUVQ01000155.1 GCA_012840965.1 Oligoflexales bacterium | reverse complement strand
TACAACTGTAACGAAGAGATAAAACGTCAAAAAGAACAAACAATCAGGAGCCGGAACAGACAAATTAGCAGGGCCAGGGCCAGGGACAGGGGCAGGGACAGGAACAGGGTCTATGGTGCAAAGGCGGTTGCTGGTTGGGTGATTTTGTCGAATATCCAAGGGGCTAAGGTCATTAGATCTTTGTCACCTTCGCGCCAGGCCCAGATCTGCTCATCCTTGGAGGCAAGGTGCAAAACTGTCTGGGTACCATCTGAATAAGTCACTGTCAGCACACCATCAAATCCCCGTGGAGGCTTTAGCTTAGAATCAACAACGGCTACCAACCGTTCGGCTTTTAAGCGCCCCACATCCTGAAACAAGCTTTCCGCTTTTGTTCTATCCAAGGTCAAATTCTTTGGCAGCGTTGCCTCAAACTCATTACCCTTCCTTTGGAAAATCCATTGGTTACCACCCTTATCCAATGCAATCGACTGGATCTGGTCTGAATCCTTTGCAAACACCTTTTTGTTCTTAAGTTCAGCCAACCGCCTATTAACGGACTTTGCGGCATGAACAGATATCTTGGCAACCCCAGGCAATTCCCTGACTTTTACCCATGCATACCCATCTTCCACCGCGGAAATGGACATCAGAAAGCTAGAACCATCAACAAGACCAACTTCAACGCTGTCGGTATCTGGCCCAAATTCAACAGGCGCCGTTTCAACCCATTCAGTTGCTCGCAACGAAGCAAGATAACTGATGTATTGGACAATATCACCAGCCTCACAACCATCTGGAGACACTATCTGCCAAGCAGAATCCCGCAATTCCAACACGATTTGTGCGTCATCACTGCCCTTTTCCAGACCTGGCCGCACCAACTTGACCTTGTTGATGCTGTCAGCCTCTACAGGCAGGACCTTCTTGGACCTAAAAGCAAACAACCCATCCGCAAAGGGACGCCTTAAATCACGTCCCTGTATTCGCCACGCCTTGTTTTCACCAAAAGGCCTGACAAATGTATCCCCAATTTCATCGCCTTGTTCCTGTCTAAAAGCCCCAATCTCAAGGTCGACCAAGACATGGTCATCCTTTTTCAAGATCACCCTGATGCGTTCCCTCGGATCAAGCCCAAAGGCACTTTCATCATTTTCACTGACACGGCTGCTTAAAACCGATGAAATATCCTTCAAGAAAAGCTCAATGACCTGATTTATTTTGAATTTATCGCCAATCGCCCCAACAGGATCGCTCAAAAGCCAGTTGTCGCCACCCTTGGTTATGACCTGCTTTTTGCCATCCGCCTCAAGTTCAATCACAGTAACAGCCGCGTCTACAGCAGATGCCCCACCAATCCCAGGAATCAGCAATTCAGGCGCCTTCTTTTCAGGCCACCACCTGATCAAAGCCACCAAAACCAGCAGGGCCACAAAGGTTGCAGCTAGAATTTTGATTTTCACGGTCCATCCCCCCTAGCTGATACGGCGCCTAGAGGCAAAGCGCAGCAGTCCAATAGCGACAAAAATCAAAGGCAACCCAATTATCATGCCGGCTGTAATCGCCATGCGAGCCCCAGATGAAATGTTTTTAATCGGTCGTTGAGTCCAGGCCTTTGAGCGAATATCAACCAAAGATTCGTTTTGAATCCCCCAATCGAGGGCATTGTGCAAGAAATCCACATTTGACTGAACCACAGGGGCAATTTGCGCCAAACGAAGCTGCCAGTTTTGAAAATTAGCTATGTAATCTCGCAGCTTAAGCAAGAAATCCGTGCGCCCTGATGTCAGCTGAGCTGGCAGGAATTCATCAAAAACGCTGCCTGTGGACAGGTTTTCCAGCCCAAGATTAGAACCAACCACTAAAAGACGGCCCTTGCCCTGATCTCTAAACGCTGGAAGAGGGGCCTCTCCTTCGGCGGGCTGTGGAAGTTCCTTACCATCAAAATATGATTTGAAACGCCCCTTTAGCGCAACGGCGACAGGCTTGGAACCAGTTGGCGTCAATGAAGACAGCCGCTCCAAAAGTAAAGGCGGAGATACTGGGATATCTTCAGCAGTAGCAGTCGCCTGATCGGACGTTTTAATCAGCGTGCTGACCTCAAGCTCAGGGTTGTTTTGCGCCTCGGGCGTGACCTCCAGCGTAGTCGCATACGGTAACGTCAAAGCCGGAATATTTCGCACCAGCACATGACTTCGGTCCATATTTTCAAAGGTGGGCAACAGCGGAAATGGATAGGCCTTGTGGCTTTGAACGGTAAATTGCCCTTGCCTTTGCATCTGAAGCACAGTTATGGCCTCGTGTTGATTTGGTTCAACAACTAAAGTTCCCTCGGGTTTTACCCCATAGTGGGTCAAAAAATCCGCAAGGTTGGTCGGCCACGCCTGGCGATGAGTTTTATCCGCTACAAGGGCATCTGCTCCAAGGTTAGTATCAGAGGTCCTTAAGTTAAACACCGCGATATCCCAAGTGTCCAAAAACACCAGCACAGAACGGCCAGATAGCAAAAACTGGTCGATCATGTACATGTCGCGCTCGCTCATGGGACGTCTGGCACCAAACACCACAAGGGCAGCCACATCATCAGGCACCGGTTGGCCGGCATCCACTCGTTTAAGCCTGATTTCACGCCTTTCAAACAGGCTACGCCTAAGCTGTTCATTCATTTGATTAATCTG
>DUVQ01000215.1 GCA_012840965.1 Oligoflexales bacterium | reverse complement strand
GTGCGCCTGGTGGCAGCGACTGCCGTGATGCCTATAACTGCGAGGACCTTGGCGAGGGCGCTGGCGCTTGCTGGCCTGCCTGCACTGGGGATCCACAGTGTCCTGACACCGGCACCTGTAATGATCGGGGCTTTTGCGAGACGCAATGCACAGATGATACTGACTGCCGAGCGGGTATGGCCTGCGGTTCCGAAGGTTTTTGTGAGCTGATTAATGACTGTGCCACTAAAGGGTGTAACGCCCCCGACGGAAGCTTGTACTGCAACGAAGTCAGTGGCTACTGCTTTGAGGACGCCTGCTTAGATAATCCGTGTGATGGCTTGGCCAATGCTACTGGCGAGTGCGGGCGCTATTTTGATGAATATCACTGCGATTGTAACGAAGACTACGTCTGGGACGGTGATGCGGATGCTTGTGTTGCGTTTGAGTGTAGCGCAATCGACCTTGGGACGTTTGACGGCACGCGCATCGGACAAACTGGTGACACCTGCGACGGTACTTCGCTCTACAACGCCTTCGGTAATGGCGTGTCTAGCTGCACTCGTTACACTAGTGAGGCCAAGGAGCTTGTCTACAAGTTGACCGTGCCTGCTAGGGTGGCAGTCGAGGTGCATATGGAGCTAACAACAGATTTCGATGCGTCGCTTTGGGTTACCACCAGCTGTGATGACGTCCTTGGACTTAAGTGTGTTGTTGGCGCAGACGATCCTGAGACCGTAGTAATACATAATGACACGACCGAGGACCAGACCTACTACATAATCGCCGATGCCTACGAGGACTGCGGCGCGTTCACGCTCACCATCTCAAGCCTTGGTGAGTGCGGCAATGGCGTCAAGGAAAGTCGCGAGCAGTGCGATGGCCCAGACTTTGGCGGGGCCTCTTGCTCTAACTTTGGTTTTGCTGAGGGTACGCTCACCTGTAGTGCCCAATGCAAACTGGACTTTACAAATTGCAACTACGGCTCGCTTCAGCCAGTGGGTGGCCCCTGCACAACCGGCGCAGATTGCGCTTCTGGCTTGTGTTGGGACGAACTCAACAAGGGTCTGCCTAGTGGCTACTGCGTTGATAAATGTACGGAGGAACGTGACTGTTGGGATCCAGCCAATATCTGTGTGAGTTACCTTGGCGATAGCTTCTGCGCCAAGAAATGTACTCCCGGGGTTTCTGGTGAGTGCCGTGACGCCTATGCATGTGTCGATCTAGGCGAAGGGGATGGCGCTTGTTGGGCCAAATGTACCACCGACAGCCAATGCTCCGTGGCCGGGCGCTGTGACCTTGACAGTGGCTTTTGCAGCTGTCCGCTTGGGCAGCACGTCGATTCAGATGCCGGTGCCTGCGTGTATGACGATTGTAAATACCTTGACTGTGCTAACCTCAACCGTAACTGTGATCCTGCTGGTGGCTGCAGTGGCGCCTGTGCCGTCTGTACGGACTGCGTGCCTGGCACACAGGAGTCTAGCGGAGATTACTGCCGGCGCATAGGTACTGTATGGGGCGGGCCATGCGAGGTCGACGCTGACTGTCCTGGTTCTGGTACGCCAGGCGAAGACACCTACTGCAACAAGAGTGGCACCGGCGGCTTCTGTATGCAGCGTGGTGGCCCGGACTATGTTGGTGACGGCCAGCCCTGTACTGGCGACCCCAACAGCGTGGGTGTCAGCACGGCCTATGCGTTCTGGATCATACCCGTCTGCCTCCAGGGCTGTGAGACTGACGCAGACTGCCGAGCGGGCTATGCCTGCTCGACGGATATGGACAACAACGCCGCCGTTTTGGCCTGTTCGCCCATCAAAGAGTGTAGGACTGACGGCTGCAACGACGACGGTTCCTTGAGGTGCGCTTCTAATGGCAAGTGTTGGGTTGACAGCTGCGACCCGAATCCTTGCACCAGTATGGTGAACTCGACCAAGGCGTGCGTCAATGTGTACGACAGTCATATGTGCGAGTGCGTAAATGACTACCGTTGGGACGATGACTCAATGAGTTGCGTCTCCTTCGAATGCACCGCTCAAGACCTCGGAACGGTAACGGCAGAAATCCAGCTCACTGGTGAAGATAGTTGTACAGGTACGAGCGAGTATAACGCTGACGGCACCGGCGAAAGTTGCACGTATTACCACACTAAGGGCAATGAGAAGGTCTACAAGATCACTCTGCCAGCCGGAGCTTCGGTCTACATCGAGATGGTGCCTGTTGTTGACTTTGATGCATCTCTGTGGGTGACAACTGCGTGCAACGATTTCGGTGGCGCTAAGTGCGTCGAAGGCGCTGACGATCCAGAGGAAGTCACCATCACCAACGAAGGCTCCGCACCTGCGACTTACTACATCGTGGCCGATGCCTTCAGTGGTTGTGGCACGTTCAACCTAACCATCACCCCCAAGTAATCTTCGTTAGCCGTGCGCCGGCTTTGTTTGGCGCACGGTGGTTAACTCTTCCGCACAACTTCATTGTCTTTCACGGTCATTGAAGTAAAATGCTTGTTGTTCGCCCCAATCGTGTAATTTTGCACGGTTGGGGCTTGGGGTTTTGTTCCTAGAGCTAGGCCGCTTGTTTGGAGTTTGGCTGTGGCAGGAGGAGTCATAATGAGAGACAGACTTAAAAGCGGGTTGCTGCCAGTGCTGCTGTTGTCGGGCGCTTTGTTGGCGCTTGGCTGCGGTGGCGGTGACGACGACCCGGAGGCAGTGTGTGGCAACGGTGTGATCGAGGCTGGTGAGCAGTGTGACGGCGCAGATTTGAATGAGCAGACTTGCGTGACCAAAGGCTTTGATGCCGGCACGCTTAGCTGCACCGCGACTTGTCAGTTTGACACCAGCGGATGCACCGATGCTCCGGCCGACTGTGGCAACGGCGTGATTGACGCTGGCGAGCAGTGTGACGGCGCGAATTTGAATGAGCAGACTTGCGAGAGCCAAGGCTTC
>DUVQ01000154.1 GCA_012840965.1 Oligoflexales bacterium | reverse complement strand
TACTTAGCTGACATGAAGGCCGCGCAGCGGCCCGTCCGGGCCAAAAGGATGAACGTGCACGTTAGCAATCGTGTATTTCGCCCGGACGATGTCACTAAGAGACAGTCGGGGTGGCTACGGGAGATTTTGGGTCCGGAAGGATGCCCCCGGACATGTTTTATAACTGTAACGAAGAGATCAAACGCAAAAAAGAACAAACAATCAGGAGCCAGAACAGACGTACTAGCAGGGTCAGGTTCAGGGGCGGGAACAGGGACAGGGACGGGATCTGCCACAGAGAACAGGATCAGGGGGTGGTGGCTCAGGCGCCTGCTTTTCTTGCTCGAACTCCGAGGATCGAGTTGATGAGCACCTCCACACCCACATCGTTGTACTCAGCCCATGGAATGATAACGTCGGCAAAGCGCCTGCTCGTCTCCACAAACGCCAGATGCATCGGCCGCACAGTCTTTTCATACTGCTCGATCACCGACTCAACAGTACGCCCACGCTCATTAATATCTCGCTTCAGCCGCCTGATTAGCCGCAGATCATCATCCGTCTCCACGTACAGTTTCACATCCATCTGACTTCTAAGCGCCTTAATCGCAAGCACCAGGATCCCCTCAACAATAATCGTAGGCTTGGGCTCCACCCTGATCGTCTGATCAGGCAACCTGGTGTGGGTCTTAAAATCGTACACAGGCATATCAATGGCCCGACCAGCCTTCAACTCAGCTATGTGCTTGGCCATCAACTTCGCATCAACAGCATCAGGATGGTCAAAGTTCCACTGCGCCCGCTCCTCAATCGACAAGTGTGTCAGGTCCAAGTAGTAGTTGTCCTGGTAGATGATCACAACACTATCAGCCCCAAGATGCGACACTATCCTGTCAGCAACCGTCGACTTCCCAGAACCAGTCCCACCGGCAATACCTATGACCTGACTTTTGTTCATCGCCCCACCTGATTCAGCCTATAAGCCATGTACTTCTGCAAAGCAGCCATCGCGCCATCAACCGTCCGATATGTAGGGATACCATTTCGTTCAAAGGCCTCCACCAAAGGATCATACAACGGCCCAGCATCCACCGAAACAATCACCGGTTTATCAGTCTTCGCAATCACAGGTGGGAACAAGGTCGGCAACGCCTCAGGCGCGTCAACTGTATCCAGTCCTGAAGGATCAGCCCCAACTGGCATCGTTTTCATCACTGGAGACAAAGGAACCACCCCAACAACCACTGCATCAACAGCCGGGTCCTGCACAACCGCCTCAAGCGCTCGACAGTAAACAATATCAGGCGCCATTGGCGTGATATCCAGCGGATTGTGCACCGTCACCAAAGATGCAAGCTTGTACTCAGCCATCAGTTTTTCCAGCGAATCTTGGGTCTTTTGACTAAACTCAACCAACTGAAACTTAGGCTTCTGGGACAGATTATCCGCCATTCCAACCGTCTCATAGCCAGCGTTCGAAATAGCACCTATGCCGTTGCCAGCAATTTTCTTGTCATGCAGCCTAACAGCCAGATCCAACAAAAGATTAAACTCGGCGAACGAGTCAGTTAAAAGCGCACCAGCGTCTTTAAGCACCTGGACTGCCGAGGCATAATCCCCGCTAATCGACGCTGTATGGCTAGACGTAGCTGTCGACCCCTCTGGGGTGCGCCCAGCCTTGTAGACAATCACATCCTTGCCACTTGCACGCGCCTTTTGCACCAAACCAGCCAGTTTCAGACCATCCAACGGCCCAAAGCCTTCGATATACAGCCCAAACACATCAACCGAGTCTTGCGCCAAAATGGCCTCCACAAAATCAACCAGACTCAAGTCCATCTGGTTGCCTGTGGAAATCGAGTATTTGGCATTCAAACGCGTTAAGTTATTAATTCGGGTGATCAAAAAGGCGCCACTTTGAGAAATCAACGCGCACCTGCTTTCAGGCGCGTCGCTAAGCGGCAGCTTCATAGTTGGAATAAACAAGGTGTCGTAACGCCCAGGATTTGAACGAATCCCAAGGCAGTTGGGGCCAACCAAGACTGGCGTTGGCAGGCCCTTGGCCCTGGCGTTGGCCATCTGGTCCAAGATGCGCTTGGCGTCAGCCTTACCTGCCTCTGTTTCACCCAGGCCACCAGGGATCAAGATCATAGAAGCCGCTTTATCGCCAGCCAAAGCCTCTTCAATGATTGGCAAAACAGCCGAGGCCGCAACCGAAACGACCACCAAGTCGGCCTTCCAAGGCAATTCACTCAAGGATGCACAGGCGTCAACCCCATCAATAGCCTCACCATCAGGACGAATTACCCGAATATTTTCAGTGGGAAATTCCCTACTTAGCAGATTTCGCAAGATAATCCGCCCTGGGTTCATTCCCTTCCCAGAAGCCCCAATGATTGCAACAGTCCTTGGGTTTAGCAGAGTCTGGATCTGGTCCAGCGGGGCCTGCTTTTGCGCAAAAACGCCCTTTGAAAAGCGCATGAAGGCGTCAACAGCCACCAAACGCCCACCGACCGTAAAGAAAGGATTAACCTCAAAATCCTGGATAATAAAACCTAATTCAGGCGATCCAGACAAAGCGGCCAAATTGTTAAAAAACCGCAAGACGGCCAAGATGGCGCTGTCATCCACTAGTTTCTTGGCCTCCCGGGTTTTACCTGTGATTCGTCGATACAGATAGGATCCACGCAGTTTTTCAAGCATCTGTTCTGGGGTCAACAAGATTAAAGAGCCAAGAACCAAGCCTTGGTCCGTCTTGAAACTTGCGGCCATTTCTTCGGCATCCAAGCCGCCAAAACCAAGTGCCAAAACCGGCCCCATGTCAGGGGAATGGCGCATCCCAGCAAAGACCTGTCCACCAAAGGCGTTAGTGCCTTCCACAAACTCGGAAACCAGGATCTGGCGCACTGTAGCCGCAAGCTTTTCGCCACCTCTGGTGCGTACGTTCTCCATTATCTGCTGGGTCGCAGCTTTGATCGCGTCGTAGCTGTTTTCACAGATGGTGACGCCACCCATCTCGGTCTTGTGGGTTATTTCAGGGGAAACTACCTTAACAACGGCTCTGCTTCCAGGAAGTTTTACAGGCAGTTCCTTTGGAAAATCCGCAGGATTCACAGTGAAAAAAACAGGTGTAGGCACCCCACTAGCTGCCAACAAGGTGTAAAGCTCTGGCTCTAAAAGTGTATTGCGCCCTTCACCATGGGCCCTTGCAATCAGGTCCAGTGCAGACTGTCTCATGATTCCCCCTTTTTAAGTGGCTGTTATTATTGGATCTTTGCGATCAGTTCTTCAACGTTGAGCTGCTCGATTTCCAACGGATCCAAATCCTTGGTCAATCCATTGGCTTGCTCGGAAGTCAGCCCCTTTTCCAGGAGCTTGGCTGTAAGTGCCCCTACCGCGTAACCGGCCTTTATGACTTCCATATTGCCGCTAACTACGCGCTCGCCCTTGCGCCCAAACATCTCGCTGATGATCGGCTCAAAATCATCCATGGTGAAAGGCAAGAAAGGAAGCGCTGCCCCAACCATTGCCATATTTTCCGCCCTTGGAAGCTTGGCGGAGTTTGCAATCCCCTTGGCATTAACAAGCACGGACTTAGGCAATTTCACCAACGCCCCAAGCACACCTTCGATGGCTGGATAATTGGGGATGTTCAAATATGGCTCGACGTTGCTTACGACAACGCCATTAGGATTCAGATACGACAAGTAGCGCTGAACCTCCAAAGGCTCAACCGCCAAAATCATGTCGGCCTGCCCTTCCGGCACCAAGTCAGACAGGATCTCCCTATCGGATATCCGCAGGTGAGAATACACAGCACCACCACGCTGGGACATCCCGTGAACCTCGGCCTGTTTAAAGCACAGCCCCTTATTTACTGCCGCATTATCAAGCAGATACGCAATGGTCAAAATACCTTGGCCACCTACACCTGCCAAAACGATATCGCACTTCATAATAGCCCCCTTATCAGGATTTAGACTTTCGCATCCACTGAACACATGGTCGCTTAGAAATGATTACCGAGAGCCCCTTGTACTCGATTTCTTCTTTGATTATCGCCAAGTTTTCCTCGTACTTGCTCTTGACTGGATTGATGACCCTGACGTGGTCCTTGTCAACCCCAAGTCCGAGCACCATATCAACCAGGTCCTGCCCAGTGGCCAGCGTCTCTTGCGTGCCTGTCATTGCGACAGTGCCGTTGTCAAGGATAACAACCACCATGTTGGCGTTTTGCCTGGAAGCGGTCAGCAAGCTGGTCATGCCAGAGTGAGCAAAGGTAGAGTCGCCAATGGCGCAAATAGCCGGGAATTGGCCTACATAAGAGGCACCGGCACACATGCTGATGCTTGCGCCCATATCGACACATGTCTGGATTGCATCGTGTGGTTCATAAAAGGCAAGGGCATAGCAACCAATATCAGAATACAGGCGAATGCGCTTACCTTGCTGCTTTTCGTATGGTTCCAAGGCATGGCGGAACAAGGCAAAAGTGTCGGTGTGAGCGCAGCCATCGCAAAGGGCTGGCGGCCTGTTTGGTGTCTCGTCAAGGGTCTTGGCCAAGCCTTCAGGCCACGAGCCGAGCAGCGCCTTGCCAACGATGCCAGGGGTCAGTTCGCCGGCTCTGGGCAAGCTGCCGTCCAATTTACCATGGATGATCTTGCCGGCAGGCTCTATGACGCCTCGTACCAGGTCTTCGATCTCTGGGAAACCCTCTTCAACAATCCAAAGTTCGTCTACCATGGACAAAAGATTGCGAATCTTTTGCTTTGGAATTGGGGACTGGCTGATTCGAAGCACCGGGTGCGGGACTTTGCCTCCAAAGGTCTCACGGACATAGTTGTATGCTATGCCGTTTGTGATAATCCCGATGGAGCTTGGAGTTTCCGGCAGGTCGAGGTTGTTCCACTTGGATTCCTCGGCGCACTTGATGATGGTGGGCTGTTTTTCCAGCAGTCGCCTGTACAAAACACGAGCGTTTGATGGGACCAAGGTGAACTGCATCGATTCCTCGACTGGGTTCATTTCGTTTTGGGGTACAGCTGGAGCGGTGACGACGCCCGAACGGCTGTGTGCCAGTCTTGTCACCAATCTGATCATGACTGGAAGCCTGATTTGCTCTGAAAGTTCAAAGGCATAGCGAGTCATATCATAGGCTTCTTGCTGATTTGCAGGCTCTAGGCATGGAATCTGGGCAAATCTGGCCAAAACCCTTGAATCCTGTTCATTTTGGGATGAATGCATCCCTGGGTCGTCGGCGACACAGACGACCAAACCGCCTTTGACCCCTGTGCTTGCTGAGTTGACAAAGGGGTCAGCGGCGACGTTCAGGCCAACGTGTTTCATACTTACGATGGCCCTTTTGCCGACGTATGAAGTGCCTAGGGCCTCTTCATAAGCGACTTTTTCGTTAGCGGACCAAAAAGCTTGAATGCCGTGCTCTTTGGCTCTTGCCTGAATAAACTCAAAGATTTCAGTGGATGGGGTGCCTGGATAAGCATAGGCGCCGCTAATGCCAGAATGGATCGCGGCCAATGCTACAGCATCATCACCAAGCAACAATTCACGATTACTCATGGACTTACTCCTTTCAGCGGCCTTTGGATTCGAAAAACCTCGAGATCTGACCAAAGGGACCAAAACCGTTAAAGACGTTCTACCGTCAGGTTAAAAGCAATGCAAGGATAAAGTGCATAAAACAACAATATCCAGCAGATCCTGATCCCTGGACCATGTTGCAGGGAGCCCTCTCGACCTCTTTTTAGCTCCAAATCCTGCTAAACAGCACAAACGTCTTCCTGTCCCCGTCCCTGCCCCCGCCCCTGTCCCCGCCTCCTGTCCCCGCCCTAGTCCCTGTCCCCGCCTCCTGTCCCTGCCCCTGCCCCTGCCGCTGCCTCCCGCCTCCTGTCCCCTGCCTCAGTTAAAGACGACAATCCAGCCACAAATAACTCCAGCAAAACGCCGCAAATCACTCCAGCAGAATACCGCAAATCACTCCAGAATTTTCCCCTAATGGCCGTCAAATATATTTTGACCTTGAATTCATTATGAATATCTGAGAATGACGATCACCGCCAACGGCGTGACTTATCAACAGCAGGCCTGACAATCTGCCCAGAAGAATTGAGATCTCGCCCCTGTCCGCCAATTAGGACACACCACTACCACTTCTCTTTCCACACAAACATCTGGAAGTCGTTCTCAAAATGTATAAAGTCGCTGCTTGGGATCTCGGCGTTATTATTCAGTAAATCTACGATTGGACGTTGGACATCCTGATTCCCAATAAACGTTACCATCAGTGGCTCGATGCCATTGACTTCATCATAGGCCGTGTCATTGAAATCAGTAAAGTTTAAGAGATGCTGCCCAGCCTATGGTTCGGATTCTGGATCCCTATCCATAACCGTGAAGGTACCCAGTAGTAGACGATGATCAGGTTGAGCACGGTTATCGTCAGCCGACTTCAGATGCACACGCGAGCCATCGCCGGAGGCGCGCCATAGCCCAGCCAAGACGCGATACTTTCCGGGCGGTGCGTTAGTTAGACTTATCGAAAATGCGTCCCTTGCAACGCTGCCTGGCGGAATGTCTTTAATAAACAGGCTGTTGCCGATCACCTCGTGGTCTGCCATAAGCAGCTTATTCGGCCCCAGGATGTGCACAAATATACCGACATTGCGATTGACAGGACCGGTGCGGCGCATGTAGATCTCGAAGTCAACTACAGATCCGACCTTGGCTGATTCGGGCAGCGTTACCCCAATCCATTCGACAGGTACCTCGAAATGTGCGGACAGTGGCGTCACATTTTCCGGTAGCTTATCCAGGATTAGCTCAGATCCGTTTGAGTTTCGCGGTGTTGCTGGTGGCATTGGTGGTTCTGAGATTAGACAACCTACAAGCAATCCAGTTAACAAAGGAGCGGCCAGTATGGCAAGTGATATCCAAGGGGTACGCCGCAGCCCCGCGATCAAGTCTGGGTCTTGTCGTCGTCGCAACAGCAAGAAGGCCAAAACTCCAATAGATGCGATTGAGATCGCGATTCCTCCAACCCCGGAGCGTGGCAAGAAGTAAAGTGAAAGCTGATGGGTCCCGACTGGTAGGTCTACTGCGATGCGGCCGTTTTCGGAACGTACCAGGCCCGTGCTGGATCGCCATCCAGGGTGCCAGTTCTGGTTCACCACGAGCGTAGCATCTTTGTTCAAAGCGACGTCCAGTTCAATGCGGTTCGGAGTCCATTTCCGTCGTGTAACGGTGCCTGCAGAGGCATCCAACAGGAATTCTTCAGCAGGAAGATCCCCGCGTAAGTCAGGTGACATGGGGACCATATAGGCCTCTCCGCAACTAATGGAGCCGCGTGACATGGCCTCGTAGTATCCCAGGGCCCAGCGGTTGCCACGTGCTTGGGCGAATTCGCGTTCGATCCTTTCAGGAGGTGACCACAACGACATGCCTCGGGTTGCGACCTGGTAGTTCAGAGCCAGCGGTACCCACGTGGCTGCGATTCCTAAGATCAAGACCAGCAGTAGTGGCTGCCAGCGTGGTCCACGCATACTCAGTGATGCCAAGCGGTCAACGCCCGAGGCCGCAAGTTCCGCAATGAACAACGCGGCAAACACTAGGTAGCGCTCGGGGTAGCGCAAAGTGTCGAAAAATGGGAGCTGTCGTACCCACACGAACGGTGCTATCGCAAACTCGTATCCAGTGGCCATCCATACCAGGAAAAGAGTCAATAAAAACGGGGCAATTGATCGTACTCTAAATACTCCCACAGCAGCAAGTACCACTGCCCCTATTGATATGAAGGTCGAGCCTTCCATCGATAGCTTACCGGCTGTGACTACGTGCGGGGACAGCAGAATTTTAGCAATGCGCGAGAGGCTGTTGGCTGGAGCTCCTGCCATGATGCGGGGGGCAACGGCCAGTGTCTCAATTGCAGGCCACAGACGATAAGCAGCAAGCCCTAAGGTCAACAGTGCCGTTATTAAAAGCGGCAAAAGCATACCTGTAAGTTCGCGGGAACGAGTTGCATGCTCGGCTGCAATCCGCAGGCATTCCAGAGCGCAAGCTAGGGCTGTCATGACTATCGTGTAAGGGCTGCCCATGGCGAGCATTAGGGTGATCGAAACGGCAAAGATTACCACCCCACGAGCATCACGACGAGTTACGAGGTTTAAGCCAAAGAGGCACCACGGCAAGGCCTGAACTGCAAAAAACTGCGTCCAGCCCAAAAAGTACGCGCCAGCGAAGAAGCCTGACAAGCTAAAGATGGGCGCAGCAACTGCGGCTCCTAGGTCGTGTTCCGAGCGCAAACGGATATAGCGGAAAACGCCTTCCATACCTAGAACCGACATTAGGAACACAAAGACAACGTGTACCCGGATGGGCCCAAAGATCAGCGCAAGAAGGACTGACGGCGAAAAATGGTGCGCCTGCGGACTGCCAAGGGCATAAATGCCACCGTAGGAATAGGGGTCCCACCACGGCAACTGCCAAAAACGGGCCATGATAGACGCCGCATGACGATCATAGGCCAGCAGGAACTGCGAGTCCCTAAACGCGTTCATTGCGCCAGCGTGTTCAAGCGCCACCCACAAAGCCGCGATGGCCAACAACCCAAACAGGCCCAAGCGCATCCATAGCGAGGCCATACTTGTTCCGGCGATCATCACGAGCCGATCAGTCATTTTCATCGCGGCACCTTAATCATAGAAGGCTCGTGGCTTACAGGGCCTTGCCGAAGGCCTCCGAAATGGCTTACCTGGATACTCTTGTCGTAGTCCTTCATCAATGGCCATAAATACGTCTGACAGTCGGATATTTCGATTAGCCGCTACTCGACGAGCGTGAATCATCTCTTGGCAGTGAAAGTCGTCGTCTTGGGACCAGTGATCCCCTGGGAACTTGTGCTTGGCGTTATTCCGCCATACAGGTTCGAGCCGTGCGAATTCCTTGGCGATCTCGGCCCTTTCTTCGGGGGTGGCAGGTCGTCCAGCAGGCGGGGACGGCACGGTCAAGGCGCGTACCCCCACGAAGGCAAGGCAAGCGATGGAGATAGCGATTCCAATCCGGCTAATCCAGCGGGTCATCAAAGGAGATGGGGCATTGTTGTGCATATAGCGTCCTAGTTGACGTCCAGCAATGAGGGCCTGATTCTAAATAATTCATAATGCTATATCCACTAACACTACCCCACCAATAATCCCCAACTAATCTTAGCTGGAGGTCCAAAGCTTGACGGGAAATAATGGTAGGCCTACGAGTTGCCTTAAAACAACAAACTTTGTTATTGAATTCACTTGGGCTTTGGCCCTGAGTCACGCAGCTTGAGCTCCATGGCTCGGCGAATGATGGGTATGTGCGAAGGGTCGACTTTGAGCCCGTCAACTTGCCTCAAGCGTAATGGTTGCTTGGGCTCAGGTGTCGGGGCGGATTCCTGCTGTACCGCTGGAGCGGCTTGCGCCTCTGTAATCGAAAGTACAGCGTGATGAGAGGCTTGATTTGACGCGTCAATGGCCTTGCCTGGAAAAACACCAAGTAACAAAACCAACACTGCCATAGTCGAAACTGCAAACAGACCAGCGTTGCTCTTGATGATTGGAGCTGCCTCGCCTTCTGGCTCGCGGAAATAGACGTACAAAACGATGCGAAGATAGTAATAAAGCGCAACCAAGCTGTTTAGCACTGCCACAACAACCCACACCCAATTGCGGTCAGGGTCGGCAAGCAAAACCTGCTTGAACAACACGAATTTACCCATAAATCCAAGCAGTGGTGGGATACCAGCCAGAGACAAGACGCTGATGGTCAAGATAAGGGCCAAAATTGGGCTGCGTTTGCCAAGGCCTGCTATGGAATCTAGGCTCATATCTTCGTGCCCCTGGCCGCCCATAAGTGCCAACACTCCAAAGGCGCCAACGGTTGCGAGCACGTATGTCAGCAGGTAAAACGGGACACCGCTGTTCAAGGAAATGCCAACGGCTCCAGGCTCGCCTAAACCTATGGCGTAGACACCAAGCAGGATGTATCCAGCGTGCGAAATCGACGAATACGCCAAGATGCGCTTCACGTTGTCCTGAACAATACCCATGATGTTACCAACGACCATCGAAATTACGGCCAGGATCAACAAAATACCGCCAGGAGACTGCCATCCGCTGGAAAACTCAGCAGTTCCCCAGATGGTCAGCATCATTCTGGCTAGGACGGCGAAACCAGCGGCCTTAACGACCCCGGCCATGAAGGCGCTGATTGGGGTTGGCGAACCTTCGTAAACATCTGGGGTCCAAAAGTGAAATGGAACCGCCGCGATTTTAAAGCCCAAAGCCGCGATAATCATGACCAGGGCCACTTTTGAAAGGCCGCTACCATGGGCAGCGGCATCCTGAATCGTCCGACCAACTGTGACAAAATCTAGGCTGCCAGTCGCACCGTATAAAAATGCGGCGCCAAACAGGAAAAAGCCAGAAGCAAGCGCCCCCAAAAGGAAGTACTTGACACCGGCCTCCATTGAAAATGGAGATGTCTGCTTGCTGGCGGCCAAGACGTACAAAGCCAAGCTCATGATCTCAAGGCCCAAGAACAGCAGGATCATGTCGGTGGCGACAACGAACAACATCGCGCCAAAAGTGGCAAAGGCCACTAGCGGATAGGTTGCCCCGTCGTGGATGCCTTGCTCTGGATTGTGGTCCACGATCAGCAGTGACGATGCTGCGCCGGCAATGGCGATAAGGGTCACAAAAAAGGCGCCATAGGTGTCAAATTGGACCATGCCGACCATGAATGGAAGGCTGATCTCACGTCCACCAACCCAAAGCAGGCATGCGGCTGTGCCAGATGCCAGCAGCCCCACAGCGGTGACCCAACCCAAAAAGCCTTTGTGGGTGTTTTTGCCTGAAAGCAGGTCCAAAACCATCACAATTAGACCGGTTATTGCCGCCAGCAAAACTGGGGAAAATGCGATTATGTCGCTCATTGCAGCACCTCCCGGCCAGCGGCTTTGTCATCAACAGCTTTATCCAGCACCGCCTGCAGATCGTTTGAACTGGCGGATTTGACGCGCTGTTGAACGACTTGAGCCTTGTAGTTATCAATCAGATGCTTCACAGAAGCCTCAGATTTTGAAAGGAAGGTATTCGGGAAAATACCAATCCAAAAAATCATGACAATAAGAACGCCCAGCACTACGAACTCGCGCAGGCTGACGTCTTTTAAGTCGCGGTTTTCTTCGTGAACGATTGGGCCAAACATCACCTTGCGGTACATGTTAAGCATGTAAACGGCTCCCAGCACCACGCCTGTGGCCGCTATGACGCCTAAAGTGATGCCAAGCGTCTTCAGGCTGGCGGGGCCTGACAGTGCATCTCTAAAAAAGCCTGCCAAAATCAGGAATTCGCCGACGAAACCGTTGGTGCCTGGCAAGCCAATGGATGACAGGACGATTATCAGGTACATCGCCGCAAATACCTTCATCTGCCTGGCAAGACCTCCGTAATCGGCCATTTCCCTGGTGTGGCGTCTCTCGTAAAGAATGCCAACCCCAAGGAACAAGGCGCCCGTCGAGATTCCGTGGTTTACCATCTGCAGAATCGCGCCGTTTACGGCCTCTTGAGTCAGGGCAAACATACCCAAAACGACAAAGCCAAGGTGGGCGACCGACGAATAGGCGACCAGCTTTTTAATGTCTGATTGGGCAAAGGCGGTCAGCGAGCCGTAGACGATGCCAATGACGGCCAAAACCATGATGGGCGTGGTGAAAGCGCCTGCCGCTTGCGGGAAAAATGGGATTGCAAATCGCAAGAAGCCGTATGTCCCCATCTTCAGCAAGACACCTGCCAGGATGACTGAACCTGCGGTTGGGGCCTCGACGTGGGCATCAGGCAACCATGTGTGGAATGGGAAGATTGGCACCTTGATCGCAAAGGCCAATCCAAAGGCTGCAAACAGCCACATCTGCTCTTTTATGCCCATGCCGTTTTTCAGGAAGTCCAGGTACGCAAATGACTGCAGGCCCCCTTTTGTATACATGTACAAGATGGCAACTAGCATCAGGACAGAGCCAGCAAACGTGTAGATAAAGAACTTGAGGGAAGCATAAAGTCGGCGCTCGCCACCCCAGATACCAATCAACAGATACATTGGAATCAGCATAAGTTCCCAGAACACATAGAAAAGCACCATGTCCATCGCGACCAAGGTGCCAATCATGGCGGTTTCCAGGAGCAGCATGGCGATATAGAACTCCTTTGTGCGCTTTTCAATGGCCTTGAAGGCGCCAAAAATGGTCAAAGGAGTCAAAAAGGTGGTCAACATGACAAGCAGCAAGCTGATTCCATCGACACCAACGGTGTATCTGGCGCCGAAGGGAAGCCATGCGTGGTCTTCAACCAGCTGGAAGCCGGCCATACCAGAGTTAAAGTTGACCCAAATAGACAAAGACACGATGAAGGCCAGTAGGCTGAATACCAGTGCTAGGCCCTTGTGAGCAGCCGCGTGAGCTTTGGGGACAAACATCAGCAAGATGGCCCCAATCAGCGGCATGACCACGGACATCGTGATGAACGGCGTGTTGGCTGTAGTTTCGACGATCATCCGTTACCTCACATGACAAAGAGCACAAGCAAAACAACGCCGATTGCAAAAATGGCCGCATAGGTCTGGACATCTCCAGTTGCCAAGCGGCGGGCGGTTCGGCCTACGTAGGCAAGCGCCTTGGCAGGACCATTTACCGCGATCCCATCAATCAAACCGGCATCAACCCAACGATGCAGCAGCTTGGAGCCACCAATTAGAGGCTTGACCACCACCGCGTTGTAGGCCTCGTCAACGTAGTACTTGTTGACCAAGGTCTTGTAAAGCCCGGCCAGGGACTCTTGAAGCTTGGCTGGGACGTGCTGCCACGGGCCTCGGTAAAGGGCCCATGCCAAGCCGATACCTGCCAGTGCCACGACCGTTGAAACGCCCATCAAGGCGTACTCAAGGGTGTGAGAGCCTGTGTTATTAATGGCTGAGGCACCACCTGCAAAGACGGGGGCCAACCAGTTGTGAAGCAGGTTTTTGCCTGGAATTGGCAGGCCAAGATAACCAGCAAGCGCAGCGCCAGTGGCCAAAACGATGAGCGGAATGGTCATCGAAGCTGGCGACTCGTGGGGATGGGCATCAGGCGACCTGAGCTCGCCTGAAAAGGTCAGGAAATACAGGCGGAACATGTAAATGGCCGTCATCAGCGCGGCGCCAATGGCAAGCCCAAACCACAGCTTATTTAACCAAGGGGCGACCGTCCCAGACGAATGCTGTAAGGCTAGCGCCGAAAACAGGATCTCGTCTTTGCTGAAGAATCCTGACAGCAAAGGCACACCTGCGATGGCCATGGTCGAAATCAGGAAAGTGATGTGGGTTATTGGCATTTTCTTGCGCAGGCCACCCATTTTTTGGATGTCTTGCTCGCCTGCCATGGCGTGAATCACGGAGCCGGCGCCCAAAAACAGGCAGGCCTTGAAGAAAGCGTGGGTCATAAGGTGGAAAATGCCGGCCCCAAAGGCGCCTACTCCAACTGCCAAAACCATGTAACCAAGTTGGCTAACAGTTGAATAAGCAAGGACCTTTTTGATGTCGTTTTGTACCAGTCCGATGGAGGCCGCAAAAATCGCGGTCAACGCGCCAACCGTGGCAACAACAGCCATGCTGACTGGCGACAGCACGTACAGGAAATTCAAGCGGGCGATCATGTAAACGCCGGCTGTAACCATGGTTGCAGCGTGGATTAGCGCTGAAACCGGGGTGGGACCCGCCATTGCATCAGGCAACCAAATGTACAGCGGAATCTGGGCCGATTTACCAGTGGCTCCCAAAAACAGCAACAGAGTCACCGCGGTTACCATCGCCGTGTTGGAATGGAAGATCGAAGTGGGGTCGGCAACCATCGCACGCAGGCTTGGGATATCCAGCGAGCCACCAAGGGCGAAAATCAGGAAGAACATCGCGATTAAAAAACCGAAGTCGCCGATTCTATTGACGATAAAGGCCTTTTTACCAGCGATGGCCTTGTCCATGTCGTCAAACCAAAAGCCAATCAACAGGTAGGAACAAAGCCCGACGCCTTCCCAGCCAACGAACAGCAGCAAGAGGCTGCGTCCCAAAACCAGCAGAAGCATTGAGAAAAGGAACAAATTCAGGTGGCTGAAGTACCTGGCGTAGGACGGGTCATCGTGCATGTAGCCTACGGAGTACAGATGGATTAGCGAGCCAATGCCTGTTACGACGAGGGTCATGACGATGGACAGTGGGTCAAGCCACAACGCGAAATCGACGCTGATTGGGCCAGACACAATCCAGGAAAACAGCGAGGCGCTAACGGCCGTGTATGTCGGATCTGCGCTCCTTAGGCCTAAAAATCCAACGAGGGCTAGCACTGTGGCCACAAAGGAGATGGCTGGCAGGCCAACTCCGATGATGGAAACGGCGCGTCTGGAAAGGACCCTTGGGAACACGCCGTTGATGATTGCACCAATAAGTGGAGCAAAAACAATGACATATAGCAACGACTGAATGGTTGTTTCCTTTATCATGTAATCACCCCTTCAGCCGTGAAGCCTGGTCAAGGTCGATAGAACCGTTGTTGCGGTACATCGCTATCGCCAGGGCCAAACCTATGGCAACTTCAGCTGCTGCGACCGCCATCACGATGAAGACGGCAGCATGGACTGAGACGTCACCCCGAAATCTGGCGAAAGCCAGAAACGCCAGCCCGACGCCGTTTAGCATGATTTCCAACGACATCAGGGCTATCAACATGTTTCGCCTGGTAATTACGCCAATGGTCCCGATGGCAAAAAGTGCCGTGGCCAAGGCTAACCAGTGGGATAACGGGATATTGGTCATCGTAGACCTCCCTGGCGACGAGTCACGACTAAGGCGCCAATTACTGCAACCAAAAGCAGGATTGCAGTAATTTCAAAGGGCAAAAGATATTTGGTGGCCAAGGCAATGCCAACATCGTGGACGCTGCCAAAGGTCGAGTACTGCTCCAACGACAGGTCCACCGCGGTGTGGGTGGAAACGGCGGCACCAGCAACCATGGCAATTCTGGTGGCAATTAAAAAGGCAGCTGCCGCGCCCAGAATCTTCCAGGCGGTGATTTTGGCCGGGCTAAAGTCCTGTTTGCGCAGATTAAGCAGCATGATCGCAAACACAAAGAGGATCATGACAGCCCCGGCGTAAACCACTATCTGCAAGATGGCCAGCAGATGGGCTGAAAGCATGACAAACAGCCCAGCCATCAACGAAAACGTTGTAAGCAAGGCAACCGCGGCGTGGAGCGGATTGCGGGCAAATGGCGGCACAACAACGGCCAAAGCCCCTAGCAACACTCCGGTCGCCAGAATGTAAAAAACTATCTGTTCAGCCATTAGTGCCCCTCCGGCTTGTTGCCATATGGACATGCTCCGAGTCGGATATGGTCTTCAAAATCCTGACGGAACTGCTGGACAAAGCTGATTACCGGGATGGCGGCAGCGTCGCCCAGAGCGCAGATGGTGTTGCCCATGATTTGGTTGGCCGCTGAAATCAGCAAGTCACAATCACCTGGGCGCCCATGCCCAAATTCGATAGATTCCACGATTCGCTCCAGCCACCCAGTGCCGTCGCGGCAAGGGGTGCATTGGCCACAGGATTCGTGGGCATAAAAACGAGCGATGCGTAACAGGACGGCGACCGGGCAGGTGCCTTCGGTAAACACCATCACCGATGCTGTGCCTAAAGAGCTGCCGGCGGCCTTCACGCCTTCGAAATCCATTGTGATATCGAGTTGATCTGGCAATAAAACGGCGGTTGAAGAGCCGCCTGGGATGACGCCCTTTATTGGTTTGTCATCTATGGTGCCGCCACCGTACTCGAAGATTAGCTTCTTTAAGGACAAGCCCATGGGGCCTTCATATAGGCCGGGGCGCTTTACGTGGCCTGACAGACCAAACACTTTTGGGCCTCCGTCCTTTGGCAGGCCCATCGCCAAGAAAGCGTCGGCCCCGTGCTCAAGAATCAGGCGGACACCTGCCATGGTTTCCACGTTGTTAATGATGGTTGGGCATCCAAACAGGCCAACCACAGCTGGAAACGGCGGCTTCATCCGTGGGCGACCAGGCTTACCTTCGATAGACTCCAGCAGTGCGGATTCTTCACCACAGATGTAGGCGCCGGCGCCTTGGTGAACCACGATATCCAGGTCAAAGGGCTTGCCCATGACCGTTTTGCCGATGACACCAGCGTCATAAAGCTCTTTGATCGCGGATTCTAGGCGCTCGATAGGCCTGAAAAATTCGCCACGAACGTAGATGTAAGCTTGGTGGGCTCCAATCGCCCAAGCGGTGATAATCACGCCTTCCAACAGGGCGTGTGGGTCGTGGTCCAGGAAATAGCGGTCTTTGAACGTGCCAGGCTCGCCTTCATCAGCGTTAATCACCAGATAGCGAGGTTTAGGGTTGTCCTTTGGCAAAAATCCCCACTTTGTACCAGCAGGAAATCCTGCACCGCCACGACCACGCAGATTGGCGGCTTTGACCTGCTCTCGAACTGCGTCGGGAGTCATGGCCAAGGCCTTGCGCAGCGCGGCGTGACCGCCCAATTCGCGGTGACGCTTCAAATCAATGAACTCGTCATTACCGCAACGCAGCAGATAGCCTCGGGTTGGAGACGTCTGGGAGGTGGTGGGAAACATCGTCATTTTTCACCTCCCGGGGCGCTGCGCAATTGATCCAGCAAGGCATCAACCTTCGCAGGGGTCATATCCTCGTGATAATCCTTATTCACTTGGATGACTGGCGCCATTCCACAGGCTGCCAAGCATTGAACGCCCTCAAGGCTGAACATTCCGTCAGGGGTGACTTCGCCAAAACCGATGCCTAGACGGTCCTTCAGCTGATTGGCTAGGTTATCGGAACCCTTGAGATAGCATGCCACATTCATACAAACCTGAATGTGATAGCGTCCAACTGGTCGCTTGTGCAGCATCGTATAGAAGGTCGCAGTCCCAAGCACCAACGACTGTGGAACCTCCAACCTTCGGGCGACTAGATCCATCGCCTCTGGGGATAGATATCCGAATTCCCGCACCGCCAAGTGCAGGGCCGGAATAACTGCGGCCTGGCGGTTTGGGTACCGCCCCAGCAGCTCCTGGAGGCGTCTTTCCGCATCCGAAGAGAAGGCCAGATTCATCCGTTCACCCCCGTATTCAACGAGTCCGACCACAACGGCCGAAGTTGATATCAAAAGCTTGTGTGTCTGCCGGCAAAGCTGCCTGGAGTTCACATAAAAAAAGCCAGATTCTACCTAGCGGAGACGACGCTTATTGTCAAGATGAAAGTGTAGCTTTCTTTTGTGTGCATTAGATTAGCTATGGCTTTGTTTATGGGGCGTTAGCGGCAAACTGCGACGTTTTCAATCTAAATTATCCGATTAATATATATTGCATGAGTGAGCCAGTATCAAAGGGCGACTGGCGGTTGCTGCTGCGAATTTTTGGAATAGATGGAGGAAAGGGACGATAACTATCAAAGACCTTTGAAAAGCCGGTTTCCAAATTTGCTGTCTAGGCCAGCGGCGAAAATCTTGTCAGCTGCGGACTTAATGTCGTACTCAAGCCTAATGTACTCAAGCTTCTTAGCTGTGTGATCCCAGACGGCATAACAAGCACGAGGGTCTCTGTCGCGAGGCTGTCCTACGCTACCAATATTGGCTATATATCGGGTATGATTACTGATTTTAATGTCAGTATGTTTTACCAAAACTGCCTGTTTCGCGTTGATTGCGAAAACCATTACTTGGTGAGCGTGACCAATAAAGCTGATTGGCTTCAGTCTGTCGACGATTTGGGAATGCGCCATAGCCTCTTGATTCTGCACAACATAAAAAAATCCGGATGGCATCACAGGTGCGGAGTGGAAAAAGCCAACATCTTCTTCAACGTAGGTATATGGCAAGCTGTACAACCAGCGATAGTTTTCCTCGGTCAATTTATCTCTGGTCCACTGAATAGCATTCCTAGCGCCTTGATAATAGTAGGATTCATCCATTGCGCCAGTCACGGCCGCATCGTGGTTACCCAGCAAGGTCAGGATGTTGCGCTCACGAATCACATCACAACAGGCATTTGGGTCAGCACCATAGCCGACTACGTCGCCAAGGCAGATAATTCGGTCATAACCCTGCCTGTCGATGTCATCAAGCACGACCGTCAGCGCTTCGATGTTGGAATGAATGTCGGTAATAATTGCCGTCTTCATGGGCGGGATGATAACAATTCATCATTTGGAAATAAAGAGGAGGTTGTTAATCACGTGTAGGGCCGCGTTTATATCGTCCAAGGTAGTGAATCGCCCCAACCCAAAACGCAGCGTTGATCGGGCCTGTTGCCGGGTCAATCCAATGGCCAAAAGCGCATAAGAAGGCTGAGCCGGCCCTGACCCTGTCCCCGAGCAAGCGCTCCCAACAGACGCCGCCACCCCTGCCCTACCCAAGGCGGCTATCAGCGTTTCGCCTGACACGCCTTGTACAGTCATGCTGACGATGTGATCCACC
The DNA here is from genome assembly GCA_012840965.1 of Oligoflexales bacterium. Lineage (GTDB taxonomy): Bacteria > Myxococcota_A > UBA9042 > DTJE01 > DTJE01 > DUVQ01. The sequence continues at coordinate 3,177 of DUVQ01000154.1, read as the reverse complement.
CGAGTTCCAGCGCGACCATTTCTAAAAGAACCTGGAAGCGCCTCTTTGATACCACGCTCCAATTCACTGGCCAACGCACTGATTTTGCTGGATTCACCCTCAAGATTAGCCGACGCTAGCTCCATAGCAAGACCAAACCCCGCCACTGCAGGCACATTCACAGTACCGGCCCAAATCCCCTCTTCCTGACCACCACCAACGACTATTGGCCTAGGCAAAATGCCCCTTTTTGACCGCACCACCAAAGCGGCCGCCCCAAGTGGCCCATAAACCTTGTGACTTGAAAGGGTTATCAAATCAACATCCGCCAGGAAATCCAGGGGGATTTTGCCAGCCGCCTGAACCGCATCACAATGCAACAAGGGCCCTTTCTTGCCGAGCCCAGCGGCAATTTCTTGAACCGGCTGGATGGAACCAATGACGTTATTAACGGCCATCACAGACACCAAAATCGTGTCGTCGCGAACCGCATTCAAAACCGATTCTGCGCTAACCACCCCAAAACGATCAGGGGCGACGTAATCGACCTCGAAACCAGCCGCCTTAAGCGACCTACAAGGCTCCAAAACGGAAGGATGCTCAATGGCAGTCGTGACGATATGCCGGCCCTTTTTCTGGCGCCCAAACGCGATTCCCTGAACGGCCAGATTATTGGCAGCAGTAGCAGAAGGAGTCCAAAACACCTCACCAGCCTTAGCACCAACAGCCGCAGCCACCTGCCCTCTAGCAACCTCAATAATCTCAGCCCCTTTCGCCCCAAACGGATGATAACTAACATGCGGATTATGGGGCTTGGCCATAACCTGAAACATCAAGTCCCGCACCATCGGGTCAATCGGGGTAGTAGAGATGTTGTCTAAGTACGCACTCATGGAGGCGGATTATACACGAATGCTGGGGCTGGAGGCAGGGGCGGGAGGCAGGGGCGGGACAGGTACAGGAAAATGATTGTGCTGATCTGCAGGATTTGGAGCTAAAAGGCGGTCGAGAGGGCACCCTGCAACATGGTCCGGGGGCAATCCTGGAGGGCGCTATCGGGAGTTGCCGACAGTCGGGGTGGCTACGGGAGATTTTGGGCCCGGAAGGATGCCACCGGACATGTTTTATAACTGTAACGAAGAGATCAAACGCAACAAAGAACAAACAGTCAGCAGCCGGAACCTGCTAGTTGGCAGGGACAGGATCAGGAGGCTGGAGGCAGAGGCAGGGCTGGGGCAGACCTTGGCAACATATTTGGCAATTTAAATGGCGATATATTTACTTTTTATGGCAACATAAGTGACAACATGATTGGCTATATGAATCAAGAGTTAACAGTTGCAGAACAAGCGTTGCTTGAACTGTTGGTTTTTAACCCAAAGGCTACTCAAGCTGAAGCCGCGGTAAAAGTCGGCGTATCCAAACGCACAATCTCAAGAATCTTCGCCTCATTGCAAGAAAGAGGTTATGTGACGCGTGAAGGCTCAAATAAGACCGGAATCTGGAAAGTGGTCAAATCGTGATGTTTTCCGGTTACTACGCCGTCGCCGGGCCAGAGGGGTGCAGGCCAAGGGGGCAAGGATCCAAGAGGCCAAGGGACTAGGGCGCCGATCTTGCGAGGCGAAACCCGAGGTAGCCGTCGCGGCGGCCGGGCGAGCCGCCGTCGCGATCCGCCGCCCGCACGCTCCCGGCGCCGTTGCCCCAGGAGCCGCCGCGATTAACCCGGACAGAGCCTTCATCGGGGCCTCGTGGATCTTCACAACCCTCAGCACAAGTTTGGTAATATCCAGGATCAAACCAGTCATAAACCCATTCAAAAACATTACCATGAACATCGTACAAACCAAATGGATTGGCTGCCTTTTGACCCACTGGATGGGTTGTCCAGTCTGAGTTGTAGGCATACCAAGCAGCATCGGGTAGCAAAATTCCAGCATTATCATCATTCCACGAGCACACTGCTTGCCCACCATCCGTAACGTTACTTCCTATCCAGTATGCAGTCTTAGTTCCAGCTCGGGTGGCATATTCCCATTCTGCCTCAGTGGGTAAACGATAACCTTTGCAGTCAAGGCCTTTGAAAAATACGTTACAGTTATTCAGGTCAACGCCCACAGCACCTGTGCATCCATCCAACCGGTAACAGGATTCAAGATTCTCAGCCGCGGAAAGCTCGTTCGCATAATAAACAGCATCATACCAGCTGACATTTTCAACAGGGCAATCATCACCACAGTCACGAAATCCAGATGGATTATTGCCAATCAAAGTGGACCACTCTTTCTGGGTGACTTCAGTCTGTTTCATATAGAACGGACGAGTTATCGTGACTGAATGAACTGGACCTTCCCTATCGAAACGACATTTCTCATCATAAGGAGAACCCATCTCAAAGGTGCATGCCGGGATTAGGCACCAGCCTTCGTCGCAGTTAGCACCGGTAACGCAGTCATCAACCTGTAAACAGTAGTTCCCAAAGTTGCGGTAGCCTTCCTCACAGACACAAACGGCGGAAGCGTCATCATTGATCGCGCAAGTGCCGTGACCGCTGCAGCCGACGCCTAGACATGGATCTTCAGCTAGGCAATGGTTGTCAAAGTTATGGTAGCCATCGTTACAGATGCAAAGGGCATCGCCTGAGCCGGTGACTACACAGGTGCCGTTATCACTGCAGGTAACGCCTGAACATGGGTTCTCAATGGGAACGCAAGTAAGGCCGTCAGCGCTAAAACCGTCGTTGCAGATGCAAAAGGCTTCGCCGGAACCGCTGACTACACAGTGGCCATTGTCACCGCAGGTGACTTCTGCGCATGGATCCTCAATTTCAATCACAACGCAGGTATCGCCTTGAAGACGGAAACCTTCGTTGCAGATGCAAAGGGGGGCACCTGAACCGGTGATTACACAAGTGCCGCCTTCACCGCAGTCAACTTCTTCACATGGATCCTCAATTTCAATAGCGACGCAAGTGCCCTCTCCAAGACGGTAACCTTCATAGCAGATGCAAAAAGCCGTACCTGAACCGCTGACTACACAGGTGCCGTTACCACAGTCAACATCTTTGCAAGGAGAAGGTGGTTCTTCAACATCGTCAATCTCAACGCAAGTGAGGCCTTCACGACGGAAACCATCCTTGCAGACACAAAAAGCATCGCCTGAACCGCTGATAACACAGGTGCCATGCTCATCACAGTCAAC
>DUVQ01000153.1 GCA_012840965.1 Oligoflexales bacterium | reverse complement strand
CCCGTCTTTTTAATGGAGAATTTTCACCGAGTAGAGTAAATTACCGAGCGATGAATTCGGCTGACCACAATCCAATTCTGTCTGACAAGCGTTTTTACGGGATCTTTACGATTCTATCCGTGCTGACCCTGTTGCCGCTTTGGTGGTACCGAATCATTCCCATGCAGGATATTTGGCAACACCTGGCTTTGGTAGACATTATTCACAACTATAATGCCCCCGGCTCGGTGTATCCTGAGTACTTTATCCTTCCAAGTACACCTAAGCCCAATCTCTTGTACTACTACTTGACCCATTGGATTGGGCTGCTAACTGGCAGTCTTGAGATTGCCAACAAGATGGTGCTGTCCCTCTATGTGCTTGGGTTGCCATGGGCTTATCTGTTTTTCCTGCGCTCTTTTGACCGCAGCAAATGGCTAGCACTTTTTTCCTTCCCATTTGTTTATAGCGCCATGTTTTCCTATGGCTTTGCCGCCTTCGTGCTTGCGACTCCAATGTTCTTTTTAGCCGTGGGCGCCTACAGAAGATTTATTTGCTCGGATGAAGACGCCCCCCCTTATCATTGGGGAATCATGGCCTCGGCCATACTGTTGTTAATCTTTTTTACTCACGCACACGTTTTTTTGCTAACCGGTTTTGTATGTGGCCTCTTGTTCCTTATGCATCGCAAAGGACCATGGCGGATGCTCCTTAACTTAGCACCGTTTGCGCCTGCTTTGGCCTTCTTTTTACCTTGGTTTGTTGTTTACTTTATTGAAGGCACCCCATCCAGTTCTGGGATGCACTTTGGCAAGATCACCGAACTGTTCGGTGGCCGATTTTATAAACCGAGCCAAGTGCTGAACTCATTTTTCTTTTACCTGGGCGACTATTTCAGACGTGAAGCAGACGACGCACTTTTTCTGTTACTGATGCTTACAGCCTTGATTTTGCTGATTGTTAGGCCCGCCCCTCAATTCCCCAAGGATAGTAAACAAAAACTGAAATATGTTGACCTTGAGATTATCACGGTGCTTTTAGCCATCACAGTTATCATTTTCCCCCAGCACATTAAAGCTCAGGCGATCGTTTCGATGCGACACCTGGGATTCACCCTACTTTGCTTCTTTGGTTGGCTTGGCTTTGATGGCGTAATCAAACGTATAACAGTCCCGGCTGTTATAGTGCTGATTGCCCTGCACCTGGGTGGACTAGGCAATATTTTCCACGGCTTTCATCGTTTTCAGAAAGAAATGGATAACTATCCATCACTTTTTGAGCATGTTGAGCCTGGTAAACGCCTACTAAAGATTACCTATAATCAGGAAAGCAAAGTTGTAAATCACGGGGCATACTGGCACATGCACTTCTTTTATACGCTCACCAAAGGCGGGATATCTGATATCAGATTTGCAGAATACCCCCACAATCCAATCCAATATAAACCTGACATGGTGCCACCTTCCCCAGACCCCGAGTTCTACCACACCCCTGGTTGGCGGTATTTCGAGTATGTGCTGACACGAAAATCGTCGAAACCTGCGCTTGAAAAAGTGGAAAAAGAGCTCGAATTAGTCAGCGAGGTCAATGACTGGGTGCTGTACCGAACGGTTAGTTGGCCAAAACCACGTGAAGGAGAGTTTGCCACCATTGCAAAACCTCGAAAAGACATGTTTAATTAGTAGACGCCATCACGAAAGGCCGTGGCGGCGATAAGCCACTTGATTTTAGGAGGTTCTGACCATGAAAATCATCAAGGGCAGTTTGGTATTGGCAATGATTTCAGGCCTTGTACTGCTTGGATGTGAAACTGGCGGCACTGGTCCTTCGATGTCTGATGCAGTCGGAGACACGCAGGATGAACTAGGCTCAGACACTGACATGCTCGACGAAGACACCGTCGACCAAGAGGCAACTGAGCGCCCTGACACTGAAGGGCCTGATGGTGAAGGAGATATTACCATCGACATCGTTCCAGGCGGCTTCTTGGCTCCATGTTCGGAAAACCGAGACTGCGACAGCGGATTTTGTGTCGAAGGGCCAAATGGCAACATTTGTACCCAGACTTGCATGTTTGGGGAATGCCCTCCAGATTTTCTGTGCGCAGGCATTGTAAACACTTATCCTGACGTGGTTTTTGTGTGCCTTCCCAAATTCAGCCGAGTATGCCAACCATGCACCACAGACACCCAGTGTGGCGGTGGTAAGTGCATTGCCATGGGCGACGGTAACTACTGCTCAGTTCCCTGTCAGGTTGGTGGCGATGCCTGTCCAGCTCCCTACGAGTGCGTAGCGGCCGACCCCAACGACGAGAATTCCGGCGGCTTCTGTGTCCCACCAAGTGGCACCTGTGAATGTCGAACTAACGATGCTGGGGTGAAACGCTTTTGTGAAATCACCAACTCGATTGGGACTTGCTTTGGATATGAAACCTGTGACCCAGCAGTTGGATTTGTAAACTGCGACGCTAGGACTCCTGCTGAAGAAGAATGTAACGGCATCGACGACGATTGCAATGGCATCCCAGACGACGGTTTATCCGACGGTGAACCTTGTGAAAACACAAATGAATTTGGTTCTTGCCGTGGAACACAAGTCTGTATGGGACCACTTGGATGGACCTGTACCGCTGCGACACCGGCCGAGGAAGTCTGTGATGGTATCGACAACGACTGCAATGGTGAAATTGATGACCCGTTTAAAGTCGATGGTAAATACGGCACGCTAGAGCACTGTGGGGCATGTAATCGTTCTTGCTTGGAAATTTTCCCCAACGCGACACCTGGCTGTGACTTAAGTAAAGAAGTCCCAAGATGCGTTGTTGTTGAATGTGATCCTGGCTACTACAGATTGAACGATTACCAGTGTATTCCACTGACGTCGGTACTTTGTTCCTCGTGTGTTATCGATGATGACTGCATCATCGAAGGCGCCAGATGCATCCCAATTGGTGATGGAGGAAACTTCTGCGGCCAGCCCTGCTCTGGGGACATCGATTGTCCAACCGGATATAACTGCCTGCCAGCCGAGGGCGGACCAGACCAATGTCAACCGACCTCTGGCAGCTGCGCATGTACTGGAGATACCAGCATTTCCAGAGGCTGCTCTGTTACATATCAGGACCCCCTAAATCCAACCGCCCCATCCTACACCTGTTTTGGTGTCCAACGCTGTCAGGAAGAGGGCTGGGGACCATGCGAACTGCCAGCTGAGATATGTGACGGGCTTGACAACAACTGCAACGGCCAGATTGACGAAGGTTTCCTGGATCCAATTTCTGGAAAGTATGTTGATGACGAAAACTGTGGAGTTTGCGGCAACAACTGTGCTGCTAACCAAGTCGTAAATGGCTACGGTGTCTGCGACTCCAGCAAGGTCATTCCTGACTGTAAAGTCGTGTGTAATCAAGGCTTCTTTGACGTGGATGGCAACCCAGGCAATGGCTGTGAGTGCGAATTCATCTCGGATTATGACCCACCAGGAGGCGGGGACGACAACTGCGATGGCATTGACGGCTCCGTTGATTCCGGGATCTTTGTGGCAAAGTGGGGAACTATTGGTGCCAGCGGCACTATTGAAGACCCGCTGCTTAACATTCAGTCAGCTATCGACTATGCCGCCAGCAGTCCTGACCGCAAAGAAATCTATGTGGCAACCGGTGTTTACACCGAATCCCTTGAACTCAAAGCTGGAGTCGGAATTTTTGGCGGTTACTCAGCTGACTTCCATGTTCGCGAGCCAATCGCTTATGAAACGGTCGTCTTTGGCTCGGTACCAACAGTAGCACTGCCTGGAGCTATTACAGCTATAGGCATCTCAGGGGCAGAAACCAAGATTGACGGTTTTGTAGTGTTTGGCTACACAAGCCGTGGTTCTGGAGCGAACTCGATCGGCGTTTATGTTCGAGACTGCGACAAGTCACTGACCATATCAAACAGCCGGATAGTTGGCGGAGATGGTGGAAATGGTCTGCCTGGAACTGTTGGCGCATCAGGCTTACAAGGCAAAAATGGAGCGCCAGGCAAGGATGCCTACGATATCAACCAAGTTAACTGCAGCAACGCCCAATGGTCACCTGGAGGTACTGGCGGGGCTCACCAGTGTGGTGGTGTAGATGTCTCTGGTGGCGACGGTGGAACCGCCATTTGCCCGGATTTCGATGAATCGACTACAGGTTGCGCAGAATCTTCCACTTCACAAACCAGAAAGCCTGAAGAAACTGGAAAAGACGGCAAAAATAACGGCGGCACCGGTGGGATTGCTGGTCTTGACGCCATCATTAACAGAAGCTGCTCGTACTCTGGCGCTTGTGGTACCTGTTCTGTACCTTCTGCTTCTAAACAGGGCGGCCCTGGAGTGCCTGGTAATGACGGTAATGCGGGTGCTGGTGGGCTCAGATGCGCTGATCCATCGGGGACAGTAAGTGGTGGCCTGTGGCAACCTAGCCCCAGTGGTAATGGAGCTGCAGGTAGCCACGGTGCTGGCGGCGGTGGTGGTGGTGCGGCTGGCGGCGTTGAGACACTGAACTGCTCTGGTATGCTTTACAACCGCGGTCACACCGATATTGGCGGCTCTGGAGGCGGTGGTGGTTCTGGAGGCTGTGGCGCTATGGGTGGCGTAGCCGGAGCGTCAGGCGGCGGCTCCTTTGCAGTCTTTGTGGTGTTCCAAGCTCCCCCTGCATCGGTACCAGTCATCAGGGACTTGGTCATTCTCCCAGGCCAAGGTGGCCATGGTGGCAATGGAGGACCTGGTGGCGTTGGTGGTAAAGGTGGTGCAGGTGGCCTTGGAGGTAAGGATGGAGCAGGCCAAGACATCATGTTCTGCACATCCGAGGGCGGCGCAGGAGCAAACGGCGGCGCTGGCGGCCATGGTGGTGGCGGCGCTGGCGGTTGTGGTGGCCCCTCCTACGGCCTGTTTGTACACGGTGCTGGTGCTGGCCTGATCAGTGGCTACAAAACTTCCGGCCTGACCTTCCAGGGCACTGGTTCTGGCGGAATCGGTGGAATCGGCGGTATTTCCTTTGGAAACGCGGGCCAAGACGGCGCTGCTGGCCAAGCTGCTGAATACAACTTCTAAGCCTTACGCCCAACCTTAAAGCTCATATATTTTCAGATTATCGAAATAGACTTTCGAGGCCCAATTGTTAAATCCAAAAATGGACCCACGGATTGGCTTTGGATCTTTGTATTGCAGGACAAACTGGCCATCAACATACCAGCGCAACGTATCGTCATTACGAATTGCCATGAAATGGTGAACCTTTCCAATTTCGACTGATGCGTCGGCCTCTTTGCGGTCCTCACCGTGTTCATCAAGGCGGGCAATAATACTGACGCTGTTGTTCCAACCACCAAGAATCGCTATGTAACCGGTTTGATGCCTTGATTCAGTGTTAAAAATCTCAAATTTCAGGTCTCCATCCTTGCTTTCAGACCTAGCGTCAAATTCAACACGCACCCTATCGGGTAGGTTTTTACTTAACCATATGCCTTCGTTACGGTCCCCTTGCACGTGCAGAGCCCCATCAACGATACGCCATTTTCCGGAACGTTGTAGCCAGTCATCACCGATCTCTTCACGCTCAAAATCATCACTAAAAACTAGCGTACCGCCTGTCAGGCCACGGTCTGGTTTTGGAGCTGGCTGACTGCTGCAACTAACCAAAAAAGCAACACATACAAGCAGCAGCAGAGATCTAGTCATCATCATCGTCATCATCTTCCTCCAACATCTCAGACGAGATAATTACAGGCGCCTCTTTGGCCTGAACCTCAAGCATGTCCTTTAAAATCACCCTCTCGTCATAGGCGTCACGTAATCGTTTTGCCAAGATTAAGACCAGCTGTCGCAACAACTTGGTCGAAACTGCAGGATACTGATTGGCAATGGAATCAAACAGTTTTTTGGTCAGCACAAACAATTCTGTACGTTCCACCGCGACAGCTGAAACCAAGCGAGGCCGCTCTTCAAACAGGGACAGCTCGCCAAAATATGTTCCGGTGCCAAACCGCTGGCCAGGCTTGTCTCCGTTTCGAATCTCGACGGCGCCTGACACAATTGCATACATCCCATCAGCGATTTCACCAACAGTAAACAGCTCATCGCCGGGGTTCAAAAGACGGTGTTCACAGGCGGAAATCAGGCGCAAAAACTCTGAAAATTCCAGGTCCGAGAACAATGGAATCGCCCTAATTCGATTGTTTTTCAAATTTACAGTATCTGCATCGGCGCTGATAGCAGAAACGTCTATTCCTAAGACAGTAATATTATCAGAACCGCCTGAATTTAAAGCGAATTTTAGAAGCCGCTCGACCGTATTCTGCAGATTTTGGTCTGTTATGATTTTGTTTAGTAAGTCGTCATCCAGATATGAATGTAACCCGTCTGAACAGATGATGATGCGATCACCAGGCAAAAGGGGCATCTCCAAGACATCGGCCTCTACCACACCTCGGACGCCAAGGGCCCTTGTGACAACGTTTTTCATTGGGAAACGTGCGGCAGCCTGCCTAGTCAATCGCCCCTGACGAATCAATTCAAAAACCAACGAGTGGTCCTCAGTTAAGGTCAACACATCGTGATTTCGAATCAAATACGCTCGGCTGTCACCTATATGAGCCAAAAACAGCCGGTCCCCAGCTGTTAAAGCCACCACGACCGTCGTGCCCATCCCTTCCAACTTGGGCTCAAATTCCGCACGTTCGGCAATCTGGTCATTTGCAAAGCGAATCGCCTCGTTCAACAAACGCAAAACTTTGCGTCGAGCCAAGGGAGTAGGCTCGGCCACAAGATCGTCTAGTAGCGCTTTGCGTTCCCAGATATAGTTGGCAACACCATTACAGGCAAATTCACTTGCAACCGCCCCTCCATGGTGCCCTCCCATGCCATCAGCGACAATAAAGAGCCCTAATTCGGCGCAAACTGTGAAACAATCTTCATTGTTT
>DUVQ01000152.1 GCA_012840965.1 Oligoflexales bacterium | reverse complement strand
TTTGCACGTTCGTCAATAAAGTGCTGGGCAAGCGTCCTGACCTCGGCCGCATCAAACGAAACATACGAATCACGCAAAAGAGCAACTAAATCATAGACATATGGTCCAATCAACGCGTCCTGAAAATCAATAAGCCGAAGCCGGTCACCTTGAAGCATCAAGTTTCTGCTTTGATAATCCCTGTGAACAAAGCCTTTTGGAAGCGCCACCAGTTTCGCCGTCAGTTCATCGTAAAAACTATTTAACTCCACAATCTCATCTTCGCTTAAAGGAGCTTTTACATATTCAACCAACAGCCATTCATGAAAATGCTCAAGCTCCCATCGCAAAAGCTTTGCATCAAACTCCCTTGTAAAGGCCACACACTCATCCCTGGGCCCCTTTTCAGCCCAGGCATGCATCTCGACCATCAGCTCAACAGCCCGCCGGTATAGCAGGGCTTTATCCTGGCCCCGCCCCAAGGCCGCTTCCAAGGTCTGGTCCCCCAAGTCTTCCAGCAATATCGCCGTCCGGCTCAAGTCCACTGCCAGGACATCAGGTACAGGCAAGCCACCTTTTTGCAAAAACGCCCCAACATCCAAAAATGGCGGATAGCTAGGCGCAGAACCAGCCACAATCTCATCACTTTTGAGCATATCCGCTGGCATCTTCATCAAAATAAAGCTTTGCCCACTTTGGTCCCAAGCCCGAAAATATGACCTTGTAGAGGCGTCAGCAGCCAACGCCTTTAGCTCCAACCCAAACTCACCCTTACCTTCTAGGGTGTCAAGAATCTGACTCAGCAAATCTGTATACATAAACACACCTACAAAATGCAGCTAGCGAATAATGGCAGATAACTTGCGAATTGATAAGGGGATGAGTGGATTCTTTTGCGATTAATGGATCAGACCAGCGTCAACCATGTACTGTTCTAACAGCGCGATACGCTCTTCCAGATCACGAATCTGAGCCTGCTGGTAGCGGATCGTGTCTTCGAAGTACTTGGCGGCAACCAACAGGAACCCAACCGAGTCGCTCAATGACCATCCACCCCTAGACTCCATAAAGGGAGGCATTTCATCAAGGATCAATCCCCAGTGAGGCACATCACGAATGGGCGCCAATTCATCGTCTTCGTTACCCGCAGACGGAACTTCTTCCTTATAGAAGAACGTCGTTGGCTTGAATCCATAAATAACATCACCTACCGCAGCAATCTCATTATCGTTCAGATAGTGAATATCCCGCTTGCGGTCACGATTAGAAACACTGTTATATCCATAAGACCACATCTCTCTGAAGTGGAAGTACCTAGTGCCCACATATGCTGTACCGTTGACAAGAGGATTAATGGCCGTATCTCCCACAATCGCAACACCACCAGATCTAAGGGCACCGAAGGTAGCCTCAGTAGCTCCGATAGAGCCAGTTGAGATGTGCGAAGTAAGTGACTTGCCGTTCGGGTCCACGATGCATGCGGCATCATTTCGGTCCAAGAGTCGATCCGAGTAAAGGTCTCCATTTACCTGGGTTGTTCCCCCAACATCCCACTGCAGGTAGAGGTTCCTACTTCCAGTACCAGAGTTGATAACTAGGTGGTGACCATTCGTCCTAAAGCTTGGGCGGGCTGTGTTAACGCCATCATTTAGCAAGAAGTACATCCTATCGTCAGCCCCCCAACGATGAACCACATACTGACTAGCGGTGGAATCTGGCCCAATGTAAAGGTGGCCCCCATCCATACCAACACCCGCAAATCCATTAAAGTTTCCTGGCCAGCCCATCACTTTCACACCATTTCTTGCCTCGAATGTATTGACGATGGTGGTATGGCTAGGGTCGATCTGGTAGGTATCATTATCAATATCCTTCCAAGCTCCTTGGAAGGCCAACGTTGACCCCTGAATTCTGTTGGTATTAGCGCTGTTTAGGTAGGAACCGCCGGCATAAACGGTGTTCAACATGGAGATACTTGCCGGGTCCACATAGTAGCTGAGGTTATGCTGGTCGTACATCGCGTAGGCCCGTATATTTCCCTTAACAGTCATGGTCCCGTCACATCCGTCACCAAACACCTCGACAGGCCCACAGAAGCCCGCTTCGTTTTGGATCCCGAAAGTACCGGTGTTATTGTAACCACCAACACCAGCTCCACGGAACCTATAGCCAACCAAACCAGCGTTGGTGTTCTCCCTACGAACGACGTTGCCACTAAAATGAATGGTATTCATGATAGAGGAAGCGTTCGGATCGGCGTAGTATTGATTGTCGTCCTTATCGTAGTACCTAGAGGCATACATATTTGCGGCAGTGAGGTTACCGGTAGTACTGATGGAGATATTGGGCGCCAGTTTGTTGCCCTCAATAGTGTTATTCGCAATATCTACGCCCTGGATTGTACCGTCGATGATGTCAGCGGTGTCAATACAACCGCGAGCAGGACATTTAACGATGTCTGCTGCTGGGAGGTTGGTACTACCAGTTCCCCCCATGATGCCACCAAGCTCTATGGATTCGCGGTGATATGCTTTACCAGCAATATCAAAGGAGTGCATTCTACTGTTGACAATGGGCATTTCACCCCAAATTTCGAACTGTTGATTAGTTGACGACTGGGTGTTTACAAATCTAAGCTGCACAACGGTGGAGCCGGTACCTGTAGAAACCTCCGCTATTCTTGAGAGGAAGTCAGGATGATCGGCTGGGTCCAAGAAGTTAATCGACTTACCCTTTGCAATGTTCAGGTCTTCGGTTACTTTCCAGAACTCGGTGTGAGTGTGATCACCTTGGGCGACTTGGCCTGGGCCAGTTCCGAAATTCGGGGTCAGTATCTCACCGTTCATGGTAAGACCAGCACCAATTCGAACGGTACCACGAGCAGTTGAGGTTGCCGCGTCAATCTTGTTACCAGCAATCCCAGTTGCAACCTTGGCATTAGTTACTGCGGCATTTGCCAAGTCCTGAGTATCAACACATCCATTACAGGTCAGCCCAATGGCGTCACCGGCAGGGCCGTTTGAGTTTGCATAGTTGAACGAAACATGGGTTGCAGTAACACAGCCGGTACAGGCAAGGCCAGTGGCTGGGCCGCCCTTAGAGGTAGAACCAGCATAGTTGAAACCAACGTCAGAGTCGCCAACGCAGCCGTTACACTGCAGGTCAGCAGCCGGGCCGTTTTTGCTGACACCTCTGGCAAAATCGAAGTCGACTTCATAGGGGCTGATACACGCGGCAGGGTCGCCACTTGGAGTTGTACAGGCGACATCGCGAGCCGCACCACCCGGAGTGTTAGCACGCGCCCAGTTAAATGCAACCTCGCTTTCACCAACGCAGTTCGTGCACTCTAGGTTCGTTGCAGGGCCACCCTTGCTGTTTGAACCAGCGTAGTTAACCGCCAATTGTGTGTTGTTAACGCAATCGTTACATTCGAGCCCAGTTGCTGGACCACCCTTGGTGTTTGAACCTGCGTAATTGAAGCTGACGTTATTCGACCCGACGGCACCAGCGGCGATTTTCCCGGAGGTGATAGCACCATCAGCCAGCTTGACGCCGGTAACGTTTCCGTCCTTGATCTTCATGGTCGTGACGGCATCGGTAGCCAGCTTCGACTCGGTAACAGCGCTGGATGCGATGTGATACTCGGTGATCGCCAATGCGACGATATCAGTGCCGATGATGCTTCCAGGCTTAATGTGCCCGCCGCCATCCTTGGTGCCACCCTCGACGCAACCAATGCAGTTCAAGCCAATAGCTGGGCCGCCTTTGCTGGTTGAGCCGGCATAGTTGACACCCATGTCGGTTGCGTCAACGCAGCCATCGCACTGGAGGTCGGTGGCTGGCCCCAACAAAACATCAGCAAATTCAGCGTGATATGCCTGAATTGCAAACCCAACCGAGCCGATTTCCACACGAGGCAATTCCGCTTCACCGTTAACGGAAATCCCCAGGTACACATGCTCGCGGTTTACAAAAACGTTAGCATCGACGGGAAGCCATTCGTCAAACACGCCACCGTTTAGGGCGACCATGCTTGACGGTATACTGGCAACAATGTTACCCCCGACTGCCGCATCGTACAACACGAATTGGACCGTGGCCTGACCAGTGATTGGCTGGCCAACTGGGTTACGCAACACGCCCTGCACGTTAATCTTCATCGGCACCTGCTCGGTGGTTACCTGAGCAGAAGCGTCGGCCGCCAAGAAACCAACGACCACCAAACTTAAGACCGCTACCTTGAGAAGCGACTTCATCTGGTCACCTCCAGATCGTTTCCCCCAACGACATTCTCAAAATCCAAAATAACCATGGCTGGGATAACCATGGCTGGGATAACCATGGCCAGGGGCGTGACCACCAGGCAAGCCCCCAAAAGCGCCCGACCTGACAACCCGACAGGAAGGCGCATCACGACCAAACTTGCCACTGACTACGCATCATTTTCGTAGTCAAGGGACAAACCAACCAGTAAAACCCAAACAAAGCCCGTGCAAACGGGGAGTTTCAAGCGTTACCCCGTCGATTTATCCTGCGTCAAAAGACGCTGGTCTGTCGTATCTAGCATCTTTCGTACCAAAAAGTTCAGACTGGGGAAATCTTCCTAATTATTTGGGGCAACCCCGTTTTGGGTCCCAAAATATAAGCTTAATTGACGTCAGACACACAACCCTATAGTCTTGCGCACCATGATTGACTTGATTGACATATCAAAATCATTTGGTGCCAGGCAGCTTTTCGCAAAGGTTAACTTGCGCGTTAGGGATCGGGACAGGCTTGGGCTTGTTGGGCCTAACGGTACTGGGAAGACCACGCTTTTCAGGATTTTGATGGGGGAGATGTCGCCTGACGAAGGGCAGGTTGAGGGAAAGAAGGGCATTCGCATTGGTTATCTGCCTCAAGAGTTGTATCCCAGCACGGCTATGGACTTGAGTCTGCATCAGTACTGCATTCGCCAAGTCAAGGGAGTGGGCGCACTGCAAGACGAGCTTGCTGCCATTATGGCCAGAGTCGAGGGTGGGGAGCATGGACATGAGCTGCTGCATAGGTTGGCCGAGGTTCAGGAGCTGTTACACCATAAGGATGCAGATGCGCTGCCTAACAAGGCGAAATCAGTTTTGCTTGGGCTTGGTTTTGAGCAGCGGGACTTGAATCGGCCGCTTAAGACCATGTCAGGCGGCCTTTTGATGAGGGCTGAACTGGCCAGGCTGCTGTTGGATGAGCCGGATTTACTGCTTTTAGACGAACCGACTAACCACCTGGATTTGGAGGGGCTTAGGTGGTTTGAAGAGTATTTAAAGGCTTTTTTGGGCGCTGTAGTAATGATCGCCCACGACCGCGAGTTTTTGAATCGCACAGTTGATCGTGTGGTTGAGGTCTCTCCTAATGGGGCTACCGACTATGGTGGCGACCCGAAGTTGCCGGTTTATGACCGGTATGTCGAAGAGCGTGCCAAGGCGATTGAGCTTGCCTGGAAGAAGTATGATGAGCAGCAGGCCCTGATCAAGGAATTGGAAGATTTCATTGTAAAGAATCGCTCTAATGCGGCCACTGCGGCTAGGGCCCAGTCGCGGGTCAAAACGTTGGAACGCTTGGAGCGCTTGTACCCACCTGAGGCGGTTAGAAAAGTTAAGATTTCATTTCCACAACCACCTAGAAGCGCCGATTTGGTGTGCAGCCTGGAGGGTGTAACTAGGCGTTATGGTTCAAAAACGGTTTTTCAGGGGCTTGATTTAAGAGCTCATAGGGGCGAACGCTTGGCTATCGTTGGGATAAATGGGGCTGGAAAGTCGTCGATGTTGCGCTTGGTGGCGGGGGTGGCCGAGCCTGACGCTGGGCATCGCTTGCTGGCTGATGGGGTAAAAGTGGGCTACTTTGCCCAGGATCAGTACGAGATCTTGGATCCAGAACGCAC
This sequence comes from Oligoflexales bacterium, assembly GCA_012840965.1. Lineage (GTDB taxonomy): Bacteria > Myxococcota_A > UBA9042 > DTJE01 > DTJE01 > DUVQ01. Next base: position 22,023 of record DUVQ01000152.1, on the reverse strand, counting down.
CTTGCATCAGCACATGCTTGAGGTGGCTGATATTCAGACAACGCCTTATGTGCGGCCAGTTTTGGGCGCCTTTTTGTTTGGTGAAGACGACTTGGATAAAAAAGCGGTCATGCTTTCAGGTGGGGAAAAGGCGCGGCTTTTGTTGGCCAGGATGCTTTTGCAGCCTTTTGGCTTGTTGGTTATGGACGAACCTACAAACCACTTGGATATAGCCAGCAGAGAGGTGTTGGAACAGGCCCTGAAGGAGCACCAGGGGACAATAGTTTTTACGTCCCATGATCGCCGATTTATGGACACTCTGGCGACGTCGGTGATTGAACTGAAAGATGGAAAACTTACCAGGTATCCAGGCAATTATTCCTATTATATCAGCAAGGTTGGAGACCCCTTTGCCAAGGAACCAGAGCCAACACCGCAGGCATCCAAAACCAGTGAAAGGGAACTTGAAAAGGACCGCAAACGAGAGGAAGCTGAGCGGCGAAATCGACTGTACAGGATTTTAAAACCCTTAAAAGACAGGGTTAGCGCAGTCGAAGAACGAATTGCAAAATTGGAGGAAGAGCTGGCAGAGATTGATGATAAACTTGTCCAGCCTAGCTTATATGAGGATCCGGCCAAAGCGCGGGAACTGGGGGCGTTGGCAAGGGAGCTCAGGGCTGAGCTGGATGTGGCTTATGACGAGTGGTCGATGGCTGCTGAAGAGCTTTCAATGGCGGAATTGGAACATTCGGAAACGTAAGGAATGACTGATGAAAGATAAACCTGAAGCAGAAGTAAGAAAGCCTGGAATCAACAGATGGCTTTTGCTGGCCATTGTGACGATTGTGGGATTTGTAGCCGACCTTGCGACCAAACTTTGGGCGCTTGCCAACATTTCCCTTGGGGAATTAAAGCCTGTGTTTGGCAACGTCCTTGGGTGGACGCTTACCTATAACAAAGGGGCTTTGTTTGGTTTTAATCCGGCTAACTGGATTGATGGGTTTCCAACACGTTGGTTTTATGTGATTTTCACCGTTATATTGGTGCCTGTGCTGGTTTTCATATATTCGAAAATCGACCATGTACACAACAGGCTTGGGCTTTGGGGAATGGCGCTTTTGGTGCCCGGGGCGGCTGGAAACTTTTTGGATAGGGTTTTAGGCCGACCAGGTGTGGTTGACTTTATTCGTGTTGATTTGGGTTTTCCTCCTTTTAATCCCTGGCCAATTTTCAACGTGGCTGACGCTTTTATTACCGTTGGGATAGCGCTTGTGTTTATCGATATGATTCGTTCGGATCTGCGGGCGAAGAAAGCTTTAAAAGAGTCTAGGAAGCAGTAAACCCCGTGTCTTTGGTTTATCTTTGGGAAATTACCCGCACTTGGAATGATTAGAAAGTTGCTGGGCTAGGCCTTGGGCTCATCCTTTGGGGCTTCAACTACCGCGGCTTCAGTGGTAACCAGCAAGCCGGCGATTGAAGCGGCGTTGGTCAGAGCAAGGCGGGTGACCTTGGTTGGGTCCAAAATGCCCGCTTCCACCATGTCTTCGTAGACGTCGGTTTGGGCGTTGTAGCCAAAGTTGCCTTTGCCATCCGCTACCTTTTGGTAAACAACCCCGCCGTCGACTCCACCGTTTTCAACGATGGCCTTCAAAGGTTCAGGTAATGCCTTGCGCAGGATGTCGACACCAAAGCGGCGATCGTCGTCGAATTTGACTCGTTCCAGTGCCTTCATGGCGCGAATCAGGGCTACACCACCACCTGGGACAACGCCCTCTTCAACTGCCGCTCTGGTGGCGTGCAGTGCGTCTTCGACTCGGGCCTTCTTTTCCTTCATTTCAGGTTCGGTCTGGGCGCCGACTTGGATTACAGCAACACCGCCAGACAGCTTGGCCAAGCGTTCTTGTAGCTTTTCGCGGTCCCAGTCAGACTGGGTGTCTTCGATCTGGACCTTGATCTGGTGGATGCGCCCCTGGATGGCTTTTTCGTCGCCGAGGCCATCGATGATGGTGGTGTTGTCTTTGTCGGAGATGACTCGCTTGGCGCGGCCCAAGTCCGCCAAGGTTACTGATTCAAGCTTGCGGCCAAGTTCTTCGGAGATGACCTTTCCACCAGTCAGGAAGGCTATGTCATCCAACATGGCTTTGCGTCGGTCGCCAAAGCCTGGGGCCTTGACGGCCAGTACCTTGAGGACGCCTTTAAGACGGTTTAAAACCAAGGCGGCCAAAGCTTCGCCCTCGACATCTTCAGCAATAATTACAAGGCCACGGCCTTCACGTGCGACAGTCTCCAGCAGGGGGACCAAGTCGTGAAGGACGCTGATTTTCTTGTCATAAAGAAGAATCAGGGGTTCTTCGATGATGGCTTCCATCTTATCGGCGACTGTGACGAAATATGGTGAGATATAGCCACGGTCAAACTGCATTCCTTCGACTAGTTCGAGGGTAGTTTCGGTGGACTTGGCCTCTTCGACGGTAATGACGCCGTCTTTGCCAACCTTGTCCATGGCATCGGCGATGATTTTGCCGATTTCTTCGTCGTGGTTAGCAGAAATGGTGCCGACCTGGGCGATTTCTTTGCGGCCACTGATTGGGATAGATAGGCCTTTGAGGTCAACGATGACTTGTTCGACGCCGGCATCGATTCCACGCTTTAGGTGCATTGGGTTGACGCCAGCCGCGACCAGTTTCAAGCCCTCCTGGTAGATGGCGCGGGCCAGGACTGTTGCGGTTGTGGTTCCATCGCCGGCTTTGTCCGCGGTCTTGGATGCGACTTCCTTGACCATCTGGGCGCCCATGTTTTCAAAGCGGTCTTCGAGTTCAATTTCCTTTGCTACGGAGACTCCGTCCTTGGTTACAACGGGGCTGCCCCATGATTTATCTAAAATAACATTGCGACCTTTTGGGCCGAGTGTAACGGTGACTGCATCGGCGAGAGTTTGTACGCCTTTTAAAATCCTTGCACGAGCGTCTGCAGAAAAAGCTAATTCCTTGGCTGCCATCACTTTCCTCCGTAACAATTAACTAGAGCGATTTACAAATGTCAAACACAGCGGGCTTTGGGGCCCGGCAACACGTGGCAGAAATATAAGCACGACCAAACGTAGGTCAAGGGGGCCCCCGTCCCTGTTCCTGTCCCCGCCCCCGCCCCTACCTGATCTCCCGCCACGTGTCTCCTGGGTTGATGCCTGGGCTGGCGTCGAAGACAAAGACTGAATTTGATAGCAAGCCGGTTACGTAGAGCTGGTTGTCATCGCTGATGGCCATGTCAAAGGGGTTGGTTGATTGCGGCATGGTGGCTTTAAAGTCCAGGAGTTGGCCGCTGTTTGCTGCGTAGGCTTTTACGTTGTTGTCACCGCTGTTTAGGATTAGTAGCCTGTCTTGATTGTCTAGGATCATGGCGTTTGGCATCATTCCTACATCTTTGATGAATTTATTGTAGATTTGGGCTAGATCTGGATTGACTGCCGTCACCGAGCTTGACATTCCCATCAACAGGTACAGGTAGGGCGGCCCATTTTCCCGCCAAACTGCCGCCAGGATCCCGTTCATGGTGCCTGCCAACCCGACGCTAAACGATTTGCCTTCTATGGGCTCGCCGGTGGTGGCATCTAGGATCCAGACAGTATCACGATTGAAGCTGGTGGCTATGAGCCGATTATTCGGTGCTTCAATTACCATAACGGTGTCTTGCGAGATGTCGTCGTCGACGTCGCCTAGGAACACTGGATTGTCCGGGCCATGAAGCAAGGTCTGGGTCGCTAGGTCGACCTTGAACAGGGCTGGGGATGTGCCGCTGCCTAGCCATGCTGTGTCGCCAAAAAAGGCCAAAGACGAGGGGTATCCAACCAAGGGATAGATTGTTGACAGTGGTATGGGAATTATGATTTCAGGCGCTTTTGCCTTGGCTAGATTTGCAATGGGAATTCCCAACAAAGCCCCGGCATCTATGGGAGCAACTTTGGTGCCATCAAACGATGTGCTGCCAGAACATAATACCCAGGCCATGTCGCCGTTAATGGCCACACGTTGGGCGTTTCTTACTCTCAGTGGAATTCGATTTACCACCTCGTTTGTTTTTCGGTCTATGACCGTCGCAAAGCTTGGGTCGTAGACGATTTGATGTTCTTCAAAACGATATCGGCTGTTTGCGACGATCACAAAGTCTTCGGTTACAGCCAGTCCTTCTGGATTTGCGAAATTCCCTTCAGGTAAAAGGGGCACATCCCCATTGGAGTCGTCTATGTATCCGTCGCTATCTGAATCTGGGACAGGCTCACAAGCCAACAACGTCACCAAAAATATTGGCAGCGCGGCTTTAAAAAGGCTGAATGATTTGTTCATTTTCCGTACCTCATGGTTAAAAAGATGGAACGTCCAGGAAGGGGCCTTTGTAGATAATCTACAGCATCCAGTTTGTTCGTCAGATTAAGCCCTTCGACTGCGAAATAAAGGTCGCTTTTAATCTCCAGCTGAAATCTGGCGTCCAGGCAAAAACGGTCTTCTTCAGACAAGGATTCAAAGCGATCAAGATAGACGAAAGACTGCCAACTTGGCATGGCCGAAAGCAAAACGGGGCCCAGTTTGACTTGCACTTGTCCAGAGACTACGTGAGCTGGGCGCTGGGGCATCTTTGTTTTGGTTGTATTGAATTTTCCATGTAAAAACGTGTAGCTGCCGACGATGTTGAACCAGCGCCAGTTCCAACGACCTTGAAGCTCAACTCCTCGAATGGTGGCGCTTTGGGAGTTTTCAGCGCGGACCAAGAAGGCGGATCTGGGTAAAAACATGATCAGGTTTTTGATGTAGTTTTCAAAATAAGTGGCTGTAAATCCCCAAGGTTCGTTGTGACCAAATTCAACGCCAGCATCCCAGGTAAGTGCGTCTTCAGGTATTAAATCGGGGTTGCCTCGAACATAACCTGCGTCAAAGTAAAGTTCTTCAAGGGTTGGCAGCCTGAAACCTCTGGAGATGTTGCCAAACAGGCGCAAAAACTTAACTGGGTCGCCATAAATGCCAAGGGCAGGTATTGGACGGACCCCAAAGCCTTGGTCCCATTCAAGCCTGAAATTTAAATTTATCTGAAAAAGCTCGGATGGCGGCCCGATCAGAGAGTTTACATTCCCAGCCACGGTTGTTCTTGAAGGCTGTTTGGATGGAGACCCAAGCCTAGTTGAAAAACCTTTGTCGTAGCTTGTAGAAAGACCGCCACCAAGCACAATCCACGGGTGAAGACGCCCAGCTGTATCAAAATTTGCCCCAATGCCATGTGAAATCAGCAGGGTTTCAATGGCAGGACCGCTTGGTGGGGCCGAATCCTGATAGGCAAAACCAAGGCGACGATAATAAAAGGCAGCCTTTGTAACACCTCGATCTCCATACAGTTTTGGACCTTCCCACGCCAGTTTGGTGACTACCCTTGTGTCTTGCTGCTTTGCGGTGGTCGATGGAAACTGTTCCAGACCCGCGATGTCTCTAAACATCTGGCCGCCTTCTACTAGGACATCGATTCGATGGTCAGACGCCAGTAAAATCCCAAGCTTGGAGATGACATTGAATCCTAAGGTGCCGTTATTTTCACGTCGCCTCAAGGCACCATTTGTGTCCATGAAGTTGAAAGTACCGCCACTTAGAATGAACCCTCCGCCGACTAGAGCTGCTACATCGTGGGGGCCAGCATCCCATAGATGGGCGTGAGAGGCCTTTAATCGAACGGTGTTCCAGGAACCAACCATCAAGCTGGCTTGAGATCCCGGATCAAACAGGGGGTCTCGGGTTTTTGCAGTTATCACGCCGCCTACTGCATCGGTGCCGTGGGCTGCTGACCGCCCACCCCTTTCCAGTTCTAGCCCGTCGATTGCCATTAATGCTAGGGTCGATAAATCGGCGCCACCCATGAAGGGCGAGTTTAGCGGCACGTCGTCCAACGTGGCCAAGGTGCCAGACGGGTCGGTGCCTCTGATGGCGGCAGTGGCGCCTTGAGCTGGGCCTCCTTGTGAAAGGATTTGGACAGCTGGCAAGCGGGCAACTGATGCAACTGGCCCTTGTGGAGCCTCAATTTCAGCGGTGGATGAAATTTCCTCGACGCGCACAGATTGGGCTTTAGGCACCTGTGGCTCATAATCACCATAGACCTCGATGGCTGGCAGCTCGATGACGTCTGGTGACATTTCTGGATTTGGCAGGTCATCAGAGTGTGCAACTGAGGCGACTAACGAGGCCACCAAGAACAGTAATGTTTTTATTAGGTTGGATCGCCCAGCGTTGGGGGTTTTGCTTGAAGGCAAAAGCCGCATCGCTTCCTCCCGAAACAATATGCGTCTGAAACGGTGGCAAGTGTCCTGGCTTCCGGATCACCCTCCCCCAGCCCTTCCCGGCGTCGCCCGACACCAGTGGATTTTCTGGGTTTGTCCTCGGATACAGTTGCGGGGGCAGCGCCGGCATTAAACCGGCTTCCTGTGCCATCCGTTCTTGGCAGTATGATACAGGCATCAAGCTAAAGCGCAAGCGCGGGGGCAGGTACGGGGACGGGGCGGGGGCAGGGGGAGGGGGCAGGGGGAGGGGACAGGGGGCTACTGGCGGGTTTTTGCTGGTGTAGAGTCCTGGGATACTACGGCGCATTGGAGGTTTACATCTTGGTAAGCAAAATTGTTGTTGTAATCAAAGGGTTTTCCACCTGCCTCAAGGATATAGGCGTTTAGTTCCAGCTCGATAGTACGACTGTCAAATCGCTGTGGACTTGGATCATTGTTGGCTGTTGGCTCTGGATTGGCGATCACTGGTTTAATGGCCGCTTCTTTAGGGAAAACAGGTAGCGAAACACTGGTACGATCACTTGGAACAAACAATTCCCACAAACAGTGAGACCTTGGACCACCAAGGGTCCCGCCTTCACCAGCCAAGACATTAGATGGGGCAGCTGTCAGATAGTTGACTCGCAAAACCTGCAAGTGAGGCTGCCTTGGATTGGTGATTGGCGCCCATTCTACGTGTCCATCAAACAGATCCTTTGACACCGTATCCAACGGCACGTCATTATCGACTGGGGCTGGGAAAGTGATCCTGGGTACCTCTAGCCAGGCTTGCGAGGAAGAAAAGTCAACAAAATCTCCAGTTTGAACGCCCGGCTTAACTGGTGTAGAAATCCCAGCAGGGTCGCCTCCCAAAAACGCCGACCGACCGGCAAGACCAACCGCCAGACGATTCAATTTAAGGCCCAATTCCTTGATTACAGGGTGATCATCATCTGGAAATCGCACTTCAACAGGATCCACGCGCACCGGTCGGCCCTCCCTAGTGTGATAAGAGCCATCGATGGAAACAAAGACGAAACCTTCCCCTCCAGTATCCATTACAGGCATCACAAGACGGTTAACCAGCGGCTTACCAGTGCGCCAATCAATGGGTTGGTTGTCCAAAGCGATTTTAACGGTAGTCCCTTGCTTTGGACGCAAATCAATATTCAACAGCAAATCTTGTTTGACCTGTGCACCAGGCAAAACTCTAACCCGACTAATCGCGAGAGCCATCGGCTTAAAAACCAACGAATATGGGTTTTCCACTGCACCCAGCACGTAACTGGCCGTCCCACCAAGGGCAAACAAGAGGTATTGACCAGCAGGAATGTTTTGCAATTCAAAGGTCGCTTCACAGGAATCATCTTCATCGTCTGAAAGCTCACATATCGCCAAATTGGTTGGAATAGGCAAATAGGGGTCTTCGATGGCCTCCAAAACGCTGCCCATGCTCATGGACGAAAGGGGAACATCCCTCACTGCCAATTGAACGATAGCCCCTGGAACCTCTAAGGCCTCGTCCTGAAACTGCCCAAGAATGGTGCCAGCAGGCCATCTTGGCAGTCCTCCCTCGCCCAAAAACCCTTTGACCTCACCCACGATTGAACCCACCAAGTCAGCATCCCTGGGTAAAACTGGGTCCAAAGGAACCATTAAAACCGCGATATTTGCGGCATTAACCCCAAGGTAGGTGGTAAAGCGATAGCCCTGCGCACCTACAGTCACATCAACGGGACCTTCAAGACCTGGTTCACTTAGCTCGACGTAGCCGCCTGGGCCTGTGTGTAAAACCCAGTTCTGGTCACCCTTTTGAATCAAGACCTGAGCCCCCTCAAAGGGTCTAGGGGAGCCGACTAGCAGCCTCGCAAGAGCGTACACCCTTAAGGTTCCTGCAATGGGGCCAGCCCCAACGTGTGGGGTCGTGTTTACCCCAGGTTCAATTGGTTCATCAAAAGTCAACTCTATGGAATCAGAGACTTTTTCTGAATCATCTTCCCCGTTCTGATAGCTGGCTTCAACGACACCACTTTCATTGCTTGCAGAGCAAATGGTAACTCGATATGTGCCATCATCCTTACTTGTAGCAGGTTCAAGTTCCCCCAGTGACCACTCGAAAACCACATCATGGTTTGCAAGTGGATTGCCCTTGCTATCCTGTAAAAGCGCAACGACGTTTATACAAAGGTTGTCATCCCCAACGTTGTAGACTGGAGAAGCAGTCAGGATTAATTGAGGACCTGAAGGAGATACATGCTCGGAATCAATATTGTCAGAATCAACTAGGCCAGCATCTCGGCCACACCCAATGATCAACATTAAGGCTGCAGCCGCTAAAAAAAGCGCCCGTCGGGTCATTTAAACCTCCAATCGAGTATGACTAAAAGCGTACTTTGAAAGTTAAACCAGAATTTAATACTCCGCCCTTTCCACTGACGTAGGGATAGCCAGGATTGTCCAAATTAACAGCTGTCTTTGCATCACGGTTTTCCAAAATCCATCCATATGCCAGATGGAAATCGATGGAAATTGGCGGCCCTCCGACGCCAGCGGCGTCAAATCCCAGACCAAAGGAACCGGTAAAGCGGTCACCATCAAGCAAGTTTGTGACACCAGTCTGGGCGGGAACTGGAGATTGAACCCAGCCAAAACCAGCCCTGATGGCTAGTGCCTTTAATGGGGAATACTCACCACCAAAACGAACTGCAAAGGTGTTTTTAAAGCCGGCACTTGGCGGCAAGATTTGTTGTACAACCTTGTCACCTCCACCAGCATCAAACAGGGTCACCTCAGGGGTCGACAAGTTAAAGGAGCTGTAAAATGAATATGTTATGTCACCAGATACTCGGTACTTGTCGGCTTTATATCCTGCACCCAAGGCAATTTGATGGGGGGTGGAATAGTCGTAGGCGGTGACCTTTAAACGCACCGGCTCGATTTTTTGAGACAAAATCGCGGTAACTGGGATGGATATGTACGTATTGTTGGCACAACGCCAATTAAATCCTATTGTTAGCCCCTCGATAGGCTCAACCATTATCCCAACCACTGGGGCAAGGTTCATCTTGACATCGACTGTTGCCTGGTTCGCCTGAGCGTCTTTGGTGAAGTCCACGTCTACTCCGCCATAGACGTTAGGTAGCATCGACAGCCCAGCACCAATCATGAGCCAATTCCATCGAAAAGCTAGCGCAGCGTTTAGGACGATGCGTCGGTTTCTGTCTTCCAAAAAGGGAAAGTAAGCCTCGGTAGCTGGGCGTTCCCGAATTGCGTAGATAGAACCAATCGGAAAAGTAATATTGACCCCCCAAAAAAGTGAGCGGTCATATTTTCCAAGGGGGATTGGACTGGCTAATCCGACATCTAAGAATCCCCTTGTGACAGCAGCCCTTGGCAAAGTCTGTTCAATTCTTTGGTCCGATTCGTCAGTGTAGTGGGTAGTTGCCTTTAAAAATGGACGATAAATCAGGGTCCCAAGCCCAAAATCGAAGCCGTCCAATTGGCCCAATCCAGCTGGGTTGTACCACACAGCATCATAGCTATCTGCAGTTCCAGTAGCGCCTCCACCCATGGCAATATTTGCGGAAGTTAGCCCAAAAGTGTCTAGTGGGTTGGCTCTTAATTCTTGGGCAAAAAACACTGTAACTATCGATAACGCAAGCAGAATTTTTCGAAACACCAAGGCCACCAGGGTCAAAAACCGGCGGAATGATAGCACAAATGGCCTGTCTGTGAATGATCTTCGGTCAGCGATATGCCCTAAGTCCGACAACTCCAAATCGTTTGACATAACCAGGGTAAACCCCGGGGCATGAATCCCTGAGGGCGCAACCATCACATGGGGCTGGAAATTCCCGGTCGCCGTGGTCAGTCGGAAAGAGCTTCGATTCAAAACCTTCAGACATGTACAAAATGTTGTGGGATCGCAGGTTTGCAACCGCCTCATGAGCAGAAGGAATCTGACAAAGGGGGAACCCCTCTACCGTGACGGTCACGCCTGTTGGAGCTGCGTGGACCGCTTTGGTTGCCGCCAAGGCAGCCTGCTCGGGTGGAACTAGAAGTCTTGAATCATAAGTGTCAAAGCGCCCTTTTGGCTCAGCTAGGCAAATCTTGTGGGTCAAGGGGGCAAATGGTGCCAGCAATTGGCTGATGCTTTGTAGCTGTGAAATATTAGACTTGGTGATGACCGTGTTGATGTGTAGTTCAATTTCGTGGCCGGCAAGTCCAGCTATGGCCGTCAAGGCGTCGGCATGAGAAGCACATTGCACAATCTCATCGTGTGTTGGAGCTTCAAAGCCATGCAAAGACATGTGAACATAGGAAAGTCCCAAGTCCAGCAGCTTTTGACGATATTGAGGATGGGCCAAACGGCGGCCGTTGGTGATCAACCCCCATTTCAAGCCAAGGGCGGTCGCTGCCTTCGCCAAAACTGGCAGGTCAGCCCTTAGAGTGGGCTCGCCACCAGAAAAAAGGATCATTTCGACGCCATGGGCTTTGGCTGCAGTCATTTTTTGTGCAATCAACGCGGCAGGGGCGTCAGGGACCGAGTCGCGCCACTCGTCGACTCTGCAAAACTGGCAACGCGAATTACACCTGTATGTTAATTTTAAAACGGCGCGAAGTGGTAAGGTGCCAGACATGCACCCTCCAAACTAGAATCCCTGGTTCATCCGCCGCCCATCGTGCATGTACTCAGGGCGATCCTTCACTTCGACCCAGCGATAGAAGATGTTTTTAACCTCTTCGTTTTCGTCCATCAGATGCTTGAACAACCTGTCTTGGACGCCCATGTAAATCACACAGCGCTGATTGGTGGGATTTTGAGGGAAGATGTTGCCCTGTTCGGTGTAGTTATAAACTGGGCAGGTGCCACAATATGGCTTGTAAGCGCAAGTTGCACAGCCTGGAATGGAATCCAGGGTTGAAGCCATTGCAATGGTCTTGACGGTATCGTGGGTGACAACGTCCTTCAAAGTCATGTTGTTGATTGAGCCGATCTTGAAGACCTCGTCGCCCATCTGATAGACCATTCGCCCTTCGTCGCAGGTAAAGATGGACCCGTCGTAGTTGTACGCGATCTGTCCAATTCCAGCGCCGCACGGCGAGCGAATATCCATGTAGTTTGGATCATCGGGAGTCAGGATCTTGGTCAAAAAGATGCCTGCCAAACGTTCAAGGATTTCAACGCCTTGACGGTTTAGCTCGATGATGTAATCCAGGGCCTCGTTATAGAACTTCAAGAAGTCGGCGCCCATATAACCAACCATCCCTTCAGTATTCTTGGCAAAACCAAAGGGATTCAAGGGGCGCAGGAATATCGCTCTACAGCCTTGTTTTACGTACTCGTCAACCAGTTCCTTGGCGCGACCAAGATGCTCCTTGGTGATGGTTGCCAAGGCTTCCACGTGGTACAGATTTGGGTCCAAACCAGCATCAACGTACGCTTGGTTAATCTTGGCCATCCACTCAACGGTCTTGTCGTAAGCAGATGAATTGGCCAAGAAGCGGTTTTTATCGTGCAAATCCTTGGGGCCGTCCAAGGATGTTGAAATCTGGACCCGGTTTTTGATCAAATATTCCAGTTTTTCGTCGTCCATCAGGGACAGATTTGAAACTAGGCTAAACATCACCCGCTTGCCACGTTCTTTTGCAAGCTTTGACCCATATTCAACGACGTGAGTGACAGTTTCCCAGTTTACCAAAGGCTCTCCGCCCTGGAATTCGATGGTAATCGTGTCAGATGGCGCCCGCATGGCCATTTCAACCACCTTTTCCGCGGTGGCAATGGACATGTCTGTTTCCGTTTTTTCCAAACTGGCGCGACTGGCGTGGCAGTACTTGCAGATCTCGTTGCATCTTAGGGTGACAACCATGATGTGCAGCACTGGACCCCGGTAAAGGAAGCCAACCTTACGATCATAGTCTGCGGCTACCCGGTCGAGGTTTGTGTCTGTTATCAAAAACCCCTTGGCAACCAGCTCATCGTACATGTCTGTGCCTGGTTTTACTCGGCCAGTCACAAGCGCCTGCAGTTGATTGTCGTCCATGAAAACATAGGCGCCGTGGTCATTTGTAACAACGTGTTTATCGCCGACCTTCCTGAATCGCGGCAGATTCAGCTTGGGAGCGGCGGTTTTTTTTGTACTCATTATTCGCCTCGCAACGAAATGGCTGTACCTAGTACAAAATTGCGAAATTCGCCGGCTAATTCGATGGGGTCTCCATCGTCTTGGGCCACTAGATCAACCACGAAATAATCACCATCTCGGTTGACGCTGGCAGATACCAGCCCCTCAAAGGCCTCAATAGCCTCATTAATAGCGGCTTTAGGGTAAATCTTTTTATGAAATCGCAAGGTCATGACACCACCTCAACGATGAGCAGTTATTTCTTGGCCCCACCGTCTTCTTTGCCGTACTTTTCTTCCCATGGAATGGCGATTCCAAGTGGGTCGTCCAGGAAGTCCAAGCTGTCTTCTTCTTCAGCCAAAAGCTTGGCAACTTCCGGTGGCAGGTCTGGCAGGACGGGTACTGGAGCAGGGGCTGGTGCTGGGGCATCCGCTGGAATCGAGAGGCCAATTGCCCGTCCCACGATCATGGTCCTTACCTCTTCGGTCTGCTTTGCTAGCTTAACCCTTAAGGCTTGGTTAACCAGCTCATTTTTAAACTCGCCGACCAGTTCTTTCAGTGAAAAACGAATCCCAGAGCGGGCTTCTATTTCAACTTTAATGCGATCCTTATCGACCACATCAAGCTGGATGTAAGCGCGGTCTAAAAAGCCAAAAGCAGTGCCAAAAAGCACATCTGCGGAATACAGCTTTTTGTTGACAGTAATAGTTCCGACATTTTCCTTAATGGCAATTGGCATAGCCTCTTGCGAGCTCTTTGCGGACATCGCAAACGCCTCCACGTAGATGAAAACAAGCTAGAACAGGCCCCACCCAAAACCTCGGTGCCAATGCAGCCAGGCATTCAGGCCCCAAATGGTCCCAGGAGCACGCATCCTAACAACCTAGCTCTTTCGGTGTCAAGCAGAATGGCTGTAAAGCCACCTGACCTCACTTGAATTTATGGCAAAAATCCCGTCCCCTGCCCCCGCACCCCGCCCCTACGCTCACCCAACCGTTTCAACCCTGATGACGTTGGTGGTTCCTCTTCTCGAAAGGGGCAATCCTGCCAAGTACACCACTCGGTCGCCTGTGGCAAGCACACCCTTTTCTTTCAAGTTCTTAAGAGTGGACACCACGATTTCATCAAGGATGTCCTTGGATTCTTCCAAAAGAAAAGGAAACACCCCCCAGTTCATAGCCAGCTGATGGTAAACCATTTCGTCTTTCATCATGGCAAATACCGGAACTGACGGACGAAGCCTAGACAGCAGCCTTGCCGCGTGGCCTGTTTCGGTAAGCACCACTATCGCCTTGGCGTTGCAATCCTTGGCTACGGTAACCGCGTTTTGCGCAAGAATGCTTTGCAGATCATCAGAAGAAGTCTTTAGCAGCCCATTTAAGCGATGGTCTTTATCACAAGTCCTTTGCTCAACCTGAGTGATAATGGCCGCCATAGTTTCAACGACTTTCACGGGATAGTTTCCAATTGCGGTTTCCCCTGAAAGCATAACTGCCGAGGTAGAATCAAAGACTGCATTGGCAACGTCACTGGCCTCGGCCCTGGTAGGCATAGGACTGTTAATCATCGATTCAAGCATCTGGGTGGCTGTAATAACGGGCTTGGCCGCTAGATAGCCCATCTTGATCAGTTCTTTTTGAACTATCGGCACCTTTTCTATGGCCACTTCCACACCAAGGTCACCACGAGCAACCATGATGCCATCTGCAGCCTTGATTATGGCCTCGGCATCGTTCAAGCCAGCTGCGTTTTCAATCTTTGCAATCAGCTTTGTCGCCGGCCGCTTACCCGACTTTGTCTTGGTACGGGCAACCAAACGCCTGACTTCCTCAACATCTGTGGCCTCCCTTACAAAGGACAGGGCCAGATACTCAACCTCGCTTTCAACTGAAAATATGATGTCTTTAATGTCTTTTTCGGAAAGAAATGGGATCGGGTAATTCACATTCGGGATCGTCAGGTGAGCCTTGGGTCGCAAGTTCGCCGCGTTTTCAATCTTTACCTTAATGGCATTTTGCTCATAACCTACAACCTCACCAGCCACACAACCATCCATCAACAATACCCTTTGGCCCAGTGCGCTGATTTCCGTGATCATCGGCAGATTGGTAAAAACCCTTCCTGGTTCTTCAGATACCAGGGTCTCGATACCCTCAGGCGGTCGCGATTCGATTGTCAGGGTGTCGCCTTTTTGAATTTCCAGTTCCTCACTGTAACCATAAAGTCGCAGCGCTGGCCCCTTAATATCAGCCATGATCGCGACTGGAATATTCAGCTCTTTCCTAGCCTGGCGAATTCTTTCGATAAAAACCTGCGCATCCTCGGCCGTTGTATGGGAGAAGTTTAATCGAAATACACTGACCCCGGCCTTTAACAGCTCAATGATCGTTTCATATTCCCTAGAATTTGGGCCCAGTGTGGCAATAATTTTGGTCTGTTTGTCGATCCAGTTCATACACACTCCGGTGTTGTCTATCAAAGGAGTATCTACCTAGAAGAACTCCGGCCCAGAAAATGCACATGGGGCTTGGCTTTGTCAAATTACAAACTTCTAAATCCTAGTCAAACGAGGGGGGCATACACTCATTTTGCAGCGGCGCACCTGAAGCCTACATGAGAATAAAATCGGTGCGGCCCGTGCGAGTCTTTAGCATAAGTGCGCAAACGTCTGGCGTACTCTCTGAAAGAACCACCTTTTACGATTCGTTCAGGATTAGGGTCATCTTGGGTGTCAGGTGCGATTGTTGAGGTCCACTCGGCCACATTACCGGCCTGATCCAAAGTTCCATAGGGACCTGCACCGACTTCAAAACGCCCAACTGGGGCATCAAACTCCCACTTATCGCGAATCCACAGCTGTCTTGCGAGCCCCTCACCCCAATTGGCCCTGAAAATTCCATCTGCATCTGGGGCCTCATTACCCCAAGGATACAAGCGTCCGTCATCACCACGAGCAGCACGCTCCCACTCAACTTCTGATGGAAGATAGCCTCCCACCCAGCGGCAATATTGGTCAGCTTGATACCAGGTCACACAGTTTATTGGATAGTTGTCGCGTCCTGATTCACCCCAATTGCACTCATCACCTGCAACAGCCCTGGTGCATACCTCTGCATCCACACACTTTTTGTAAGCCTCGACTGTCACTTCAGTTTTATCGATCTTGAAGCCATGCACCTGGACTAATCGTGAGGGACGTTCCGCCTGAGCACAAGGCCCGTCTAATTCATCGTCGCAGCCAAATCTGAACAATCCACCAGGCACTTTAACCATTCCTTCCATGACCGCGGCTACGACTGGCGGTTTGGCAACTGCGGTTTTTGCAGGAGCGGCCTGCTTTGCTGGCGCTTGCACCTTAGGGGCTGGCTTGCTGCAAGCCAACATCAAGCACAGACAGCTTATATAGACCCAAGAATTATCCACCACGTTTGCCTTGACCCACTCCTGGAACTCTGTCAATTTGATTAAGCAATTCCATAACCGTGTCTGGTTCATCTTCAGTTGGGGCGTTTAATGCGGCCTTATCCGGATAGATTTCATAAGCCTGCCTGTATTTTAAGGGCGTGATATTTGGCATGATTACATTTGCTCCGCGGCGCAGCCCAAGCTCGCGTCCGTTGACTCGGTCTACAGTTCCAAGCGCTGTGGTAGCTGGAATATTTGCATCTGGACGAACAATCCTGGCAAGTGCGACTACCTTGCAGGTGGTTTCCACGTCCGCTGTCACCAAGTCGGGTCCGCTGTTGACAGCACCGGCCAAGGGTGTCTCAGGGTGGGGAATAAAGGGGCCCACCCCGATCATGTCCAAGTCTAGTTTGCCAAACCAAAGGATGTCGTCAGCTAAAGACTCCCAGGTTTGGCCTGGAATTCCAACCATGACACCACTTCCAAGTTCATAGCCGAGGTCTCTTATCACGGTCAAAAGTTCCCACCTGGAGACGTTGTTTGGAGCATTGCTTTCGACTTGGCCTGCAGCAAGAGCGGCTTTAAGCGGCGGATGAATCCGGTCAAAAAGACGCTGGTCCGATGTCTCAAAGCGCAGCAGATAGCGATCAGCCCCAGCCTTACGCCACCTTTCCAGTTCCTTAGGGAATCTTTCGCCCAGGGACAACGTTATCGCCAGGTCAGTTTCCGCCTTGATCCGACGAACAACATCTTCGACCCAAGCAGTGGTCAAGCCAAAATCTTCACCACCTTGCAGCACTACGGTTCCATACCCAAAACTGGCCGCTTGTCTGGCAGCTTGCACAATCTCATCGGCTGTCATTCGATATCTGGCAATACTTTTGTTTCCAGTTCGAATCCCGCAGTAAGAACATTGGCGTGCGCAGTAGTTAGATACCTCAAGTAATCCCCTCAGATGTACTTGGTCTCCCACAGTCTTTGCACGAACTTCATCGGCCCAGCGCCAAAGCGATTGCAGTTTTGCAGCATCCTTTTCAAGGAGCCACGCCAAAACCGTAGCCTTGTCTAGCTGACCAGAAAATGCGTTAGCCACTTTGCCACCTTCCCAGCGACACTGCCCCATAACATACAGCAGATTATCTGCTTGTTCGAGTACAACTCCAAAAATCACCTCTCATCTAGCGCGGGCTTTGATTTACGCCTAGGTGGTTGGCGCTTTGGTGGGGGTGTTTAGGACTTGCTAAGGGAGGCTCTTTGTCATTCCTCAGCTTATCGACTGGTTTTCCCGCAAGTTTAGGTCGAAATCCTGTATATATGCCGGCAGCTTTAAATCCCAAAGGGGAGGTTTCATGTCTAAAGAGAAAGTTCAAGAGCAATTGCCGGTTGGTGACAACCAAACGATTGGAGAAGAGATAGCCAATTCGATAATTCATGGCATAGGCGCCCTTTTATCGATTGCTGGCTTGGTGCTGATGGTTGTTTTTTCTGCAATCCATGGAACTGCGATTCATGTTGTGGCAGTTTCAATTTTTGGGGCCAGTTTGATTCTTTTGTATTCTGCCTCAACGATTTACCACGCCATAACAAATCCAAGGGCCAAGAGGGTTTTACAGATTATCGACCACTCGTCTATTTTCATTTTAATTGCTGGCACTTACACGCCTTTTACCTTGGTCAGCATTGGAGGCGCCCAAGGCTGGGCGATTTTTGGCGTCGTGTGGGGAATGGCGGTTTTGGGAGTGGTTTTTAAGGCTTTTTTCACTGGCCGTTACGAGTTCATAGCGGTGACCATGTATCTGATCATGGGTTGGTTGATTGTGATTGCGATTAAGCCGCTTTGGAACGCCCTGGACTTTTGGGGCATTGTCTGGCTGATTGCCGGTGGGCTGTCTTACTCGGTGGGCGTCATCTTCTACGTCTGGGACCGTTTTCCCTTCGCCCACTCAGTCTGGCACCTTTTCGTCCTGGCAGGTAGCATCTGCCACTTCTTCGCAGTACTGTTCCATGTAGTCCCCTAGCCTGTCCCCACCCCTGATCCTGGCCCTGGCCCTGCCCCCCAAGAAGACACCTAATTACCAGGTAAAAGCCTTGAATTGTCGGGAGGCAATCCATAGAATTCATAGTATCAGTTGTTCGGAGGGCTTTTATGAAGCGGCATTTATTATTACTACCTGTTATGGCTGTGTTCCTTGCATTTGGATGCGAGGGAGGCAATCTCCCTATAGTCATCGATGGTTTGGAGGCAGACTCGAAGTTTACCGGTGATTCCAAGACCAATGACTTAAAAGAGCCTGCCGACGATACAAAAGAGGATCGTCAACAAGCTGACGATGACGGCACTGTCGCTGATGATGACACCAAAGTCACAGACGATGACGGCACAGTCACCGACGATGACGGCACTGTCGCTGATGACGACGGCACGGTCGCTGATGACGACGGCACGGTCGCTGATGACGACGGCACGGTCGCTGATGACGACGGCACAGTCGCTGATGACGACGGCACGGTCGCTGATGACGACGGCACAGTCGCTGATGACGACGGCACAGTCGCCGACGATGACGGCACCGAGCCTCAAGAATGTGAAATAGATGCAGACTGTGAAGGGGAGCCACAGCAGTGCCACAAATTCACATGCGAAGAGGGTGAATGCGCTGAGGTTCCAGTTGCAAATGATACGTCCTGCTCTGATGGCGATCTGTGTACTGTAGGCGATACCTGCCAAAACGGTGTGTGCGTAAGTGGGCCTGACATGGAATGCGAGGGGGAGCCACAGCAGTGCCACCAGTTCACATGCGAAGAGGGTGAATGCACCGAAGTTCCAGTTGCAAATGATACGTCCTGCTCTGATGGCGATCTGTGCACCGTAGGCGATACCTGCCAAAACGGTGAGTGCGTAAGCGGGCCTGCCAAGGAATGCGAGGGGGAGCCACAGCAGTGCCACGAATTCACATGTGAAGAGGGTGAATGCACCGAAGTTCCAGTTGCAAATGATACGCCTTGCTCTGATGGCGATCTGTGCACTGTAGGCGATACCTGCCAAAACGGTATGTGCGTAAGTGGACCTGACATGGAATGCGACGACAACAATGAATGCACTGAAGACAACTGCGATCCCACTACAGGCGTCTGCGTCTACGAGCCAATTATTACCAATCAAAAAATCAGTTGCGGCCAAGGAGAGTGTTTCAGGGAAGTTCTAAAATGTATTGATGGTGTGGAAAATGTGTGCGTTCCTGGTGAGCCAGCGCCTGAAGAAATCTGCGATGGACTGGACAATGACTGCGATGGCGAGATTGATAATGACATTCCAGGTGTGGGCAGTGATTGCAAGATTCAAAGCTTGAAAGGCGTTTGCGCCGACGGCTTACTTGTTTGCGAAGAGGCTGAACTATTCTGCAAACAAATAAATTATCCATCCGCTGAAGTCTGCAATGGACTAGACGATAACTGCGATGGCGAGACCGATCCACCAGGCTCTGAAGGTTGTATAACACAGTACAAAGATGCGGACGGGGATGGATACGGGAATCCCTCTGACAGTATCTGTGTCTGCGACCCTAAACCTGTTGATGGGTACGTACTAAACAGCGAGGACTGCTGCGACCAAGATGAAAAAGCTTACCCAGGTGCCACCGATTGGTTTACCACAGCGAATGGCTGTGGCAGCTTCGACTACAACTGCAGTGAGGCCATTGAACTGCAGTTCCCAGACAGGGGTAAGTGTGCCGCACTTAGTGACCCCCCGAATTCTTGTGCCCTTACAGAAGGCTGGTCTGGACCACTTGTGCCACGGTGTGGCGGTACCGGTAATTACATCGTCGGGTGTCAGCTGATGGGCACCGTGTGCGTCCCTGAAACATTAACACGAACTCGAACTCAGGGCTGCCATTAGACCCTAAAACTCTAGCCCAAGATAGTAAGCATCACTGACTAAACCAAATCCGTACCAAATCGCTTGACAATGGCATCGACGATTCTGACAGCTGCCCTGCCATCTCCAAATGGATTGGGGGCGACCAGTGTTGGTGCGATGGAAGTCAGTTTCTTGGTGGCGATATTTACAATCGAATCGGGACTGGTGCCGGCTAAAACTAAAGTGCCTGCATCAAGCCCCTCGGTGCGCTCAGTACTTTCGCGCATCACAACTACTGGAACCCCAAAACTTGGGGCCTCTTCTTGGATTCCCCCTGAATCGGTCAACACCAGCTTGGCCTTGGATAAAAGCCAAACGAAGGCAGTGTAAGGCAGTGGATTGATTAAAAGAACATTGGAAATGCCGCTCAAAGAGCTATAAACTGGCTGGCTGATGTCAGGATTCATGTGGACTGGAAATACAAACTTGTGGTCTGCAAAGTCTTTGGCGAGGGTCGATATAGCTTTACAGATGCCCTCTAAAGCTTGAAAAGATGAGCCATCTGCCCGATGTCTGCGATGGGCGGTTACCAGAACCAGTGGGGCTTGGCCGATGGCTAAGTCAAACCACTTTTGAAACTGTTGAAATTCACTTGATGGTTGCTTGGTTATTCTGTCGCGAATATCCAACATAGCGTCCACCACCGGATTTCCAGTGATTACGATGTCTGAATCAGGGATTCCCAATGCAGTCAGGTTTAGTTTCGCAGTTTCAGTTGGAGCCAAGTGTAAATCAGCCAACAAGCTGACTACTCGCCGATGAATCTCCTCTGGAAATGGGTCATACTTGGTTTCAGTACGCAGGCCGGCTTCTACATGAACGACTGGAACCTCGACCAAAACCGCCGCCATAGCCGCGGCCCAAGTGGTGGTTGTATCACCCTGGACCACCACACAGTCTGGTTTTGACTGGTTTACGATTTTGGCAACTGAAGATAAAACAGTAGCGGCGACATCAGGTAGTTCGCCCCCCCATAACATCCAATTCGTAATCTGGCACTATTGAAAAGGTCTTTAGCATCGGGTGAAGCATTTCACGGTGTTGACCAGTTGAACAGACCTGCACTTTTAGCCCTGGCCTTTTTGCAGCCTCAAGAATCACTGGGGCCAGCTTTATGGCCTCAGGCCTCGTTCCCAATACCACCAGACATTTCACAATAGCGCCTCGCCTAGCCGTCCAAACAAGTGCGTCCATTGTATACCCAATCCACAAACATTTAGCACTGGCCCTGTCCCCGTCCTGGTCCTGATCCTGTCCCCGTCCCTGTCCCTGCCCCTGTCCCTGTCCCTGTCCCTGCCCCTGTCCCTGCCCCTGCCCCTGTCCTTGTCCCTGCCCCTGTCCTTGTCCCTGCCCCTGTCCTTGTCCCTGCCCCTGTCCTTGTCCCTGTCCCTGCCCCTGTCCTTGTCCCTGCCCCTGTCCTTGTCCCTGTCCCTGTCCTTGTCCCTGTCCCTGCCCTTGTCCCTGTCCCTGCCCCTGATCCCATACAAAAGATTTTTGTATTTACAAGACATTAACGGTATAATTGACGCTGTCACATTTCTAGGGGGCTTCCATGAAATTACGTATTTTGGCACTGCCGCTTTTGGCAGCATTCTTCGCCCTTACATTGGGATGTGAGGGAGGCATAAGCGAGATTGTCTTGGACGGTTTCGACCAGGACAAAAAGGTCACCGACGACTCCATGCTTGATGACGATGCTGATGTTTCAAGCGATATCGAACGGGACCAGCCGGACACGGATATTGATGAACCTGCTCCAGACATCAAACAACCAGACGCGGATGTAAAACCTGATCCTGATATCAAAGACCCAGACGCGGACGTCAAACCACCAGATCCCGATATCAAAGACCCGGACGCGGATGTCGAGCAACCAGACACAGATGTCGAGGAACCTGACACTGATGTTGAAGAACCCGATACTGATGTCGAGGATCCCGACACAGATACTGAAGAACCCGACACAGATGTCGAAGAACCAGACACAGATGTCGAAGAACCAGAGTGCGAGGTCGACGAAGACTGCGAACAAGAACCTCTTGTGTGCCATGAATTCATATGTGAACTCGGCAAATGCATTGAAGTTCCAGAGGAAAATGACACACCGTGCTCCGATGGTGATTTTTGCACCAGCGATGATACTTGCCAATATGGTGAGTGCGTAAGTGGACCTCCAGTTGTCTGCGAAGATGGTGACCCATGCACCGTTTCCAGGTGCGTGCCCACTGAAGGCTGCATTTATGACCAAATCGAAGGTACGCATACTTGCGGTCAAGGCGAGTGTTTTAGAGAAGTCCCAATCT
>DUVQ01000151.1 GCA_012840965.1 Oligoflexales bacterium | reverse complement strand
AGATTGGGGTTTTCCGCGACAGTGATAATCTGGTCAACTGCGCCAGGTAACGGGATGTCTCCACCAGAATAGCGTTCAATAATCTGAGGCTTAACATTAGCACCTGAGGCCCCAAAAGCAGTATCCACGTGCGCAATCAAGCCAATTGTTGGGACTATCTCGGCCAAATCTGGTGGATTGGCCTCAACTGTCGCAAAGACGTAACCCCACTCATTCATGTGGGCGTCTTCACAGCCAAGCTCCAACAGTTCTTGCGCCAAGATCCTGGATAAATCTTTTTGCTTTTCAGTGGACGGACTCGTCGTGGAGTTTTCATCAGACTGTGTGTCAATTTTTACATAGCGTAAAAACCGTTCCAGCAGGTCCATCCGATCTTGAGGGTTCAGGCTTGTTCTCATCTATTACCTCCCACAAAGTGTTTCTTCCAATATCATCAAAGCCATTGGTCCAAGGGCATTATTCCAAGGGCATTATTTCACGGATCACGAGTTATTGTGAAATCCGATGTACCTGGTGCATTGTCTAGCACATCTGCAAAGGGTTCGTCCATTCCAAAGGCACGTTGCAGTAATGGTAACGAGAAGCGCTGCGTGATTTGAAGCTGCAAAGACCTTGGGATAGTGGGCTTTTTATCCCCTGCAAGCGTACCAAGATACCCATAGACCTTGTGATCACAAAACGAGCCATGGTTTCCACCTGGTAAAACGATTTTGTAACGAGGTGGGCCTTGTTGCTTGTACACTTTATTGAACACTAAAGGCGGGCTCTGGCTGTCAAGATCCCCACCAAAGACCATAAATTGACCTGGAACGGTGTCACCGTCGTCGACTGGGCCTAAAAAGATGAAGCCAACTGCATGAGCCTTCAAGTCAGCATCTGCCCCTATGGCCTCCTGGGCTCGTCCTGTGCCTCTTGAATGGCCGATAAAGGCGATTTCAGGTGTTGTCTGGACACCTGCCAGCACTTCATGGACGTCGTCCAGGAAACGCCCCCGCAGCTTTGCTATGACTGGCATCAGTTCTTCCAACATTTCCTGAAAGTCTCCACCCGCCATGTTTTGTTGGGTTTCCGGCATGAAGGATACAAAACCCCAAGTTGCGAGCAGCTCTGCCAAGTACTCATACTGCAGATGTATGGCCCCATTGCCGTGCAAAATAGCCACCAATGGAAACGGAGCGTCCTGTTGAATGGGTGGGCGACGAATCGAACCACATTGGGCCGGATAATAGAGCCTAGTCCGCAAGTCATCACGCCCAGCCAAGTCTACGTAGCCAGCAGCGTAAGGCCCTGATATGTCGGGGCGATCCCCAGGCACCATAGAGGCCATTGGCGTTTTATCGGAGCACTGAATAATCCCTTTGGGCGCAGCCGTTATCGGTACTGGGTAGGTATAGCCTTTGTACGCGTTGTCGATATAAACAGACACCGATAGAGGGCCAATTTGGCCATTAGTAATACGGAATATCAGCCGGTTTTCGTCAGCAGATACGCCAGAGGCATTAACACTACCGATTCTGGCTGTGGGCTGTTTTGGAAAGAGCCCGCCAGCCATCAGTCGACAACCATCCACAACGATAACGTCACCTGCTGCAACCTCAGTTGGATGCACTCCGTACAGTGCCGGAGTCGCTTCTGTCCAGGTGCCCCGTTTTTCGCATTCTCCAGTTGAAAACACGCAGACTTCATCAGCGAGGCAATCCGCGAATGAGCGGCAAAAGTTGTCTGCTGGAGTCGTGTTAGTGTCGTCTGTGGTGGCGTCTATGTCGTCAGTAACGCCATCAGGCTCGGTCTGATCATCATGGCCATAATCCGGAAGTGGCGGTGGAATCCAGCCGCCGTAGTCTTCCTCTGCGTCATCGGATGTGTCGGTGGCGTCCCTGTAGGTATCAGGCTGGACATCCGTGGTATCGGGAGGATTTGTGCCCAAGTCGCGATTGTTCCAGCCATTATCAGGGACGTAGGGGCCTTCATCAGGGCCGTCTGAACATCCCAGTGAGACTACGAGAAAACATACGCTTAGTGAAACTGCCAAAACGGGAAATCTAACCACAAAACAACCCCAAAGATGGTCCTTGGCAGTTTAGATCTTTTGAACCCTAGTAACAATGTCATTCGTGGGCCTTGCTGCTGCTCGTCACCTGTTCGCAACTTTACCCCTTGCACAGTTCGCAACCAATGCACATCTTTACTGTCAGTCACGGATTAGAGGTTAAAAAATTATGAGGTTTGATAGATTTACGACAAAAGCGCAAGAGGTTGTCAGCCTTGCTATGGAAGAGGCCAACAGAAGGGCAAATCCGACAGTGGATGTGGAGCATCTTGTGTGGGCGATCTTAAGCGACGGTGATGGCGTCGTTCCAAATGTGCTTAGAAAGATTGAAGTAGCGCCAGAACGATTGATGAAAACGCTGCAAGGAATGCTGGACAGGTTGCCTTCAGCTCATGGTGGCCAGACAGGGTTGGGCAGACGACTTCAGCAACTGTTTACAACGGCTGAAAAGGCTGCGGAAGGCTTCAAAGACGATTATGTCAGCACCGAGCATCTGTTTTTGGGGGCGCTGGCTGATCAGGAAGTTGGCCGGGTTTTGGCCGATGCAGGCGCCTCAAAAGACCGTTTCTTATTGGCGTTAAAAGACGTTAGAGGCGGCGTAAGTGTGTCTGACCCTGATGCTGAATCCAGGTACCAATCGCTTGAAAAATTCACCATGGATCTGACGGCACAGGCTCGCCAGGGCAAGCTTGACCCCGTCATAGGGCGTGACGAAGAGATAAGGCGCGTTATTCAAGTGCTTTCCAGGCGGCAAAAGAACAATCCGGTTCTGATTGGTGAGGCCGGAGTTGGTAAAACGGCGGTCGTCGAAGGGTTGGCCCAGCGAATCGCAAAAGGGGATGTGCCAGAACCTTTAAAGGAAAAGAAGTTGCTGTCTTTGGATATGGGCGCCTTGGTGGCCGGTACCAAGTATCGAGGTGAATTTGAGGACCGGCTGAAGGCGATTTTGAAGGAGTTGGAGCAAGCCCAAGGGCGGATAATCCTGTTTATCGACGAGATTCACCTTGTGGTTGGAGCTGGGGCTGCTGAAGGGGCGATGGACGCCTCAAATCTGCTCAAACCTGCGCTGGCAAGGGGGACGCTTCATTGCGTTGGTGCGACGACTACGAAGGAGTACCGCAAGCATATTGAAAAGGATGCCGCGTTGGAGAGGCGATTCCAGCCGGTTTGGGTTGGTGAACCTTCAGTTGCAGACACAATCAGCATTTTGCGAGGTTTAAGGGAGCGTTACGAGATTCACCACGGCGTCCAGATTAAGGATGCGGCGCTGATAGCGGCTGCTACTTTGTCAAAGCGCTACATTACCGACCGCCAGTTGCCTGATAAGGCAATCGACTTGGTGGATGAGGCCGCTAGTAGGCTGAGGATGGAGATTGATTCCGTACCCATCGAGATTGACTTGGTGCAAAGGCGAATCGCACAGCTAGAGATCGAACGTCAGGGGCTTGGCCGGGAAGATGATGGCGCGGCCAAGGAACGCAGGGCAAAGATCGAGGAAGAAATCGCGAATCTTAGCGAGGAGGCAGACTCCCTTTTGGCGCACTGGCGCAGGGAAAAGGATTTGCTGGGGTCGATTCGTATGCTGAAGGCGGAGTTGGAGACGCTGCGGCACGACGAGGAAATGGCTCAGCGACGAGGCGATTGGGAGGCTGCGGCCAAGATCAAGTACGGGCGCAGGCCAGAGGTTGAAAAGCAGATCGCGTCAGATTCTGAAGAGCTGGCAAAGGTGCAGTCCGACAAGCGGATGCTGAAGGAAGAAGTCGACGACGAAGATATCGCCGAGGTGGTATCCATCTGGACTGGCGTGCCGGTTTCAAGGATGTTAGAGGGCGAACAGCGCAAGTTGCTGGCGATGGAGGAGCGCCTTGACCAAAGGGTGGTCCACCAAGAAGAGGCCATTCAAGTGATATCAGACGCTGTCCGCCGAGCGCGTTCTGGACTGGCTGACGCGACCAAGCCTATGGGGGCCTTTCTTTTCCTGGGCCCAACTGGGGTTGGAAAAACCGAGTTGGTGCGGGCTTTAGCCGAGTTTTTGTTTGACGACGAGCAGGCTATGATCCGCCTGGACATGTCTGAATACATGGAAAAACACTCGGTATCTAGGATGCTTGGAGCTCCTCCAGGATATGTGGGCCATGAAGAAGGTGGTCAATTGACGGAAGCGGTGCGCCGCAGGCCTTACTCGGTTGTGCTGTTTGATGAAGTCGAAAAGGCGCACCCTGATGTGTTCAACGCCCTGCTTCAGGTGATGGACGATGGCCGCTTGACCGACGGTATGGGCAGAACTGTGGATTTCAAGAACACGCTGCTGATCATGACCAGCAATATTGGCAGTCCAATAATGTCTGCAGCGGCTGCAAATGGCGAAAGTGCTCAATCGCCTGCGGCTCGCGAAGCGGTGATGGATGAGGTGCGCAGCCACTTTAGGCCAGAGTTCTTGAATCGTCTTGATGAGATAGTCCTGTTCAACAGTCTTGTAAAAGAGGACTTGAAACGAATTGTCGATATCCAGATGTCCCGTGTGGCCAAGCGCTTGGCTGAACGAGGCATCACCCTGCAGCTGACAGAGCAGGCCAAGAGCTATTTAGCGGACGTTGGGTGGAACCCGGTCTACGGGGCTCGCCCCCTGAAGAGGGCCATTGAAAAGCACCTATTGAATCCACTTGCATCAGAGCTCCTGCAAGGTCGATTCATGGAAGGCGCCACAATTATCGCAGACGCGGACGTAGACGGCATTCAATTCAGGCAGGGGTAAGCTGAGTTGGGCGTGTGCTAGGTAATCAAAAAAACGTAAGACGTCAGACCTTTCCCACTCCCCGCTTATATTTGCTAATCGGTCTTCTGAAACAGCTTGGTTAGTACTGTCCGTCTGCACCAAATCGCTAACCGCGGTTAGCGATTTGCTATCCGGAAAATACTCTGTATTTGTTTGAAAATACGGCTGCCATGCTTCAAAAAACTGACGCATAAACTTGATGTTTACGGCAGAAAAGCCACGAAGTCCGGGCAGCTCTTCACGCAAACGGCTACTTATTTCTTCAATAGCGCCTGTCCCCCATGTGCCCTGTCTGGAATTGGCGGAAACATAACTGCCGATACCATTATGAATTTCTAAATGCACAGCAGTTTTGCATGACTTAACACGCAAGAACTCATTAATCGGACCTATGCAGTTTAGATGGATTCCTTTATCAATGCAATATCTTACGCACTTATCAAAACTAGGCGGTGATTGTTGGAAAACGAAATTGAATTGCTATTTTGAAAACCCTACAATTAAGCCGCTTTGTTACAAAAGGCGCAAACATGTTTTGCTGTCGTCAACTATTAATGCGTCAAGGTGACTTTTTAGTAAAAGTACATTTAGCTGGGATGTTGTTTTTGCTCTTTGGATTAATTACCCCCCCCCAACTTTATCTGACACGTGGCTAGATACCGTACGGGAACGAGCCCAGTATTTCAACCACTCTGACTACGCTGATTATGAAAGGCCTGACAAAACAGATTTCTTGCTTCAGTATGAAAACTTCTATGGTTTGAATGACACGAGTGTTTTGGTCGTAGAAGTTGCTAATGAACTAGATCTAGCCAGAGTCAAATGGGATTTGGAATATCTAATGGGTGATGTTGACAGTGATGGAATAGCAGATCTGTTTGTCAGAAGACCGTCTACATTGAGATGGTTTTTGAGTAAACACGTTTCTGGATGGCTGTAGCATGGAGGTTAGGACTATGTCTAAATTAAGAATACTACCAGTGGCTATGGTTTTGTTAGTGCAGTTTGGTTGTGGTGGGCCTGTGTGCGAGGAGGAAATGTGCTTGGTTCCTGCTGGCTCTTTCATCATGGGATGTGACGCTGATTCAACCCGCTCGGTGTGTCCGCCATCTCATGAGATCACCCTTGAGGCGTTCATGATAGACAGGACTGAAGTGACCTACGACGCGTTTATGTCGTGTGTAGATGCTGGGGTGTGCAGCCATCATATGGACGATAGCACTTGTAGGTTTCGTAGGCAGTATCTCTATTTTCACGGTGGGGAAGGTGGGGATACGATGGGAGAAGAGGACGTGCTTGGTGTAGCTGGTACGCAATACCGTCAGGCCGACATGCCTATGGTGTGTGTCACCTGGGTTCAGGCGCAGCAGTATTGTGAATGGGCTGGCAAACGGCTTCCGACCGAGGCCGAGTGGGAAAAGGCTGCTCGTGGAACAGACAAAAGGGTATATCCATGGGGCAATGAGCCCCCTTCATGTGACCTTGCACTGTTCTGCCAAAACAGACAAGACAACTGCGGGGGAATTGACCCCGATAAGGTCTGCAGCAGGTCTCCTGCTGGTAATAGTCCGTACGGCTTGTGTGATATGGCTGGCAACGTGCGGGAATGGGTGTTCGATTCCCATGCCTACGTTAAACACAATTCTATCACGGCTGAGAATCCGATAAGCACTGATTTGCCCAAGTATAGAGTCGTCCGAGGTGGTGGTATCTGGGACGTGGACGTAGATGTGAGTACATCTGTCAGGTATATCTCAGAGACCATGCAACCGCTGCACTCGATTGGCTTCAGATGTGCAAAGAGCGTGGTTTCTGAATGACCGAAGCCACGTGGGGATTGGTTATTATGACGTTGCTAGTTTGAACTTTAAATTTGGTATTATTCTAGCGCCCTTGAAGGAGGATAGCATGAAAATAATTAAACGAAGCTTACTGCTTTCCACGTCATTACTGGCCCTAGTCTTGGTTGGATGTGCCGACGACGAGGTGGTGGCCCTTGACTGGTCCAAACCTGCCGCTCTGACTGTCGCCGCAGACTGTGCTCAGGCAGAAGAGTTGATTGAACAGGTGTTCATCACACAGATGGTGATGCAAATTGAGCAAAATCGAAAGACGGCCTTGGAAGAAGAAGAGTGTCGCTGGAATTGTCCCGAGCCCTCATCAACGGATGACACTGGTTCTTCGCCAAACTATCCTGGTAACACAGGCGACAGCACTGACGTGAAGTCGCCGGAATACTTCAGTGAAACCAACACCCAGGTCAAAGATATCGACGAAGTTGACACCGTCAAAACTGACGGCAAATACATCTACGCGATTAGCAGAGCTGACCTAGTTGTAGTTAAGTCCTGGCCAGCAGCCGAGACTGATGAAGTTGGCCGCATCACAATAGAAGGCTTGCCAACGGGCTTTTTCCTGAAGGATGATAAAGCTATCGTCTTTAGCGTGTCTCACCTATACAGTGCGGTAAAGGGTGTCCCCGTTAGAGAAGGGATGCCCATTGGGGACCAGGATGAAGACGCTGTGGACGGCGATTCTGCTCCTTACCCAAGCCACTATTATGGCTATAACCCAGTTTCCGTCGTGTCTGTCATAGACCTATCAGACAAGTCAAATCCAAAGGTCGAGGCAACTCATACCTTTGACCATGGTGCGTTTGGCGGCCGCCGCATCGGCGACAAGGTTCACTTCGCGCTTAGCAGACCCATGGATTTCCCATTCTATCTTTGGCCTGTGCCAGACCAAGACTGGCGTTACGATTCAAGGGCCCAACCCACAGCTGACACAATTAACATGGCATTTGACAAATTAATCCAGAAAAACGTCGAGATGATCAGGGCAAAGCCACTTACATACTGGCTTCCAAGAATATGGATTGGTCATGGCAATGAAAAGGCCAGCTATGATGATGTCCAGATCCTGGGTGCCTGTGAAGCTGTTCATACTCCCAACGTTTTTTCGGGTCTGAATCAGCTTAGCCTTGCAACTTTGGACCTTGAAACAGGAGAAGTTGCAGCATCCACAATCCAAGGTAATTGGGGCCACGTTTATGCCAGCAACAACGCGATCTATATTGCTTCTAGCAACTGGGACATTTACAGGCAGTTACCTCACGTTGATTACACCGGCGACGTTCAAACCCAGATTCACAAATTCGCCTTTAATCAAGGTGGGGAAGCTCAGTACACCGCGTCTGGCAAGGTTTTGGGCCATGGCATCAATCAGTTCGCCTTTGATGAACACAATGGCAATCTTCGCGTAGCCACAACAGACGGCAAGGGCTGGTGGAGCCAAGAAGACGACCGCGAAAGCCGAGTCACGGTCTTACAGGAAAAGGAAGGTCAGCTCAAAGAAATTGGCATGGTGCGAGGTCTAGGCTTGGGTGATCGGATTTCTGGTGTGCGTTTCATAGGTGATATGGGCTATGTCATTACCTCTGAACCTACTGCCCCTCTTCACGTCATCGATCTTGGGGATCCAACCAACCCAAACATTGCCGGTGAGCTTAAGCTTTCTGGTGTTTCCAGCTATATTCATCCTCTGGAAGAAGGTTTTGTGCTAACTCTAGGCAAAGATAGCGATGATGAAGGGCGGTCTGTTAGATTCAGAATTGAAATCTTAGATGTGACCGATCCTGCAAATCCAAAAAGCGTGAAAAGGCTTGTTATTGGCAACTGGTGGGACGCTGGTAGCAGTGCTATGGGGGATCACAAAGCGTTTAACTATGATAGAGCTCGCAACTTGCTGGCTATCCCATTTACTGACTGGGTCGAGTCTGAACACGTTGATGGGTTGGAGTTCAAATCCGTCTTGGCGCTGTTTAAAGTAAGCGCAGACACTATCGAAGCGGTGGCGGAGATCGAACACAAGGACTTCTTTGCTCAGCATTCTGGACATGATCGATGTAATGGCTTTAACAGTGACTATCAGGTGAATGTCGATCATAGTGTATTCATTGAAGATTATGTGTATAGCTTCGGCGATCTTGGCATGCTGGTTCACGACACCCGTGATCTTGAAAAGGGGTATGTGGCTGGGCTCACCCTGTTGGCTCCAGAATACATCCCAAACTATTACACTTGTTCTGATTAGTCCTAAAATCACTGCAATAATAGCCAGCCTTTGACATCGACTAGGCGGGGATTGTTGGTGGGCGCCCTGTTCTTGCGCAAAACGGCGTTCCCGTGGTAATTTTGCCGGGTGTTATGCTCTGGATGAGGCATTTGATGTCGAATTGTTTTGCAAATCGAGTTGGTCGTTCCCTGATACTTCTTTCTTTGGTCGCTGTTTTAACCTTCCCTGAAACAGGGCATGCCCAAAGCGACGCAAACGACCTCTTCAGGCTGGGTGCCCAGGAGATGGCTGCCGGTAAGATTGATCTGGCTATCAGTTCGCTTGAAAAGGCGGTCGTTTTAAAGCCTGATTCCAAGGAAGGCTGGTACAACCTTGGTGTCGCTTATGGCAGAAAAAAGAACTACGCCAAAGAGGCGCAGGCCTACCTGAAGGCCTTGGATTTGGATGGTAACTATCTAAACGCCTTGCATAATCTCGGGATGTCGTTGCTTGACGCAGGCAAAAAAGAAGAAGGCATCGCACAACTGCAAAAGGCCGTGGAAGTGGACCCTCAGGCTATTGATTCCTGGAATAATTTGGGCGTGGCGTTGATGGAAAACGACCAACTTGATGAGGCAAAGGCGGCTTTTGAAGCTTTGCTGAAGCTTACACCTGATTCGCCTGATGCTTTGTTTAACTATGCAATTTGTTTGACTAAAACTGCGGAAAGAGAGACTTCTAGTGAACGAAAAGAGCCCATTTTGCGTCAGGCTTTGGATGTTTACGCAAAGGTATTGGAGATCGAGCCTAAATCACATAAAGCCGCCTATAATCGCGGTGTTATACTTCATTCGTTGAACGATATTGACAGTGAAATTGCGGCTTATCTACTGGCAATAAACATCAAGCCTGCTTATGGTGCCGCACTTTACAATCTGGCTGCAGCCTACAGTCTGAAGGGCGACAAGGAGAAATCCATCCAAGCCTGGGAGAAGTATGTTGAAGTTGCAAGAACAGATTCCGCAGAACGCCCATTCATGGAAAATGCCCGGAAGGAGCTGATCAGGCTTAAAGCGCAGTAGTGGGGCAGGGGCAGGATCAGGGACAGGGGCAGGGGGCAGGAAGACGTTTGTGCTGTTAAGCAGGATTTGGAGCTAAAAGGAGGTCGAGAGGGCACCCAGCAACATGGTCCGGGGGCAATCCTGGAGGGCGCTATCGGGAGTTGCCGGGACCCGACGTCGCCCCCAAAATCACCGTCTAGTCGATGACGAAGGCTGGCGAGACAGGT
>DUVQ01000150.1 GCA_012840965.1 Oligoflexales bacterium | reverse complement strand
CCGCCCCTGTCCCCGCCCCTGCACCCAGCACCCCACCCTCGATTGACTCTGCCCCCTCAAAATCAGATACTTGCATGTCTCCAACTTTCCCTTGGGAGGGTTCATGTTGCGCAAAATTTTTACCTTCACTGCCATAGCAGTACTGATTTCTGGGTGTGATCAGGCCGATATTGACAGAATCAATGACGCCATTGCCCACTGGGATTTGTCACATCTACACGAGCTTTTTCCGCAGGATAGCCAGAATCAGGATGGCGACGTATTTGATGATGCAGATATAAAGGAGCCTCAACAAGACATCAAACAAGACACCGATGTCAAAACCTCGGATCTCCTTAATCCAGACGACTCAGATGTGGAGCATCCCCCAGTAAGCCACATTTACCTGATTGTTTACCAGGATGACCTGAAACAGGCGGCAATGAACTACGCAGAATACCGCAGATCATCTGGCTTTGCGGTTGAAGCTGTTTCAGTTTCAGAGCTGGTAAGTGGTGGCCTGCAGCATAACTCCTTGGTGGTGCCAATTCACGAAAAGGTGTCCTCGCTGCTAAGAAGTATTGCCTCAGTTGGAGACACATTCCTTTTGCTTATTGGCGATGCCCCGGCCAAAGGCGAGGAAAACGCTGGAAAAATTCCAGCTGTGGAATGCACTAACGATACTATTGGCCAGACTGGCTGCTGGACTGACAACACATACGGCGACTTAGATGGGGATTTAGTCCCGGATATCGCAGTCGGCCGAATTCCGGCTACAACCGTTCAGCAAGTCGAGGCATATCTAACCAAGGTAAAGGCACATGAGTCCACGTATGAGGTCGGCGAATGGAATCGCAGGGTCTCGATTTACACCGGCGAGGCCAATTTTGACCCAACCATCGACGAACTGCTGGAATACGCGATGTTTGCAGGATTAAAGGAAGTGTCCCATGATTTCGATATCATAGGCGCTTACGACAACGTCAATAGTAAGTACTACTATACCCCCTTTGAGGACAAGGTTATCGACCTGTTTAATCAGGGCAATTTAATGACCATCTATGTGGGTCACGGCTCTGAGGAGTGGACTCAGGGGCTGACTGCCGATCAGATCGAGCAAATTTCGTGCGATCATCGTGAGGCCATTGTCTTTTTCTTTGCATGCTACGCTGGTAACTACACCAAGGCCACCAACAGCCTTGCGGAGACTTTGGTTTGGCATACTCGTGGAGCAGTTGCAACTATTGGGTCAACAGATGTGTCTCACCCTTATGGGAACGCTGTTTTAGCGTATGAAGTCCCTAAAGCGGCGCTTGATGGTCGGGCTCCTACCATTGGCGAGGTTTTGATGCGGGCAAAACAGCAGATGGTTGAAAACCAGCACGATGATTTTCGCCAGTTTATGGCCGCGGCTGCCGAGGTCGCACTTCCGGAAATGGACGATTACACCCCCTTAAGTACCATTGAGTTTCAGCACTGCAATTTGTACAACTTGATGGGGGACCCAGCCTTGAAGATGAACTATCCTCCAGCACAAATCTGGCTTCCTAAGCCGGTTGAATACAGTACTCATGGTCAGATTTCCTTTGTAGGCGACACTCCTGAAATCGACAGTGGAACTGCTTTTGTGACTGTTGAAGTGGAGCGAGACTTTTGGGTTGGCGACTTGGTTGAGCCCGAAAATGATCAGGACATTCGTGATAACTGGGCTGTTGCAAACAACAAGGTTATGGCAAGCACCACAGTTCCCATAGTTGATGGCAAGTTCACAGCACAACTTCAGTGGGATCATGAAAAAATCAAGGGAGCTAGGTGGATCAAGGTTTACGTAACCGACAAAATGGGGTCTCTCCCAGCGACTGTTGATGGTAATAAATCCACATCTGTCCGTTTTGTTGCTCAATAATTTGGGTGTCAAATCACAATAAACTCGCATACCCCCCTAATTCCAGACTCAAGGAAAATTGCGGTACAAATCAAGCCCCCAAAACGATAGCTTTGTGACTGTCGTTTTGGAGAAACAATGGCAACAACACGCATCACTTTTTTGGGCTCCCTAATCGTACTCCACAAGGACAACCCACCTGAACAAGAAATCATGCACAGGCTTGAGTTGCTTCTTTGTGCTCCGCTGCCTGAAGTTGGGGTGATTGAGGCTTGGTCGGGCACTAGTAAAGATGAGATTAACTGGCGCCAAATTGCGTAAGCTTTGAAGTGAAAATCACCCCCAAAAATCGGGCCAAATTACAACATTGGTAAATAGCGCCCAAAACATGCCAAACATCAACTTTTGCCCATATTTCCTTGGTCAAAAGCGTTGCCTTTGATAGCATTGCCCCCAGAGAGTCGCCGAAGTTAACCAACCGGGCTAATAAACCCCCAGCACGGAAGCTTTGGCTGATCCAGGAAAACCTGAAGTCCGCTTCCTAGGAGTGGGATTTTGGGGTAAACCATACAAAGGAGAAAAACGTGGCTAGGATTTTAATTGTGGACGATGATCCGGACCTGGTTGATGACTGCCGATTGGTCCTGGAAAGCGCTGGTCACACCGTTTCGCACGCCTATAACGTCAAGGAAGGAATGGCGGCTATTGCCCGCGAGACTCCTGAGTTATTGGTGTTGGACGTGATGATGGATCAGCCGGACGATGGGATTGTAATGGCTCAAAACCTGCGTAGACAGGGATTTGGGGCTCCAATCCTGATGTTGACAAGTATCTCCAAGGTGACTGGAATGTCATTTGGCCAGGATGCCGACTTGGTACCTGTGGATGCCTTCCAGGAAAAACCGGTGTCACCGAAGGAGTTGTTGTCATTGGTAGATAAACTACTAACCAAGGGGAGTTAGGCGATGCTGGTCACCGAACAGGAACGACTTAGAGACGACATCGCAAGTTGGGCGCAGGATATCGGAAGCGATAGGTCTGCCCTGATCCCGATCTTGCAGGAAATCCAAGGCAAGTACGGGCATATATCTGACTTTGCGATGCAGATAGTGGCTGACAAGTTGGGGATCCACCCTGTCGAGGTTTACAGTGTGGTGTCCTTTTATTCATTCCTCGAATTCAAGCCAGCTGGACGTTTTGTGATCCGCCTTTGCAGAACGATTGCCTGTGACATGCTGGGCAAAGATAAGGTCGCAACACAACTGGAAAACGACCTTGGGATTGAATTTGGCGAAACAACTCCAGATGGGAAATTTACCCTGGAATGGGCGAACTGCATGGGTATGTGCGACCAAGGGCCGGCGCTGCTGGTCAATGATCGCGTTTTTACCAGGGTAACCCCAGACAAGGTGACTCAAATCCTGGAGGCCTGCCGTAAAGCTTTCGGCATTTACGCTCTGGGCAGCATAGGGGAGGGCCACTTATGATATCTTCACACACCGAACCGTTGACTTTTTCAACCATTGCGCCTAACGCTGGTTTGAAAGCAGCCCTTTCCATGAAGCGGTCAGATTTGATTGCTGAGATTACCAACTCCCAGCTTAAGGGGCGAGGTGGGGCAGGTTTTCCAACAGGCGTTAAATGGAACCTAGCCGCGGCGGCTCAGGCCGACCGAAAATTCGTGGTCTGTAATGCCGACGAAGGCGAGCCAGGCACTTTTAAGGACAGGGTGATCCTGACTGAGCACGCCGATTTGGTGTTTGAAGGAATGACCATTGGTGGTTATGCCATCGGCGCCAAAGAAGGGATCGTCTATTTGCGAGCTGAGTACACGTACCTTCGCAAGCATCTTGAGCAGGTACTGGCCGACCGGCGGGCAAAGGGATTACTTGGAAAGAATGTCTGCGGCCATGACGGATTTGATTTTGATATCCATATCCACATGGGTGCTGGCGCTTACATCTGCGGCGAGGAAACGGCCTTGATTGAATCGCTGGAAGGCCACCGTGGTGAGCCGCGAAATAGGCCGCCATTTCCAGTTGATACCGGATTCCTGGGCAGACCAACGATTGTTAATAACGTCGAAACCTTTGCTTGGGTTACCGCAATTCTGGTAAAGGGCTCGCAGTGGTTTAAAAGCCATGGAACGGCCAGATCCACTGGATTTAAGATTTTTTCCGTTTCTGGCGACTGCGACAAACCTGGCATCTACGAATTCCCAATGGGAATCACCGTTTCAACCTTGCTTGAGGCTGTAGGTGGCTTGGGTGCCAAGGCCGTCCAGATTGGTGGGGCCTCCGGACATTGCGTTCCGGCGGCTGAATTTGAAAGGACTATCGCCTACGAGGATGTGGCCACTGGAGGCTCGATCATGGTTTTTGGGCCAGATCGGGACATGCTCCGTGTTGCTCACAACTTCTTGGAATTCTTTGTAGAAGAATCCTGTGGACAATGCACACCTTGTCGAGATGGCAACCCGAAGATTCTTGAATGCATCGAAATGCTGGATCACGGCGTCTGCTCTTCCAAGTATTTGCAGGAAATCTGCGAGCTTGGTGAGACTATGCAGGTGTCATCAAAATGCGGGCTGGGCCAGTCAAGCCCTAACGCGTTTTTATCCATCGTCAAGCATTTTCGCAACGAATTGATGGGAAGGGGGCTGTAACAGGCTTTTGGTAGGCCTTTTGAAAGAGGATACGGAAATCATGTCTGACATAAATCAACTTGATGACAAGACTCGCGCCCCAGTCAGCCAGCGGCCCCATCGTATTGAGGCAGGTGGCGAAGGGATAGGCGCTAATATTACGGTGACGATTGACGGACAAGACGTCAAGGTCCCGATGGGCACAACGATTCTTGAAGCCGCGGAAAAGATCGGCATCAGGATTCCAACCTTGTGTCATCACAAGGATCTGTGCGTGGCGGGAGTTTGTAGAATCTGTTCCGTCCAGGTCGACGGGATG
Source organism: Oligoflexales bacterium (assembly GCA_012840965.1). Taxonomy (GTDB): domain Bacteria; phylum Myxococcota_A; class UBA9042; order DTJE01; family DTJE01; genus DUVQ01. The sequence continues at coordinate 2,566 of DUVQ01000150.1, read as the reverse complement.
AGGACGCTGCAGGCAGCATGCGCGTACCCCATTTCACAACCTATGAAAATTCACACTCACACCAAGAAGGTGCGTCAAGCCAGACGTCACATTCTTGACCTGATGCTGTCTAACCACTATGGCGAGTGCTATACCTGTGGTCGCAATGGAAATTGCGAACTGCAGTCGTTGGCCCAGGAATATGGTGTTGATTTCTTTAGATTTGGGAAAATGGAAGAGCCCATCTTTGAAATCGACCGCTCCTCTCACTCGGTCATCCGTGACATGAACAAGTGCATTATGTGCCGGCGCTGCGTGCGAACCTGCATTGATCTGCAGGAAGTGGGCTGCTTGGAGGCCATCGGGCGCGGTGACGAGACAGAGATTGGCACGTTCATGGATAAGCCTTTGGCCGACGTCATTTGCATCAACTGTGGTCAGTGTATCAATAGGTGCCCCACAGGTGCGCTTAGAGCCAATGACCCGACTGATGACGTGTGGCGTGCGATTGACGACCCCAAAAAGCACGTGGTCATCCAAACGGCACCGGCTCCAAGGGCAGCCATCGGCGAGTGCTTTGGGCTTGAGCCAGGGGTGCCAATGACCTTTGAAATGAATACAGCCTTGCGCATGGCTGGTTTTGACAAGGTTTTTGACACCAACTTTACTGCCGACTTGACGATTATTGAGGAAGGCACCGAACTTTTGCTGCGCTTGAAACAGGCGCTGGTCGATAAAAAAGGCCCCGTGTTCCTGCCTCAGTTCACGTCATGTTCGCCGGGATGGATCAAGTATATTGAGCACTTCTATCCAGACATGCTGGACAATCTGTCATCAGCGAAATCACCTCAGCAGATGTTTGGCGCGGTGATCAAGACCTACTATGCCCAACTTCACAACATTGACCCCAAGGATATCGTGACAGTTGCGCTGATGCCCTGCTCGGCTAAGAAGTTTGAATGTAATCGACCCGAGATGATGGATTCAGGATTCAAGGATGTTGATTACGGTCTGACAACCAGGGAACTGGCCAAGATGCTGAAGGAAGCTGGAATTGATCTGCCAAGAATGGCCAAGTCCGACTTCGACGACCCCTTTGGCACTGCAACTGGTTCTGGAGTCATCTTCGGGGCGACCGGCGGTGTGATGGAAGCCGCCCTGCGAACGGTTATTGAACTGGTTGTTGGCATCAAGGTGGAAAACCTGTTTGATCACGCCAACATCATGCCAGTCCGTGGCTTCGAGGGTATCAAGTATGTTGAGCTGACCATTCCTGATGTTGGGCCAGTGCCAGACATCTTGAAGGGCCTGTTTGACTCTTGGGACTTCTTAAAGGGCGTCACGGTGAAGGTGGCGGTAGTGCACGGCACAGGCAATGCCAAGAAGGTGCTTGATAACATTAAGGCTGGAGGCAAATTTGCCGAGTGCCACTTTATCGAATTCATGGCATGTCCAGGTGGCTGCCTAGGTGGTGGCGGACAGCCAATTCCGACTACGCCTGAGATTCGAGCGGCTAGGGCAAAGGCAATCTACGCTGAGGACGAGGCTTACGAAATCCGCAAGTCACATGAAAACCCAGCTGTTTTGGAGCTCTACACCAAATTCCTGACAGAGGGGCCATGTGGTCACAAGTCGCATAAGTTGCTGCACACCCACTACACCCCCCGTGGCAAGTACATTGCCTAAATCCGGAATCAACTGTCTTTAAACTTAAGGTTCTGGACACAATCTTAATTAATCAGATCATATGACTAGATCTACGCCCTCAGCGCTTGGTGCCACATTGTCCCAATGCTATCTTTAGGATCTTGGTACCTGGACTCTAAAGGTCTAAAAACTCCTATATCCCCTGCTTGGAGGGAATTCGTGAGTAATCAAACAAGAGGAGGGACTCGGCGGTCGCTCTTGTCACGACACATGGGCACCCTGATGTTTCTGGCTGGCTTGATAGGCATGCTGATTTTTGGGTGGGTATTTTTCCCACCGATGCTCTATACCTCCACCGAGCAGCCTTTGCAGTTCAACCACAAGATTCACATGGACGAAGGGGGCATGGAGTGTGCAGATTGCCATCCTTTCCGGGCTGATGGCACGTTTGCAAGCCTGCCGACTTTACAGCAGTGTGCTGAGTGCCATGAGGAGCCCATCGGCGACAGTGAGGCCGAAAAAGCCTTTATCGATGAGTACGTTACCCCCGGCAAGGAAGTGAACTGGTACGTATACTCCCGCCAACCGATGAACGCTTATTTTTCCCACATAGCCCACGTGAAAACAGGTGGTTTTTCCTGTGAGGAGTGCCACGGCGACCACGGCAACAGTGAGTCAATCCCACCGTACCAAACAAACATCATCTCTGGGTACAGCCGGGCGGTCGGAGGACAAGCCATGGCTGGAAGGGAGGTGCTGCCCACAGAGGTGATGCGGATGGACACTTGCTCTGACTGTCATATTAAGCATGGGCGACGCACACCATGCCTGGAATGCCATAAGTGAGCACAGGGGGTAAGTCATGATTGTAACAAGACGCCACATACTTAAGCTTCTGGGCGGCGGTGCCGTTGGGACGATCTTTTCACCTATTCCTTGG
>DUVQ01000149.1 GCA_012840965.1 Oligoflexales bacterium | reverse complement strand
CGCTGCGCGTCCTTCATGTCAACCAAGAGACGTCGGGTCCCGGCAACTCCCGATAGCGCCCTCCAGGATTGCCCCCGGACCATGTTGCAGGGTGCCCTCTCGACCTCTTTTTAGCTCCAAATCCTGCTAAACAGCACGGGCATCCCCCTGCCCCTGCCCCTGACTCTGTCCCTGACCCTGCCCCTGACCCCGCCCCCATCATTGCCATCAAAACGTTTGAGGTTCATAATCGCTGGGACTGTTTTTGCAAAGGAGGCTTTCGTGGCAGCGGAATTTGCAGGCCATAGCTCTTCGTACAAGGCCCGAAGATTTTTGAACTGGTTCCCGATGGGGTTGACCTATGCCTTTTTGTATATGGGCAGGTACAACCTTACGGTGGCCAAAAACGCCCTTGGGGATTTGATGACCAAGGAGGATTTTGGCCTGATTTTTGGGATTGGGACCTTTGTTTATGCCCTGTCCTTTCTGATTAATGGCCCTCTGACGGACAAGTTGGGCGGTAAAAAGGCGATTTTGGTGTCCTCCTTTGGTTCAGGCACCATGAATCTGCTGATGGGGCTTTTCGTAAAGTCGATTCTAACTAACCCTGGAGCCATTGAAATCAAGCTGACAACAGCATTTTCAGTGCTCTATGCCTTTAACATGTATTTCCAGAGTGCCGCGGCGGTGGCTATTGTAAAGGTTAACGCCTCATGGTTTCACGTGCGGGAACGTGGCGGTTTTTCAGGGATCTTTGGGACCATGATTTCCTCTGGAATCTTTTTGGCTTTCACCGTAAACGGTTGGATTCTTGGCCTGGCAAATACACTGTCTGATGGAAAGGGCGCCCCTTGGTGGGTGTTTTTCGTACCCTCTGCGCTGCTTTACACCTTTTTTACGCTTGAACTGTTCTTACTGAAGGATCGCCCATCCCAGGCTGGTTTTGAGGATTTTGATACCGGTGACGCCTCTTCAGGTGAGGAGGGTGCCGACATACCGATCTTTACCATCGTTAAGCGCGTTTTGACCAATCCAATTATCCTCACCGTTGCGTTCATCGAGTTCTGCACTGGTGTAATCAGAAATGGCGTAATGCACTGGTTCCCAATCTATGCAAAGGAAGTGTGGGCGCTGCCTTCCAATCATGCTCTCAGAGATGGCGACTGGAGCCACTGGGGAATCGTTGTTGGGATGCTAGTCGTTGGTTTTGTGTTCTTCTTCCTGGCCAGCAAGGTTAAATCTGGGAAGCGAAAGGCCACGTTAATCGTGTCCGGGGCGCTTATAGCCTTAAGTCCATTCATGTGGGCAGGCTGGGGTGGAATACTGTTCGTGGCTGGAGTCATTGGTGGAAATGTCGCTGGTTGGATTAGCGACCTGTTTTTCCAAAGTCGGCGCGCACCTGCGGCTGGTGGGCTTTATGCCCTACTGACTGTTGGCATTGTGCTGATGATTTTTGCCCTTGGTGGAACTACGAATCAGGTTGGCTGGGTTGGCAAGAATGAGGAAGTCCTGAAAAAGGACGATATCATTTTGGAGGTCGCTGGTACTGGCGATTTGGCTGATTGGCCTGCTGTTTCCAAGGCTTTTGCATGTATTCCAGCTACTTGCGAGGGCGAGGGCGTAGTTTGGGACGTGGAGAATTGCCTTTGTACCTCAAGCCCAAAACGAACTGCAGAAAATCTGGCAGTGTCCGACGGCACAATCAAGCTGCTAGTTGAGCGAAACGGTGAAAAAGTCGAGCTCTCAATGAATGACCCCTTAAAGGTTGGGCGAGCTGGTGATTCCAGACGCTTGTCTGCAGGACCTGTGCTTACACTGACGCCGTTTTTCCTGGGAGCCTTGATGTTCTTTATTTCACTTGGAGTAATCGGAACCCACGGCTTGTTGTCTGGAACGGCAACGATGGACTTTGGTGGTCGAAAGGGTGCTGCAACAGCAGTTGGAATGATCGACGGTTTTGTATATTTGGGAACCGCTGTTCAAAGTATTTCGCTTGGATATTTGACGACCAAGAACTGGCATTACTGGCCGTTCTTCTTGCTACCCTTCGCAATACTAGGGTTTGTGCTGCTACTGAGAATCTGGAACGCAAAACCAGGTAAAAAGTAAACCAATCTAAACCAACGCCCCGCTCCTGCCCTGTCCCCCCCGTCCCAGGCCCCGTCCCTGGCCCCCTTCACCCTTCCCCCGTCCCTGCCCTACCTGCTGTAGCAGTCCTTCATCCTGCCGACTAGCGCTTCAGACACTGAGCCATCCTTTTCCTGAATGATGAACAGTGCCGACAACCCAGGAATGTTCTCTACCAAGGCCTTCGCCTGTTCCAGGGGCAAAACGGTAAGAGCCGTAGCATATGCATCTGCCTTGGCGTTTGGATACTTAGCCTTTTCGAGAACTACGGTAACGCCGAGGACTTGTGATTCAACAGGACGCCCCGTTCTGGGGTCAATTATGTGGTGGTAAACCTTGTCGCCTATTTTAACTGGCTGTTCATAATTGCCGCTGGTGGAAACGTGGAGATCGTCGCTGGCGGCCAGTTTACCCCACACTGAATCGCTCTTTTGGGGATGCTGAATGCCAATCTGCCAAGGCTCGCCAGAGGGCGATTTTCCATGAGTGGAAATTTCGCCTCCATACTGAATCAGCCAATCTGTAGCCCCGTTTTGAGCCAAAAGCTCAGCCACCAAGTCAACTGCGTAGCCCTTTACAATTCCACCAAAATCCAAGGCCATTCCATCAACTAGGCGCTTAACAAAGCCTGGACCAGAGGTTGGATCAAATGATGTGTCCGAGTCACGCCTCTTCGCGATGGCGTTTCTTCTAGCTATCACAAGTTTGTCGAATCCAACCAAATTCTTCTTGGAGACAATCTGGTCGTCAGTAGGAGCAGCCCCAAGCTTTTGAGCATTGCGCCACAACATCTTGAGAGGCCAGATGGTTGGATCAAAGGCTCCTTTAGTTTGGACCGCAAGAACTTTGGACATCTCCAACAAATCCATAAATCGACTTGAAACAGCCCTCATATCAACGGTGCCATTATTAAACAGGCTCACCTCAGAATCAGGTGCAAAGGAGTTAAACTCTTTACCAATTTCATCAAACCTTTTCCAAACCTGAGCCATCAGTTCATCGCCACCATCAGCCACGCGAAAACGCACCCTAGTGGGAATCCCATGATAAATAACCTCAGAAGCATCAAACCACCCCTGCCCCTGTCCCTGACCCTGCCCCTGTCCCTGACCCTGCCCCTGTCCCTGCTCCTGCTCCTGTCCCTGTCCCTGCTCGCCCCGCATCACAAACCCGATCCCAATCCCAACTAAAAGGGCAAGCCCAATGGCTCCTGCAACAACAGCTTTACTACCTTTCTTCGACTCCATTTCCAGCCTCTCCTTCCAAGTCGGTGGCAAACAATGCATCCATTTCATCGGCCAGTTGTGGCAAGGAACCATCCACCACGGCCAACCGGATTCTTTCCATTAATCTCTTGTAAAAATGAAGGTTATGCAAGGTATTAAGTACCGATCCCAGGATTTCCTTGGAAACAAACAGATGTCGCAAGTAAGCCCTAGTGTACCTAGTACAAGCGATGCAATCACATTTGGGATCCAAAGGCCCCATGTCATCTCTATAGGCGGCATTTTTAATGATAATCCGCCCTTGACTGGTCAAAAGAAGGCCGGTGCGCCCAGCCCTTGTGGGGAAAACGCAGTCAAACATGTCGATTCCGTGCAAAACACACCGCGCAAAATCAGCCGGCATTCCAACGCCCATCAGATAGCGCGGTTTATCATTGGGCATCGCCTGGGTGGTGGCCGCAGTTACGCGATACATATCCTTGGGCGCCTCCCCAACAGACAGTCCACCTATGGCAAAACCCTCGAAATCTAGGGCCGTTATGGCTGCGGCATGCTGGCGACGCAGATTTTCATCAAGACCACCCTGAATAATCCCAAACATAGCTTGATCTGGGCGTTTTCTGGCCTCAATCGCCATGTGTGCCCACGAAGTGGTCAATTCCAAGGCCTGATCAATCTCAGCCCGCGCCGCTGTTGAAGGCGGGCAAACATCTAAAACCATTGCAATATCTGACCCAAGAGCCTCTTGGATCGCCACTACTTTTTGAGGTGTAAATTCGTGTAAAGAACCATCAATGTGAGACCTAAAGATGGCACCCTCAGGCTTAATTTTGCGCAAAGAAGCTAGGCTATATACCTGGAACCCCCCAGAATCAGTAAGAATAGCCCCATCCCAGTCCATGAAACGGTGCAAGCCACCGTGAGCAGCGATGATTTCAGGCCCTGGTCGCAAAGCCAAGTGATAGGTGTTGCCAAGTATTAAGCCATAGCCCATGTCAGAAACCATAGATGGCAACAGCCCCTTGACGGTTCCCAAGGTGCCAACCGGCATAAATGCAGGTGTTTGGATGGTTCCATGCCAGGTCGTCAATAATCCTGTACGGGCAGATGAATTTGGGTCAGAATGCTGGACTTGAAAGGAAAAGGGCATTAAGCCTCCATAGGTTGCATGGTCACAAAAGAAGCATGGCATCGCCATATGAAAAGAAGCGATAACCGGCGCCCACAGCATGGTTGTAGGCGCTTAAAACGCGCTTGCGGCCTGCAAATGCGGATACCAAAACTAAAAGGGAGGATTCTGGCAGGTGAAAGTTCGTTACAAGCCCTGAAATCACCTTGAATTGATGTCCCGGAGTGATTAACAACCTTGTGCTGCCCTGCCCTGCCTCAACTTTCCCTCCCTGGCCCACCGACTCTAGGGTCCTAGTGACGGTTGTACCTACTGCAATCACACGTCGGCCATCCTCTAGGGCCTGATTTATAGCGTCAGCAGCCTTTCGCGAAATGTGGAAATGCTCGCATCCAACGTCGTGCTCACGAACATCCTTGGCCAAAATAGGCTTAAAGGTTCCAGGGCCAACGTGTAAGGTTAGCTGGGCAGTTTGGACACCATGGTCAGCAAGCTTGATAAGCAACTCTGGCGTGAAATGCAGACCAGCTGTAGGTGCGGCCACTGCACCAGGATTGGCTGCAAAAACCGTTTGATAGCGACGGCGGTCGAGGTCACGATAACGGTCATCTTCCCGCTTTATATATGGCGGCAAGGGCATGTGGCCCATCTGGGCAAGCTTCGAGTCGATGTCGCCTTCCTGTAGCCTCAAAACGGCCGTACCATCACCAACCAAAGATTTGACCGTAACAAAAACACCTGAAGGGCTGCGATCTGGCTGCAATAGCTCCAAGACTGCATCTGGTTTCAAGCCTCGATTGGTGCCAAACATGGCCCTAAATTCCAGGCCGTGTCTTTCGATTACCAGCAACTCGACTGCTCCACCAGTCAACTTTCTTGCAAACAGCCTAGCTGGAATAACCTTGGTGTCGTTTAAAACCAAAAGGTCCCCAGGCCTTAGCATATTCGGGAGTTGCGAAAAGGACAGATCTTGGGGGCTGCCATTTTCACGCGGCAGGAACATCAGCCTGGATTCACCCCTAAGCTTCACCGGGACCTGTGCAATCTGCTGTGGCGGCAGCTCAAAACGATAGGAAGCCAAGTCAAACTCGGCTGGAATCAGACCTGGCGAGGGATCTTTTGTGGTTGCTTGATTTGTCAAAAGCTTCCGATGCGCTCCCTAAGCTTGTCACGATCTGATTCAAAGGTCAGTTCATCTTGAACACGATAGAAGTTTTCCCTGTCCAAAACACTTGGATACATGATGGCTGCAGCTTCCACCTTGTCAGCACCAAAGGAAAGCACACGCATAACCTGACGCACCTGCTCGGTCACGAAATAACTGGTTCGAGAAGCATCCTTAAGATACGCCAGTTGATCCTTACCAAAGGACAGCTCTTTCAGACGGTTTAGCAGTTCTCCAAAAAACCTGTGGTCCATCGGTGCTGGAGGAAGCTCCACAACCACCTCTGTCTCGACTTCAGCCTTTGCACCACGCAGCCCTGACAGAAGCTTGGTTCTGGCGGCTGTAACTGCCTGATAAACTCGCTCTCGATGACGTGAAGGAGGCATCCGATCCAACTGAGCCAAGGCATTATCCAGCTCAGAAATCGCGTCTTCCAGATAGTCAATATAGTGCAAAGGAGCGGGCGGCGGAACGTTGCGCCCAGGTGGAGGCACCCTACGACCAGGCGAGCCTGCTTCAAGCGCCGTACAAGGCAGCAACAATGACAACACCAACAAAATCCTAACCAAAAGCTTTGTCATGCCAAATCCTCCAAAACTAAGCCGTACTATTGTACCGCCTGATGGTAAATTTGGGGAGCCCCCTTGGAAGCACTCCGAATCGGCATTGATGTCAAAAGTTGGCCAGACAAGTGAATATACATGACAACTTCGTAAATTTGAGCACAGGTGAATTTCGATTGATATCTCAAAAAAAACTATTATTTCCGTTGTTGAGTTGATTAGTTGTGTGACATAACGGTAGTTAAAAGTGTTGGACAGGTTGCGGCATTCGCTGGTTGCCTGTATTTGGGAGGACAAAATGCGTAAAACGACTAGCGGCGGCGCAAGTGAAGGATCTGCAACACTTAGCATCACAGTGAATGAAGCCCCTGGTTGTGGTGGCAGACCATCTGATTGCCGCCCAAATGAATCTCTGAAGTGTTCGATTGACACCGACGACCCAGCGGATTGCAGCGTTGTGTTTAAGATGTTCTATGAAACAACGCCAGGAGACAACCCACGAGCGAAGTGTGAGCACCTGTGTGCTACTGGCGTGTTCAAGGACGATGATCCAGTCAGCGGCCTCTACGATGGCCTCTACCACGACAACACACCATGCCACGCTGCTTTTGATGGCCTAGACTGCGACTCATGCTGCGCCCTCTCAGACAAGCCCGTCGGGGAAAACCCCTGCAATCGCTAATTGGCAGGAGGCGGGGACAGGGGCAGGAGGCGGGAACGGGTTCAAGAAGACGTTCCTGCTGTTTAGCAGGATTTGGAGCTAAAAAGAGGTCGAGAGGGCACCCAGCAACATGGTCCGGGGGCAATCCTGGAGGGCGCTATCGGGAGTTGCCGGGACCCGACGTCGCCCCCAAAATCACCGTCTAGTCGATGACGAAGGCTGGCGAGACAGGT
>DUVQ01000148.1 GCA_012840965.1 Oligoflexales bacterium | reverse complement strand
TAGCAATCGTATATTTCGCCCGGACGATGTCACTAAGAGACAGTCGGGGTGGCTACGGGAGATTTTGGGCCCGGAAGGATGCCCCCGGACATGTTTTAAAACTGTAACGAAGAGATCAAACGCAAAAAAGATCGAACAATCGAGAGCCAAAACAGACAAATTAGCACGATCTGTAGCAGGCTCAGGGACAGGGGCAGGGGCGGGGACAGGGACAGGGACAGGGGCGGGGGCAGGGGCGGGGCCAGGGCCAGGATCAGATGCACGCCGAGTATGCAGTTTTTGGAGATCGAACACATGGCGCTTTTGCCCTGAACTTAGCTGCAAAGCCAGTTGACTGAAAACCCCGTGATCGTCTATGCTCTGCACCGCTATGAGTGATTTAACTTACAAGGCATCTGGGGTCGATACTGAAGCGCAAGACGACTTCACTTCTGCCATTGGGCGCTTGACATCTAAGGCTCGTTCGCCACAGGTTTTGGCCGGAGTTGGTGGCTTTGCTGCTGCCTTTGCCCCTGACCTCACAGGCATGACCCGTCCAGTCCTGATTTCGGGCACCGACGGCGTTGGAACAAAGCTGAAGTTGGCCTTTGAAACAGGCATCCACAACACCATCGGAATTGACCTTGTCGCCATGTGCGTCAATGACATCCTGACTGTTGGGGCAAAGCCCTTGTTCTTTTTGGATTATTTTGCAGTCGACAAGCTCAATAAGCAAGTCGCCCTACAGATAATCGAAGGAATTGTGGAAGGCTGCAATCAAGCTGGCTGTTCCTTGGTAGGTGGTGAAACCGCCGAATTACCCGGCTTTTATCACCCTGGTGAATACGATCTCGGTGGCTTTGCAGTGGGCATCGTGGACGAGCCCAAGATGATTACCGGCGCCAACTGTAAGCCAGGTGACCCAATTATTGGCATTCCCTCGTCTGGGATTCACTCGAACGGCTTTTCGCTGGTGCGCAAGGCAATTGAATCTAACGGTTTTTCGCTGGACACTGTTTACCAGGATTTCGACCGCCCACTTGGGGAAGTGTTGCTGACTCCAACCATCATCTATGCCGATGCGGTCGAGGCAATTCTGAAGGCCGCACCAATCAATGCCATGGCCCACATTACTGGTGGCGGCATTAATGGCAACCTACCAAGGGTATTGCCAAAAGACGTGCACCCAACTTTGCATCGAGCCGCCATCCCTGTTCCACCAGTTTACAAGTTTTTGGAAAAGGCCGGCATCGCCCAGGAGGAGATGTGGTCGGTTTTCAATATGGGAGTAGGCTACATTATTGTAGTGTCGCCTGAAAACTTTGATGGGGTTTTCGATGCCCTTGAACAGGCTTCAAAGGCCCCGTTCGTCATTGGACGACTGTTGTCCGGTGGCGGTGAAGTGACATGGACGTGACCCATAAAACACCAGTAGCAATTTTGATATCTGGCAGGGGTACCAATATGATGGCCCTTGTCAAAGCCGTCCAATCTGGGCAGCTGGATGCTGATATTCGCTTGGTACTGTCCAACAAGGCTGACGCCCCAGGCCTGCAGTTTGCCAAACAGATGAACATCCCCACAAAAGTGCTTTCTCATCGCGACTTTCCTGACCGCGAATCCTTTGATAAAGCTTTAGTTGAGGCTGTTGAAGCATCTGGAGCACAAGTCGTTGTCCTTGCTGGCTTTATGCGAGTCCTGACCTCCACCTTTTTGTCCAAGTTTCCAAATCGCGTACTTAACATTCATCCGGCGCTGTTGCCGTCATTTCCTGGGATGCACGCGCAGCGCCAGGCTATTGAATATGGCGTAAAAATAGCGGGTTGCACAGTTCATATCGTCGATGAAGGCACAGATACCGGGCCCATCTTGGCGCAAGCCGCCCTGGAAGTTCTTAAAGACGATGATGAAAACAGCCTGTCAGCCAGGATCCTGGAGCTTGAAAATCGCCTTTACCCTTCGGCATTGCAGACTTTTATCGCCGCCAACGCGGCCAAAAGGCTGGCAACAGGAAAGGAGTGACCATGGTAAAAGGCACTTATGACGTTGTTATTGCTGGTACCGATTTGCCCGCCGTTATTTTCGGGGCTTTAGCTGCCAAAAAGGGCTACCGGGTTTTGGTGCTGGGCCATGGAAGCGACAAAAATGTTTATGAGGTCAATGGATACCTATTTGTCAGACGGCCTTGCTCTTTGTTTGGACTAAGTGACTCTGCGCCCATCCGGAACGTGTTTAAAGAACTGGCTTTATCATCTGAAATCAACAACCTGTTACAACATGTGTCACCAGCTTGCCAAGTGATTCTGCCTGATGCGAGAGTCGATGTTTCCTTGCAACGGGAAGTCTTCACCCGTGAAATAGAACGCGAATTTCCAGGGCAATTCAAGACGCTGGAATCGATTTTTGGTGAATTTGAGGACGTCGAAAGGCTCCTTGAACCTGTTTTAGCGACAGCGCCAGTGCTGCCACCCGGCTCGATCCGCGAGTGGTTTGCATATCGCAATTCAAACAAGACACTCAGCTCTTTGCTTAGCAAAACTGGGACGGATGCTTTGGAGCCACTATCTGCTTATCCAAGGCTTCGTTCGTTTTTGGCAGGCCCCACATCGGCCATGTCTCGCCTTGCCGAGCCATGGAAGGCACCCATCCCATTCGTTCGCTTGATAAGCCACATGCGTAGCGGACCTGTGTTTGTGGAATGGGGCGAGGACACACTAAAGAAGCTTTTCCTTGCCAGAATAAACGATAACTCTGGAGACGTCAGGGGGGCAGACAGTGTAGATACCTTGGTAGTGAAACGGGGCCGCGTTCAGGAGGTTGAGATCCTGAATCGTGCGGAAAGTATTGGGGTTGGCATGATGGTATGTGGTGACGACCTCCACTCTTTCTTGCCTCTGATTCCACAACGACAGGCGAAGCGGCGCTACCACGCGAAGATTGAGGCAAAAACCCCATCTCATTATGGGATTACGCTTAATCTGGGCATGCGACGCTCTGGGCTTCCAGAGGGGCTTGCACACATGGCCCACATGATCTCAGATCCAACAAAGCCTATGCATGGCTCAAATTTGCTGACCATTCGCATTGATCCTGCTATGCCGCCGATTGAAGGCCAGGACCCAGGCAAAGTGACATTGTCGGTTACAGCTTTGATGCCAGCCAATCGTTTCAATGGTCAAGCTGCCCCGATTCAGGAATTTGCTGATGAAATGCTGGTGCAACTCAAACGTTTACTGCCGTTTTTAGATGAGCACCTTGAAGTTGCCGACGTGTCATCTATTAAACTCGACGAAAAAACAGGGCTGCCCGTGCTTGAGCGCACCGGTTTGATTGAGATTTATCCTGAAATTGAGAACCGCAGCATAGATTTGATGACCTGGCCCGTTAGAACTGCCTACAAGAACATGCTGAACCTGGCAAACTACACAGCTGGTCCCTTGGGATTTGAGGGTGCCTTTGTGGCGGCCCAAGTGGCTTTTAGTATCCTGAGTAGGCAGTTTGAACTAAAACGAGTCATGTAACGCAAAGGTTTTCGATGCCAAGTAAATCGATTCGGGATGATGCTTTGAATAGATGCCAAACGCAGGCCAGCAAGTTAGCTCTGGTGGCTTTAGTAATGATTTTCGCCTCCAATGCCTTCGCCGAGGCACCCCCTGCTTACCTCACAGACCGCGTTTTTTCCTTTCAAGAAGCGATAGACCACGCCCTGGTACATAGCGGCCTTTTGGCTGCAGCCAAGGCTGGGACCGATATATTCGAGGCCAAGTTGCAGGCAGCCAAGGCTGAACACGTGCCAAGGCTGCAATTTACCCAGCTTATTGCCCCAATGGTTGGTCAGCGTGGTAACGCGGTGGAGGGGCGCACCGACCTGCATGAATGGGGATTCTTTTCACACTCTGAAGTTTCAGGTTACGTACCGATAGTTACCTTTGGTAAAATCCACTATCTAAAGAAGGCTAGGCGGTTGGGCGTTGAAGTGGGTAAAGCCATGGAAGAAATAGCCAAGGCTGAAGTCAGATTTCAGGTTTCAAAGGCCTATTTTCAGCTATCCCTTGCCCGCGAGCTTTCATCTGTAATTACTGAAGGACGCAAGTATTTTGACGTGGCAAAGCGCCATGTAGACAAGATGGAGGCCGATGACGACCCCTCCTTTGATCCTGTCGACAAGATGAAAATCAGGGTCTATGAAGCCCTGATTATGCAATACGATTTGGCCGCCAAGCGTGGCCTTACTTTGGCCTTGGGTCAGACTAGGCGAATGATCGGTTTGGACCCCCATGATGGCGTCGATTTCATCACGGCTGCACCTGTGCCTGTGGTTCCAAGGTCGGAGGTGACCTTGCAAGTGGCAATTGATGCCGCCCTGGAGTCGCGGGCGGAACTGGTCGCGCTGCGCAAGGGGATTTTGGCCAGGGAGGCTGAAGTTTCCGCCAGAAAATTCAGGTTTTTCCCGGACTTGGTGGCAGTTGGGCAGGCCAAATATTCCTATTCCAACGTCGCTGACAACCAATCAAGCCCCTTTGCTTATGACCCCTTCAACACTTGGACTGTTGGAGGCGGTGTAGCGTTGCGCTGGGACATAAACATTGGGCAAAGATTGGCTGAGTTAAAGGAGGCAAAGGCTGAAAGGGCGAAGCTTGTGGCCCAACTGGACGAAGCTGATCGAGGTGTGCGCCTGGAGGTCGAAAAACTGTTCCTGGAAATGAACGACGCAAAGTCGATGCTGAGTGCGCAGGCTGACGCTTTAAAGGCCGCACGAAGCTGGGTGCTTGCCAAGACGGACTTGTATCAAAACGGGCTTGCCGAGTTACGAGACACACTGGATGGCCTGGTCCAGTTTTTTACATCACAGATGGCGTATCTTCAGGCCATTTATGACCACAACGTTGCTGTGGCTGCCCTTGAGCGAGCCACTGGCATGATTTTGCTGCCAGACGACCCAATCGGGGAGGATTTAGAATAAAGAGCCCTCGTGTTCGTCGAAACTCCGATTTTTGGGTTTGTAACCTGCTTGATTATGGAGGTTGATTAATATGCGCTATTTCATTTCTGCTTTCGTGGCTGTGTTCATGGTTTCCAGCCAAGCTTTTGCCGCTCCCGACAATTCAGCCGACAGTTTGATGGATTTCGTTAAAGACCGTTATTCGGTGATGCTGGACATCGTCAACAAGCACAACGCAAACAAAGACAAAATGCGGACCGAGCTGCGAAAGGCCATGGATACATTCGTAGATTTCGATGAAATGGCCCAAAGGACCTTGGCTGGCCACTGGGACACGCTGAACAAAAAGCAGCGCAGCAACTTTGTTGCCGAGTTTAAGCCGATGCTTCAGCGGACTTACATCAAGAAATTTGATGGCGACACCGCTTTTACCATCGAATATCGAGGCGATCCAGAGTTTGACGACAAAGGGACTGCCATGGTTCGTTCTGTGATTAGGGTTGGTAAGTCCAGTGCGGATGTCGACTATGCTTTCCATGTAAAGAAAGGAAAATTCCTGGCTTACGACGTTGTGATTGATGAAATCAGCATGGTCCGCAACTACCGCAAGCAGTTTGGTGACATCATTGGCAAAGAAGGCTTCAAAGGCCTAATGGACCGGCTGACCAAGCGAAATCAAGAAGAAGCGGCCAAGTAACTTGGCAATCAGTAAATTCTGGTTACAACGGTTCCTGGGTAGTAATGCTTTAAGATCGTTTCAAAATCTTGGCCGTGTTGTGCCCTGCCTATGGCGCCAACTTGGCACATTCCAACTCCGTGCCCAAAGCCTGCTCCTGTGAATTCATAGGCTGGACGGCCGTTTTCTGATGTCAGTTTGTGTACAAAAAGTGAGCTGCGCAGGCCATCAAATGCCTTTCTGATCCTTAGTTCAGGCTGCAGGACGACTGAGCGTTTGCTGCCCACGACTTCAAGTCTGGTTATTCGCCCTGAAACGCCGCGTTCAAGGATTTTTAGTTCCTTTATTTCCCCAACATCTACTCCAGCTTGCTCCAAAATTCCTGAGCGCATCTTGTCTGTGCTGACTGTCTTGGTCCATCGATACGTGCCTTTTCCGTACTTGGTTGAGCCACAAAACGCTTGAGGTGGGTTTTCGATGAAGTGCGCCACTGATTTTTCGTTTACCCCTTCTGGATAGACCACAAAACCGCCAGGAACGTCTGGAACTCCAGCTAGATACTGGTGATCGGCGCCCTGCCAGACCAAACCGCCTGATTCGGTATGCCCGCCGCAGTTTGATGAGTACACTGCATCAGCTAGGCCGTTGTCGGTAAAGACCATTTTTCCTCTGGTGTCGTCCACCGCTTTGCTGGTCCTTGGGTTTTCTCTGCCCTTGCCTTTGTACACTTGGCAGTGCACATCTGCGCAAACCATGTATGGGTCAGCACTGTGGCGGTTTCCAAGCTTTGCAAACAACTCGCTTCTGGCACAGGTGGCCTGAACCTTTAAGGCCTCCATGGGGGCGTCATTGTAAATCTCGGATGGCACAAGCCCCTTTAGCATTGTTTCAGCGTCAACCGCGTTAACTGCAGCCAGTTTTCCTTCCCGGTCGGGGGTGAAAATCAATTGGCCGCGATATTGGCGATTTTCACGTCCATGCCAGGCAAAACCTTTTCCAAACTCGACTTTATGGACCGTTATGGAATCTGCCTGCGTCGCGATGGCAACCATGCCTGGAAATAGCATGTCCGCGGCTTGACCTTGGCACTTGATTCGAACCAGCCCGTTTGGGCGCTCGACGACTTCTTCAAAGTCTTCCAGCGTCGGAACGCCAAGCTTGGCTGCCAGTTCTGTGCGATGCAACTGCGCCGCTTTCGGGTCATCAAATGGGCTGTCTTCCACCAAGGTCAAGGTTCGATTGTCTAGGACTCGGCCAAAGAAGCCAAACACGCTGCCTCTTTCAAAGCTACGAACCTTAAGCCCGCGATTTGCCCACAGATCTTGGGCTTTACGCACCTCGTCAAAGTTTCGAGCGGCTATTTGCTCTAAGGCCACCCAGTGGCGAATCTTCGCAGGCTTTCCTGCTTCAAGTGTCGCAGTGCAGTCCACTGGTCCCTTACCGATGGTGATCTGAGGTCCACCTTCACCTTCAGGTAAAAATGTCATGGGAGCACTGGAAGAAAACTGAATGGAATTTTCGCCTTCCATCACCAAGACAGTAACGATGGGGATGTGGTCCTTTGTGAACAAGAACTTGGTTGCGTACAACAGGGCAGTACGATCCTGCCGTGTCATATCCTCGCCTTCTTCAATTGCGAGAGCTGATACAGGTATCACAAAAGCTAACGCCACCAACAGATTTAAGGGCCAACGCACCAACTAATCCTCCCGGTTGAAGCAGTCGAGTGGGCTGTAGCAGGGGCACAGTCACACTGATCTGCAACATTGCCCAAAAGTTTGTGGAATGTCCATCTTAAAGTGACTGGGTGCAGGGTGCGGGGACAGGGACAGGGGCGAGGTGCGGAAGCAGAGACAGGAAGACGATTGTGCTGATCTGAAGGATTTGGAGCTAAAAAGAGGTCGAGAGGGCACCCCGGACATGTTTTAAAACTGTAACGAAGAGGAACAACGCCAAAGCCCAACAAACATCATAAACTGGAACGTGCTAATTAGCAGGGACAGGTGCTGGGGCAGGTAATCATTTGGGGGTGGTTTTGGGAATTCCAAAAATGGCTGGAATTCTGATATTCTGCGGCGGTGAATAGGCGGGCTTTTTACATTGCTGTTTTGGCTGCTTTTTTTGGGGCGGGGGTCCTTTATTGGATCTTTATGCCTTGCCAGATTTCTGGCTGGGATACTATTCAGTTTGCCCTTGGACTGCATCACTTTGACCTTGACCTGCATCAGCCTCATGCGCCTGGTTATATTGGGCCAATGGCGCTTGCTTGGCTGATTTCTCGGCTTGGTTTTTCCATTGATGCGTCATTGCTGCTGGGTAGCTTGGTTTGCGCAGCAGGTGCGGTTGCAGCTGTTTTGGGGCTTGGATGGCGCTTGTTTGGCAGAAGCGTCGGTATTATGGCCGCCATTTTTTTGGCCACCAATCCTGTGGCCTGGAGCCACGCTATCAGTGGCGAGTCATACTCGGCTGAGTCATTGGCGGCGGTTTTGGTCATCTGGTTTGGCTTGACCATCCGGCGGGACAGCTCGTTGGTTAAAATTGCCGCTTTTATTGGGTTTTTGGGGCTTGCTGGTGGAATTCGCCAGTCAGTCCCTTTGTTTTTGTTTCCCTTTGCACTATGGCGCTTGATTGGCGCTTGTTGGGGCCAATCAGTTTCAAAGTGGATTACCAAGTTTGCTGTTGCAGGTGTCGCAGGAATTGTCGGAATCTTAGTATGGGCCATCCCGTTGGTCTTGTTAGTTGGCGGCCTGGACAAGCTGCTGGCAGCATTCGGCGGCCAGTTCTTTGACCTTTATGGAAAGGTTTACTCACCTTTGATGGGCGCTCCCTTAATCGGAGTCTTAACTAATCTGGATTGGATGTGGCGCTATCTTTTGGCCGGCCTATCCGTCAGTGGCGCACTCGCTATCATTCTTTTCCCGGTGTCACTGCGATTTCCTGCCAAGACTAAAGGACACTGGCCCACGTTTTGGCTTTGGATTACCCCTCCAATCATGTGGTTTGGCTTGATGTTTATCGCCAAACCCGGCCATGTTTTGGGGATCGTTCCTGCTTTTGCCCTGTTTTCAGCCGTGGTGGTTGATAGAATCGCCCAAAATCGCACCACCGAAGCTGATGGCAACAAGGATTCGCCTCTTCTTAGGTGGGCCTTGGTGTTTGCGATAGCTCTTGGACAGGCAGCTTTGTTCATTGCCCCGCATCCATGGTGGACCAGCACGGTTGGCCCCCACAGTCTGCCTGCCCTTCAACGTCAGACAATCGATCAAGAGCGCACGATACAGGGTCTGAAAGCACTTGCTGACAAAGACCCAGACTCAGTTTTGATTGTTTGTAGAGAAGGTCTGTTTAGTTATCGTCAAGCCATGTACCACCTGCCTGAATTTCCAGTCATATGGCTGATGGATAGCGATTCTACTGGCAAGGCAGGCAATGGCCTTGAGGCCTGTTTTTCCCAGCACTTAAAGACGCAGTGCATGTCAGGTAAGGGGTTTTGGCAGTGGCAAGAAGGCGACCTGCCGACAAGTATCGAGATACCAATTGGTAAATCAGTGCGGCATATCGTTTGGTTTTTCGGCTGGAACTCGCAATTTGGCCAGACCCTGAAATCAGGGGCGATCCCGCATCGTGTGGTTGTTCTTCCACCCGTTTCAGAGCTGGTAATCACGGATATTGGTAACGACCCCATAGATTTAAGGATTTGGGGGTGGCGGTTCTTTCGTCAATGATTGGTGACCCGCCGGGCATTGGGAGCGATTAATGGCCTCTTTACGTCAGGTAAAAGTTGGGAAAATTATGATCGGCGGTGGGGCACCGGTGGTCTTGCAAAGCATGACCAATACTGACCCTCTTGATGCGGATGCCACTACCAATCAGGCCTTAAAGCTTGCACATGCAGGCTGCGAAATAGTGCGAATCACGGTGCCAAACATGGATGCTGTGGCTGTCACAAGGGAAGTCAGGCGCCGCCTTGGTGACTTGCCCTTGGTTGCAGATGTTCATTTTGACCATAAAGTGGCTTTGGCGGTCGCTCCTTATGTAGACAAAATCAGGTTAAATCCCGGTACGTTACGTGGTCAAGTCGAGGTTTCTGAGGTCGCAAAGGCGCTTTTGGACCATGGAACAGCCTTGAGGATTGGCTCGAATTCTGGCTCTTTGCCCAATCCAAAGGCCCCAGACCCTATTGCCAAGCAGTTGTGTGACGCTGTTGAAGTTTGGGTTAAACGATTCGAGGATGCTGGCTTCTTTGACATAGTGGTATCAGTCAAGGCGACGTCCCCAGTTATGACGCTTCAGGCAAACCACATGGCCTCAAAACGCTTTGAATATCCATTACATATCGGCTTGACTGAGGCTGGAACTGTCAGCTCAGGGTCGGTAAGGTCGGCCGCTGTTTTGGCCGCTCTTTTGGCGCAGAAGATTGGCGATACCATCAGGGTTTCCTTGGCTGGGGACCCTTTGGCTGAGATCCCAGTTGGGCTGAATATCTTGCGAAGTCTTGGTCTGCGGCCTGAGGGTGGGCGGGTTATTGCTTGTCCTACCTGTGGGCGGTCAAGGATTGATGTGGCAAAGTATGCCAAGCTAATCGAAGAGGCTTTTCCTGATGATCCACGGGTAATAGCAGTGATGGGATGCGAGGTGAATGGGCCAGGCGAGGCTAAAATGGCGGATGTTGCCTTGGTGGGGAGTGTCGATGGGGCGGTGGTGTACAGAGGGGGTAAGGCAGTGTTTAGGGGGACGGTGGAGGAGGCGGTGAGGATGGTGGGGGCAGGGGCAGGGACAGGGGCGGGGACAGGGGCAGGGGCAGGGACAGGGGTGGGGGAGTGAGATGAGTGGTTTGGTGGTTAAGGCCGTTTGTTTTGATATGGATGATACTTTGTACCCTGAGTCTGAGTTTGTGTTGGGGGGGCTTGCTGCGGCTGGGGCGGTCTTGGACGCTAGGTTTGGGCGAAAAGACGGCTTTGAAACTTTTTGCAAGGTACATGATGAGCATGGGCCTTGGCGCATTTTTGACCTAGGCTTGGCTGAGATGGGAATCTTGGTTGAACCAGACCTGATCGCCGCGCTTGTACAGGCGTTTCGTTATCATTTACCAAATGTTAGGCCGTTTCCAGACATCCCTGAATTGCTTCAATCCTTAAAAAACAGGGACGTCAAACTTGCCTTAATTACCGACGGAGACCCAAAAATTCAAAGGGCTAAATGGTCAGCTTTGGGGCTTGACCACTTTTTTGATGTGGCCGTTTTTACAGGCGATATCAATGGTCAACCCTTCCCAAAACCAGCTTTTGAGCCGTTCAAAGTCGCCTTCGCAAATCTTGGTGTCGATCATAGTCAGATCGCCATGGTTGGGGATAACCCCGCAAAAGACTTCCCAGTTCCAGAAAGTCTAGGTTGGCACACAATTAGAACTGCTTTTGCCCAGGGCTACCATCGTGATGCTTTCGACGGCAGGAAAAAGCAAACAACCGTTGACTCTGTTCAAAAACTTAAAGATGTTTTGATGGCTCTGACCACCCCACAAGACAATCCTGCAAAGCACTAGTTCGCGCCTTGCACCACTGTTAAAGCCCAGGTCCTGGTTTTGATGTCGGCCGATACTTGTACTGGGTCTGTCGAGCCATCCAGTCGCGTAACGAAGGTCTCGATATCATTAAACTGTTGACCTTGATCGTTATCTAGCAAAGGGATGCCATCAGAATTTAACACCGGAGTCCCTATGAACACCACATAGTCGTCCTTAATCGCAAGCCCACCATCAGCTATATCAACGTTTGCTGGGATGTCCCCTGTTGGAAAGTTCGTGATATTGCGCAATGCTGCCGTCTGATTTCCACCGGCGACCAACGCGTCCAGACCCACAGCCAGGATCTGAGTCGAAGTCTTTTGCAGCTTTCCGCACTTTCGCTTGGCCGTAAACACCACTTCGTCCCCGGTGATCCACATCGTTTTAAAGACCTCGGTCCAAGGCGCTGAGTGGGCGTTATAGCAGGCCGCTTCTCTAAAAAAGGTGTCATCTCCACTGACTTCACTGATTATTGCCCTAAATGGCTCTGCACTTAAATCCTTGCTGTTAAGATCATAGGTGAAAAAGGTCAAAGCCTTGTCATTTTCAACAGTTGCCATCACTGCTTTATCATCGGCAACAACCAAAGGCTCGCGCCCAGTAAAGCGTCCAGGCTCAGAACTACAGTGCCCATAACTGTCCAAACGCGAGCCACAGATTGGGCTGCCAAGTGGTGAAAGCTTCCCATCTTTGAAGACCCACAAGTTTAAAAACTCACCTTTTGGATCCAACAGCACGATTACCTTACCGTCAGGACTGGCGCTGAAACCTCCGGTGTAGCCAGTCAATCCAACGTGATTTCTAGCTGGAAAGCGGAAAAGTTGTTTAAATTCCAACTCGTTACCGCCAAGTTCCAGTTCCATAATGTACCAGCAGGCCCTGTCCAACCCCTGGTCATACTCACACTCTGGATCCATCTTCGAGACCAGCAGCTTTTGCCCATAAAAACCAAGACTTGTCACATTAGACTCAACCAGCAAGGAAACAAAGGTCAAATCCTTTTCAAGCCTTCCAAACGAAAGCCTAGTCCGCCCACCTTCACCATCCTCAATTACACCCAGCCAGCTTAAACTCTCGTCCACATAGCAGCCCTGGCGACAATCAATATTTTTATTTACCCCACCTTCGCCTGCGATTATTACCTTGGGCTTGCCGTTGATTGTCAAATCAGATTCTTGTAAATGCGCTTCACCTGAGTCCGTCGTTTTATCAATTAAATTCTGGGTTTGCCACTCGGGAATCTTTGGATCGATCATCTCAAGCGACGCCTTTTGTTGGTCCAAGGTCTGGCGACGCTCTAAAACCAGGCGGAAATTGCCTTCAACTACAGTCGGCTGTCTGTCTTTCACATCTTGAGAATCCTGCTCAGTCGCAGTGTCACCAGTCGTCGAGTCCGCAGGCGTTGTTGTTGTTCCACTGCAACTAGCAATAAACAAAATGAAAAAGAGCAAAAGCGATTTCTTCATCACATAACTCCAAAATCACACAAATGGCCAATCTAATTCTCAACACCTTGGCACCGGTACATGATACATTTAAAACAGTTTTTTTTAGGACCTTGAATGACCTTAAATCTTACTGAACTTGAAGCAGTCGTGGCGGACATGCAAAAGGTTTTGATTGACTCCTCCTTCCTGGATTTCAGGCAGCTTGATGAGTTCAATGGAATCATGGCGTTGCAGACTGCTAACGGCATAAAAAATATCCGTTTTTCCGCGTCATTGCGCCTGTCGCGAATTCACTTCACCAAATCGAGGCCACCCGCAGCAAAAGGGCCAACAGGGTACGCCTTTGAAGGCAAGATGTTTCGTGAATTAAAGGAGATGCGCCTTAAAGAGATAAAAACCGCCTTTGGAGACAGGGTGGTCATAATTCGTTTTTCAAACGATTCCTATGACCGCAAGCTGATTTTTGAATGCTCTGGGCATCATCCGAATCTGTTCTTAACTGATGAACATGAGGAGGTTATTGGCCTGTTGGTGCCCTCTCATTCTAAAAAGCGGCTTTTGAAGATTGGGCGTCGCTATACAAAACCTTTAGCCAGGGAAAAGGCGATCACTGAGGCTTTTAGGTTTGCGCCAGGCTCTGGAAAAGGCGATCTAAGCGCCAGAATTGAGGCAGCGTATAAGGAGCTCGAAGCCAAAGAGGCAAGTGCTTTGAAGGCGGTTGAGGTGCGAAATGGCTTGGCTGAGTTGTTGGAAAGGATAAAGCGAACAAATCAGCAGCTTAGGGAACAAGGACAAGATGTGCAAAGTGCGCTAGAGCACGCTGCCAAAGTTGAACTGGCGCTGAGGGCCGTGCTTGAGGGGCAGCCAAATGCGGTCGAGCAAGGCGAAAAAATCCTTGAGGCTGAGCGGGCAAAAAAGGTAGAACGCCCAAAAGCGAGGCATCGAAGGTTTGAAACTAGGTCTGGGTTGCCCATTTTGGTAGCTGCCGACGAGCAAGACAATCAGGTGCTATTGTTTGAAACAGCCAAGGATGATGATCTGTGGTTTCAAGTGGAGTCTGGGGCTGGTGCTCATGTGATTTTGCAAAACGCCAGAAAGGATCTGCCATTTGAGGAACTCCTGGATGCAGCCTTGCTTGCAGTGTTTTTTTCAAAAGAGCATGAAAGTAGAGAAGCACCAGTCTTATGTACTCACAAAAGAAATATCAGGCTAGATCAAAAAGGTCGTCAACCAGGCGCCATAAGATTGCTGCGGACCCAGACTTTCAAAATAAGGCCTGACCCAGTGCGAATGAAGCGCCTGCTTTCATCCGAGAAGGGGGCAAGAGCCTAGTCACCACGAGCCTTCCAAAAGGCATGCCTAGAGCCGCCAAATTTGTCCCAAACGCCCATCCTCGTTAACAAATCTAGCGGTATCCATACCCACGATAAAAGTCATTGACGCTTGCCGCTTTGCGGGTCTAAACTAGATCTCGGTCTTGAAACTGAGGTGATTTGTGTCTGATTCTAAAGGCTACCGAGCTCCAACGAAATTGATTCACGGTAAGCACTCAACAGAAAAGTGGGACTACAACTACCATGTTGTTCCCCCGAAAACCGCATCGACCACGTTTAGATTGGCATCGGTGCTCAGAGGTAAAGAAGGCTTCATTGACTTCGGTGCCCCTTGGGGTCAGGGGGCCACCAAACCGACTTACATCTACGACCGCCTGACCGAGCCATCCACAGGTATGTTGGAAGAGGTCTATGTCCAGGCTGAAGGCGGTGATTTTGCCTGCGCCTTCTCGTGTGGTATGGCGGCCATTTCGGCGTCATTGATGGCAGTATCCAAGGCTGGTGACAATGTAGTCGCTCACCCAACTATGTATGGTTGTACTTATAGCCTTTTGGTTAACCAGCTTCCTAGGTTTGGCATCACTCCTAAACTGGTCAATTGCTCGGACTTGGATGCAGTTGCGGCCGCTTTGGATGAAAACACGTCGGCTGTCTACCTTGAGACACCTGCTAATCCAACGTTGGAATGTATTGATATTGCAGCAGTTCGCAAGGTCATCGACGCGCACAATGCCAAGGTCGGGCCTGAACGCAAGGTGCGCCTGATTGTTGACAACACCTTTCATACGTTTTGGGGACAGCGCCCGTTACAGCTTGGTGCAGACATAGTTGTATGCAGTCTGACTAAGGGTGTGGGTGGCTTTGGGGTCGATATGGGCGGGATGATTGTTGGGCCCAAAGATCTGGACCTTACCGTTCGCTTGATTCGCAAAGACTTTGGTGGCGTGCTGCCTCCTTCAAGTGCCTGGAACTTCCAAGTTTACGGCATCCCAACGATGCCAATCAGGCTGACTCAGCAGGCTGCCTCGGCCATGAAGATTGCCCAGTACCTGGAATCCAACCCCTTGGTGGGCAAAGTGAATTATCCCGGCCTTGAATCATACCCAGGCAAAGAGATTGCTAAACGTCAGATGACCACCCCTAATGGTGATTTTTTCCCAGGTAGCATGATTTATTTCGAGCTTGCTGGGGATTATGAACAGGCTAGCAAGCGTTGTCATCAACTGATAAATCACATAGCTGACAACGCCTACAGCATTACGCTGGCTGTCAGCCTAGGGATGACCAAGACCCTGGTTGAAGCTCCTGGGCTGATGACCCACTCGGCTCTGGACCAATGCGCCCAGGAAAAGGCCGGCATTCACCCAGGCGCCGTCCGTCTATCCATTGGCCTCGAAGATGTATCCGATCTCCTAGCAGACCTCGAACGCGCCTTTAGTACAGTCGAATAATTCCAGGTCCAAAACAACGAACCAATTACGAATCTGAGATATTAGAGACGGGTTTCTTCTGTTTAAACAAGTAGATACGCAAAGGGCACCCGAAGGTGCCCCCGCGTTTAGTGAACGATTCTACGAATTATTCGGTTTCGTTCTCGAAGAACATGGCGGAAGCGCCAACGGAGGAGCACTCACCGTATTGGGCATTGGGATCGCCATACAGGAAGCGCTTGAAGGTTGACATCTCGCCGTCGCAGTCAAGGTCTGCGTGGGCCCATGCTGTTGCTTGAGCCTCATTCAAGTCCTTACCGTTGTTCTCGAAACGATAGACGAAATAGTGCTCGTCAGTCATCTGGAAGGTCAGAGCAGACCACTGAACGGTGTTCCATACTTCGGAGTCGGAGTCGCAGCGGCCGTCACTATTGACGTCCAGCAACGCATCGCAGCAGTTGGTACCTGGGGTCAAGCCCTGACTGGCTGGGAACTGGCAGTACAGCTTGGAGCCCACACTGGTGACACGTGGGGCGGTGTAGTACGAAGAAGCACCCTTGACGATTTTGTCGAGCTCGTCGATAGCCTCAGTTGTCTTGGCACGGCGCATGTACTTGATGAACGCAGGTACTGCAACGACAGCCAAGATACCGAGGATGGCAACGACGACCATCAATTCGACCAGGGTGAAGCCCTTGAAACCAATTTTGCGGAAACGAGCTAGCATGTTTGACCTCCTAAAAGTGACCTTTTTTCCACTTGGCCATCCGACCAAGTGGATAGCCCATACCGGGCAGGCCACTAGGCGCTGCCCGACGGGCGCTTCTTAGAAGCAATCATCGTGCCAAAGTGAAAATGCTGTAAATAAAGGGTGTTATGGGTTTTGAGCCCACAATCTAGGGCCTGTTTTTACAAAAAACGCGATGGTGAGTGACAAGAATTGTCAGTGGGCAGGAAAAAATGTGAAGGAAGGTGACAGGGACAGGGGCTGGGACAGGGGCTGGGACGGGGACAGGGACGGGGACAGGGACAGGGACAGGGACAGGGGCAGGAAGACGATTGTGCTGTTAAGCAGGATTTGGAGCTAAAAGAAGGTCGAGAGGGCACCCAGCAACATGGTCCGGGGGCAATCCTGGAGGGCGCTATCGGGAGTTGCCGGGACCCGACGTCTTTTAGCTGACATGAAGGCCGCGC
>DUVQ01000147.1 GCA_012840965.1 Oligoflexales bacterium | reverse complement strand
CAAGCAAGGTAGCCTTACAACCTTCCGCATCATCACAACTGGTTTCAGTACACTCAAGGCCGTCTTGGCAGTGTTGCTTTACACCGTCATAACAGGTCCCGTCTACACATCGTCCAGGGCCGACCCAGCCATCATCTTCGCAGTAAGGGGCTGTACAAGTGCCACAGCTACCACCACAGCCGTCATCACCACACTTCTTGTTCACGCAGTTGGGCTTGCAATCAGAGCATGCGCCATTTTTGCAGCCCTTTTCACACTCCTGAATCATTTCACCTTGATTGCCACAGCCATCAAACCAACAAACCGCATCACCACAGCAATCCTTTGCGAATTCTGGGATACATTGACAGATCCCATCCTCGCAAGCCTCTCCGGCACCGCAGTTGCCACATGTACCATTGCAACCATTGTCGCCGCATTCCTTGCCATCGCAGTCAGGAACGCAGACGCCATCATCGGTGGTTACATCTGTGTCATCCACGTCTGTCTGACCATCGTCACGATCATCCGCCGTGTCTGGTTTTACCGTGTCATCTTTGGGAGTAACCCCATCCGGCCGGTTGTTATTGCCTGGCAGTTCCTGGTCATCAAGCCCAGGGCCCCCAACAGACGAACATCCGACGATCAACAAAAAAGCAAAAAGAGGAGACAACCTCAACATAATCCCTCCAAACATCACCCTGGAATCCGGGTAGCCAGAGAAATAGCGCACAGAGACTATTTTATACATTTTTCAATGGAATATGAAATTATTATGCAATTTTCCGATTTTTTGGGGGCGGGGGCAGGACGCAGGGGCAGGAGGCTGGAACAGGGTGAAGGGGCAGGGACGGTTGACTTGCGCTGGTTCTGAGTTTACTTTTCATGTCTAGGTCCTTTACCAACGAACACCCTAAAGTTGGTTTTTCTAGGAGATGGCGATACCAGTGGTCAATGCTGCAAACACCCAAAAACGGGATTCATGGCCTGCTATCATAGCCATCCTGTTTTCAGTGGCTGCGACTATATTGGCCTTATCTGGCCTTTTGATGGACGACGAGGCGCTACTGGCATGGTTGGGAGTAAAATCGTTTCTAAACGACCCCATTGCCATGATCTTTTTTCAAAAATTTCACCCGTCGAATCAACTGCTGTTGGCCGTCCCAACGTTAATTGGCTGGCGTGCATATTTGATGGCTCATACGACAATGGCAGGACTAACCATATTCTTCCTTGGCCAGTCATCCAACCTGCTTGGTGGCAATGGCTCAATCACTGCTTTAGTTTTGGCCCTCTCGCCACCATTCATTGTTTCCGCAGTCACAGGTCAGTCCAATACAAGCGCTATGTTCCTGTTTGCCCTCGCCCTGTGGCTGGCGCTTAAGGACCACCGAGCACGCGTCTTAGCTGGATTGATCCTTGGATTTGCGCTGTGGACCAGATATGAATTCGCCTTTTTATTTGCCGGATTAGCGTTTTTCATAGCTTTCGTCCAAAGGGATCTGAAGGCTGCACTGTTTACTTTGATTTGGCCAGCCCTTTACCTATCGGCTGGAGCTGCCTGGCATAAGGACCTACTTTGGTTTTTGCATTTCCCCCAGCTGTACCTGGATTGATTCCTGGAACTTTAGAGTTCAGTGTCGAAAAAATAGGCTTTGACACTAAAACTGCCAATTCATTTTTTGCAGCTATGGCAATGGTCACTCCAGCATGGCTTCTTGGGCTCATTGGCTTTTTCAAATGTGGGGACAAGCGGATTGCCTGTCTTGGATTGGGCCAACTGATAACATTGCTCGTAATGATAGTGCTTCCATTAAGCGGACATCTGTTCAACTTTGAGTTTTCCGACCGCTACTTGATGGTCTTGCTGCCAGGCATCGCGCTAGGTGCCAGCTTGATAGGGGCACGCTCCTCCAAATACCTAGCGGCATTCTTGATTGCCGCAGGAATGATGCTAGAAATTACCCTACGTCAACACCACCTCAGCTGGCTGCTGCTTGCGCTTCCCTTCGGACTTGCTT
>DUVQ01000002.1 GCA_012840965.1 Oligoflexales bacterium | reverse complement strand
TTGTGTTACCACGCCCACAACCATTACCACTGCCATCATCCATTACTGCACGCTCACAGGTAGCATTTTCATTACCCCATGGATACTTCCAATCGCGACCACCACTACGAGCGGCGTACTCCCATTCTGCCTCACTAGGTAAACGACCACCAGCCCACTTAGCATAGGCTTGAGCTTGGTGCCAATCAACGCAGTTTATAGGATGCTTGCCACGATCAGATTGGCCCCAGTTACATGAACCTCCAGTATCAGGAGCTGTGCAGGCACCAGCATCAACACAAGCTTTGTACTGCTCGACCGTCACCTGAGTCTTTGTCATTTCAAACGTTCGTACAGTTACTCGATGAACTGGCTTTTCATTATCATATGAATCGCCATCATTAGACCCCATATTGAAACTTCCACCTGGAATTCGCACCCATTCAACACCGCCAGTCTCAATCGCAACATTCGCCTCTGAGCGTTTGTTATGGACTACTACAACCTGTTGCCTGCCGCTGCCCTTTGGGCACTGCACTTCGACTGTGTGTGGCACTGCCAATACATCGCCACCCCATGGGGTTTGGCCTACCGATTTGCCGTCTAGCTTTATGTCACCCTCGCATACTGTGCCGTCAGTGTAAGTGGACGTCACTACTAGGTATCCGAGCATTGGTTGTAATGTTGTTGAGACTGAGGATGTTTGGCCGCGCTCGACAGTTGTCTTTTCAGTGCGCTCACCGTGGCCGGCCAAGGCGAATTTCACGATGTGGACGCCTGGTTTGACTCGATCTAGGGTGCAGGGAGTCGTTTTGTCTTTGACTGCAATATCATCCAAATAGACCGTGGCTCCGGGAGGGTCGCTGGTTACTCGTAATTGGCCCCAATTTGCGGCTAACTGCCGATTATACTTGGTCTCTTTGCCATCTTCGATGACCAGTTCTCCTTCGCTGGGTAGATAATCTGGTAACTGCAGACGAACCTGATAAGTACCTGAAAGCTTTTTAGAAATTACCAAAGGCGTTTCACCTGCGGATTCTCCATCAAGCCACACCTGAGCCTTGGACGGCGAGCTGGTAATTATCGCAGAACCAAAGGCTGGCTTTAAATCCAAGGTAACAGTGGCCTTGGCGCCACGCTTGTTTAGCAAGACCTCTTGGCGGGCAGGGTGATAGAGACGACCTAGCTCTGCAACAACGATGTATTTGCCCAAGGGATACTCAAGATGCTGCGGAGTTTGGCCTATTTCCTTGCCATTAATAGAGACGGTCGCACCACTTGGGTTGCTGTGAATGACGAAAAATGCCGTCTCATCAGTCGGAACGTTGACTATGTCAGCGCCTCGATCAATGACTTGACTGGTTTCAACGCGACCACCGCTTGCTGTAGCTGTCGGAACAATTTCACCCTTGAATTTGGCAACCACTTTATCAATCGAAGCCGCTATACCCTCTTCAGTACAGGGCCCCTTGGCCTCGGCACCCCTTTCCGTGGTTTCAGTCCTTAGGTCATAAATCGCTGATTGCAACGAACACGAATTACCAATTCTAATCAACCGGCTAGACAATGACTTGTGGGCGGCCACGGCCTTACCAAGCTCGATTTGACAAGATTGGTCGTAGCAGTCCCTGTGGGACTCACGTTTAAGGTCGACAACGCGGTCACGAACTTGACTCTGGGGAGTAAGCTTAAACCCGGCAGACACCAGACGCCCAAACATGTAGTTATTCAGGCGGGTCATCGTAGCATCATCAATGGGAGTATCGAGTTTATCGATATCAAAAACAGCGATGATCTCCGCAGGCTGGGCTGTAGCACTAGCAGCCGGCAATACCCCGGCCAGGCAAAAGGCAAACCAGAGACAAAGTTGTGAAAGTTGCTTTCTCATGACCCGGATTTATCGCACACAATGACCCCCAAAGCAAGCACCAATTTCACCCACCACTGTGGTCCCCGATCCTGGCCCCGCACCCGTCCCTGTCCCCGCCCCTAGCCCTGACCCTGCCCCTGTCCCTGATCCTGCCCCTGCCCCTGATCCTGTCCCTGATCCTGTCCCTGATCCTGTCCCTGTCCCTCCACCCCGCACCCCGTCCCCGCACCCTGCCCCTAAAATGCATCCTCAATGAACAGGATCTCTGGTTTGTCGCTGTTCCAAACGACGGCGGCGACGCATAGCCTTATTTCTTCAAACTCCAGATCATTCTTGGCGATCCAGCGCCTTGCGGTGCTGCGAACTCTGCCGCGTTTCACGCCGCCTATGCTGTCTAGGCAGTCATCAAAGGTGGCGTGTCTTCTTGAGCGGACCTCGACTACGAAAATCTGTCTGCCTTTTTGGGCGATTAAGTCGATTTCACCCATGCGATCAGAGACGTTGCGGTCTAGGATGATGCAGCCTCGTTCCTTGAGCAGGCTGACTACCGCGCTTTCTGCTGCATGACCGATTTTGATTCTGTCGTCACTCATACTGTACTTATCGTGTAGAATCAAAAGTTGTTTCACGTTGTGGACGCGTTATGAAGCCAGAAAAAATGAAGCCAAATAAACGCAAAACACAGCAGCCAAAGCCTGAGAAACCAGCTGCTGAAAGTAAATCTCTGTATCCTTGGAATGTAATAGCCGCCAGTGTTATTTTGATTGTCTTGGCGCTTTTTCCATATGGTCCGCTTGCCATCTTGCCGCCTGTGCTGCGTTTTTTCTTGGTTGGGGCGGCTGTGCTTGGATGGTTTTGGGAGCCAATCAGCACAAAGATTGGGCCCAAGGCTGCTAAATGGCCGGCAATACTGGCTGAAGTTTTGGCGGTTCTGCTGATTGTGGGGTCCTTTTTCTTAATCAAAATCCCTGGGATTCATGCCTCTGGGACTGATGACAATATCTACTTTTATATGGCCAATGCCTTTGCTAATGGCCAGATACCTTACAAAGACTTTTTCTTTTCCCACCCACCTGTCCACCTGCTGGTTCCAGCATTGATATTTAAGATATTTGGATTTTCATTGGGGCTGGCCAAGTCGATTCCTGTTTTTGCGACTATTTTAGCCGGCATTTTCATGTACATGGCTGCTAGGCGTGCTGGTCGAGGCTTTGCCATGCTTACACTGCTTTTTCACCTTACTGCGTATCAGGTCTTGATGGCGTCGTCAGACATGAACGGTGAAAACATTATGACCGCGTTTTTGGCGGCTTCAGTGTGGGCTACCTTTGCAGGAAGGCCCTTGCTTGCCGGAATTTTGGCCGGATTTGGGCTTGGAAGCGGTCTTTACGCCTTTGCTGGGGTTTTGGCCCTCACCCTGATAAACGGCAGGCGATTTGGCCGTTTTTTGGCGGGACTGGCCTTGTCGTTTGGAACCGTGATGTTAGTGTTTTTCATAATCGCGCCAAGCGAATTTATTGATGGTGTTTTTAGATATCACGTTTCAAAGCCGGTAACCGCGGCCAATCGAGCATCCATCTTTAATTCCTTGAATCCTTTCAAGATGTTTGCGACTCTTCTAGGCAATCTTGGCGCTTATCTGACAGGCAAGGAATTTGGAAAATCTCTTTATTATCACGCGCTTTTTGCAATTGCCTTTGGCATCACGGCGGTCTATTTGGCGGCTAACCTGTTGTTAAAAAAAGATGGTGACGCCAAAAGCAATAAACGAAGAGCAAAGCCGACCCAAGAGCCTGATCCAACAACTAAATTTGCGGTATTTGGCTTGATTGTGACCGTTTTGTTTTTGCTGCAGTGGGCTGCTCTCAACGAGATTTATGACTTTTACCAGGTGCCGATGCTGGCTTTGATGGCACCTCTACCAGCCTGGGTATGCTGGCAGATATTCAAGGGAGTTAAGGAAGGCACCACTGTGGGTAAAATGGGCATCGCAATCGGGATGCTGGCTTTAATGTGCCTGCATTTGCCAATGGAATACCGCATCAATAGATGGTTGTGGCCAAGTGAGCAGCAGAACAAGGGGTCGGTGATCGAGTACCAGTGGCGAGAGCCTGTTGCCTTCATAGGCTTGGCGAAAGTCAGCAAGGCGGTCTTTTTCTCGCCAACCAGAATCAAGGGGAAGGTCACCCCTCATTATCGTCATGTCATGTGGAACAAGATGCTGACGTTTACTACTGCCGACGAGATTGCTGCTTATATAAAGGCCAACACGTCTAAAGACGAAACCATAACTGGAGCTTCCACGCTGGCCCCGCTTGTGGCCTTGCTGGCAGACCGTCGGATGGCTGGCGACGAATCAGACACGAATTCCAAGCGCTTTTCATCTGGAAACTGGACCCACGCCCAATTCAGAGAGCTAGTCCTGGGTGACAACGTGAAGTACTTAATTGGCGCCGCCAGATCAGCATTTACAGACCAGGCCATGAATTCAAACCCCGCATTTAAAGACACTTTTGTCCTGGAAAAGACATTTATTGATGAAGGGTTGCTACACTTCAGGAGTCATCCCATTCGCCTTTACAGGCGAGCTGACAGACCAACTAGCCAGTGATTTTATGCACCCCCTTGAAACGCTACCGGTTTTAAGGCGATATGTAACTTGGGCCCTTTTTGGAAGAAACGCTATGCCAAGTGTCAGCCCGAAGCTCTCCACCAAACTTGAAACCATGTATGCTCGCTACCATAACAGCAAACACTTGGCTCAGGATCCGCTTTTGTTTCCCAGGAGGTACGAAAACCCTGAGGATCAAGAGGTGGTTGCGCTTTTGGCGGCATCGATGGCTTTTGGACGAGTCAGCGCGTTCCTACCTGTCTTGGATCGGCTGTTTTCCAAACTGGGCCCCTACCCTGCCACATCTCTGGACCAAGCTGATGATTGGGAGTTTTCAGCTTGGACGGACGGTTTTGTATACAGATTTGCAACTTCCGATAACCTAAAAGGCATGCTTTTGGGCATCGCCAAAGTCCGCAAAGAATACGGCGGACTTCAGCCACCCTTCATGCAAGGTTATCTGCCAAATCGCCAGGTTATTGAAGGCTTAAGGGCACTGGCCAACAGCATCAGGCTTGCTGCAGAACCCTATGATCCAGGCTTTTTGCTGCCTTTGGGCCGTCCAACCGACCCGGCCAAACGCCTGAACATGTTTTTAAGATGGATGGTCCGAGACGACGGTCTCGACCTCGGCATCTGGCAAGGCATCAACAAAGCAGACCTTTTGATTCCCATGGATGTCCATGTCACCAGAATCAGTCGAATGCTAGGACTACTGCCATCAAAAAAGGGCGGGCCAACCCTAAAAGACGCAATAGCATTGACCAAGGCGCTATCCACCATCGACCCAAACGACCCTGTCAGACTAGACTTTGCCCTAGCCCACATGGGCATTTCAGGAGACTGCAAAGGCGAATTTGCAGATGCCATCTGCCCCAAGTGCCCACTGATGGACTTTTGTGTGCACGGGCGGCAGGGGCCGGGACAGGGAGATGATCGTGCTGATCTGCCGGGGAAATGATTGTGCTGATCTGCAGGATTTGGAGCTAAAAAGAGGTCGAGAGGGCACCCAGCAACATGGTCCGGGGGCAATCCTGGAGGGCGCTATCGGGAGTTGCCGGGACCCGACGTCTCTTAGCTGACATGAAGGACGCGCAGCGGCCCGTCCGGGCCAAAAGGAT
>DUVQ01000146.1 GCA_012840965.1 Oligoflexales bacterium | reverse complement strand
CCCCTGTCCCTGCCCCTGTCCCCGCCCATCCGCCCAAAAACAATCATTGACTTCCGGGCCTTTTCGCCTAAAATACTCCGGGCCGGCGGTTTTGGCCGCATATTTGAATTTCCAGTCGCTTGCGCAGTGGCAGCGACGTATTTAAATAGGACAGTAGCCATGAAAAGAACTTATCAACCCAGCAGAATTAAACGCCTGCGAACCCACGGTTTTCGCTCGCGAATGGCGACCGCCAATGGACGCAAGGTGCTTTCGAGACGTCGTGCAAAGGGGCGCAAACTCTTAGCTCCTACTACCCCTGGCAAGTAGTCCAAGGGGTGGGGGGCAGCCGTGAATGCTGGCTTTCCCAGGTCCAGTCGACTACTGCGAGGGTCAGATTTTGAGCGGGTTATGCGCCTTGGACGCAAGGCCTATTCGCCAAACCTGATCGTCTTTACATCCCCGAACGACCTTGAACACCCAAGACTTGGGCTTGCGGTTGGTCGTCGTGTTGGTCACGCAGCATGTCGCAATAGATGGAAACGCTTGATCCGAGAGGTTTTTCGCCTGCATCTACAGCACAGACTTCCCCCCATTGACATTGTTGTAGCGGTGCGGGCAGCTGAAGGGCGAGTTCGCAAGGGGCGTGCAAGTCCAACTGAAAAACTCCCCATGCGAAAGGCTTCAGGGCTGGCCTCGGTGAAAACGGAGCTTATTAATGCCATCAAAAGAGTGGCAGCATTCCAATCAATCTCCAAAGAATGAACATCCCAGTGCGTTTGTGCGGCTTTTAAGGTGGCTTGTTCGCTTACCAGCCCTGTTGTTAATCGGCATTATCCGCCTTTACAAGCTGTTTATTTCACCGCTTTTGCCACCTTCTTGCCGCTTCTTGCCTACTTGCTCGGAGTACACCATGGAGGCCCTACAGGTCCATGGATTTTGGCGTGGCCTTTATCTGGGGACACGACGAATAATGAGATGCCATCCAGGCAATCCTGGTGGGTTTGACCCAGTACCACAAAAACGAGGTTGACTACGCGTGAATCTTTATAAAATCACGGAAAAAGGTTTTTGCTACACAGCGTTACTGCTGGCTATTGTTGTGTTGACGGCTGGCAGTGCACTAGCTGATCAACCATTGCCTCCTGCAGACTGGGAAGAGGTTGTGTCTTTGGTTCCTGGTAGCGGCCGCTCGATTGCCGAAATCTCCACCTATAACGGGGCAATCAGGTCATTTAGATTGCTAGATGACCAGTTCATGCAGGCCGCCCCCAAGAAGCCACCCATGGGCAACATCAATCCGCCACCCCAAAAAACCGAGGCCGGACCAAAGGACATGGTCTCCACGTGGGATTACTCCCTTTTCCCATTTTCGATGATGTTTGAAAACCTGACCGGCCCACAGGTGACCAGAACCTGGAAGCGCGATTTAACCTTTGGCCGACGGACAGGCGGCCTTTGGAGCGTGTTTGCCAACGATCCCGTTTTCACCGTGGTAACCAAAGATGAAAAGAGCGTCACCATGGTGTGGCCAGACCCTGAAGTGGATGATTCTGACGTGTTCATCGAGCGCACCTGGGAACTGGTTGATGACTACCTGCTGGAAAGCTCAGTTCGAATCATAAATTTGGGGCCCACCGAAGTTTCCGGGCTGGTCAGGATGCTGATTTACGCTTGGGAAAACCCCTTTGGTTCCCAAAAGGGCAACTGCGGGATGATGTTTGCGGCACCACCAGATATTCGTGATGCGGTTTGCATGGTTGGCGGCGATCTGGATAAAAAAGATCGCCAAAAACTGCTGGAAAAGCCTGAGTTCAAAATTCCAGGACCAGTTGAGTTCTCGGGTATCAACACCAGGTATTTCTTGACCGCCATTGTTCCTCAGGGGAATGCTGCGACCCAATGTATTCCAGGTGCTGACCCTAACGGAATTATTGCGGTTGCATTGCAGTGGGGTGGGGATGACGGCCGTCCGTTTTCCTTGCGCTCAGGCGTTAGTTCGTGTCTGCCGGACTATGTAAAGGCAACAGGTCGTTTTGAAGGCAGGATGCACTGTTCTGAAGCGGCCAAAATTCTGGGCTTAAAAGGAAACGAGGATGTTATCACCATAGATGCTGTCTCAATTGGCGGACTTGGTGATAAGGGGGCAACAGCAAAGTCAGCACTGCTGGGCCGAAAGATTCGAGAGTTCAAATACAAGGCCTTTGTCGGTCCTAAAGACATTGACGCCCTAAAATCAGCGGCTCCAGGTCTGGACGACACCATCGATTTTTGGGTCCTTGGCTTTTTGGCCAAGCCAATGCTTTGGCTGATGCGTTTGTCTTACAGCGTGGTTCCTTCTTGGGGGCTCGCAATCGTGTTTTTGACGCTGATTGTTAAGCTGCTGACCTTGTATTGGACCCAAAAGTCCATGACTTCAATGAAGAAAATGGCTGATTTGAGACCCAAGATTGAGGCCTTGAAGGAAAAGTATGGTGACGACAAGGTGAAGCTAAATGAAGCCACCATGGCCCTTTACAAGCAGGAAAAGATTAATCCGCTTGGTGGCTGTCTGCCTATGCTGTTGCAAATGCCCATCTGGATTGCCTTGTACAGGACAATCTATGGGGCGGTAGACTTGTACCAGGCCCCACTTTTCCTGTGGATTAAGGACCTGTCGGCCCACGATCCATACTTTGTCATGCCTGTTTTACTGGGCGTTTTGATGTTTGTGCAGCAAAAGCTCCAGCCCACTGCTGGGGATCCTACCCAGGCGAAAATGATGCTGTGGATGATGCCAATTATGTTTACATCATTCATGCTGTTCCTGCCTTCTGGCCTGGTTTTTTACATCCTGGTTAATACGATTCTGTCTGTAATTCATCAGCAGGTTGTAAACAGGGGGTTGATTGGTAAGTTAAGAAAGAAGCCTGCTTAAAGGGCACTGGGGGTACCCATGAAAGAAGCTGAATTTGAAGGAAAAACTGTTGAAGAGGCCTTGTTGAAAGCCTCGGCGGAATTGGGTTTCAACATTAGTGACATGACTTATGAAGTGCTTGAAAGTGAAAGGGGTTTGTTTGGGTTTTTGGGCGCTTCTGTTCGCATTCGGGTGCGAGTGCCTGAGGATGAAACTCCGTTGGCCTTTCGAAAGGAATATGTACCAGGTCCTGGTGATACGAACCTGGCCGAAGGATTGGCGGCTGCTGATGAATCTAGGGCACGTGGTGATTTTCCGATAATTGGACGCCAGCCGGGTACCGATGCCGCCAAAGTAAATAAGGCCATTGAAACTGTTGAGCAATTGATAACAGGCATGGGGTATCAGGCTAAGGTGTCTGCCAAAGACACTCCAGAACAGATTCTCATCAACATTCAAAGTGAACATAACGATGTCTTGATTGGTAGAGATGGTGAAGTTCTGGCGGCACTACAGTTTTTGGCCAATAAAATTGTTAACCGCTTCCCAGATGACCGTAAGCTGGTTGTTTTAGATGCCGAAGGTTTTAAAGATCGCAGGGAAACAGCACTTGGGACCTTGGCGAAGCGAATGGCTGATAAGGCCCTTACAACCAAGCGGGTTGTTCGCCTTAGCCCGATGAATCCACAAGATCGTCGTTTGATTCATATGGCTTTGAGGGATCATCCAGGGGTCTCCACCAAGAGTGACGGTGATGGCAATTATCGTTGCTTGTTGATTATTCCAAATATCCTGGAGGAGGCGGGTCAACCTGGGCGCAGGGGGCGTTAAGCAGGTCGGAAACAGTAACAAATTCAAGTTGTTCTGTGTCTGCGTTTTCGGCTAGCTCTGTCAGCGCCACAAGGGTGTTTGGCCTTGCATGTCCAATGGCGATGGCACACCCAAGCTTTTTTGCAACTCTAATTAATTCCAGTACTTGCTTTTTTATCGCGACGACGCTGTTATCGTCATCCAAAAATACATGCCTACGTGCTGCTGGCACTCCGGCCTTTTTTGCTGCCTTCAAAAGCTTGGAATCTGCAGTAGTTCTGGAGTCTAGGGCATACATTCCCCTGCTTTTTAAAACCTCTATATATGCGTCCATAACCAGCGAATTTGCTGTCAGTTTTGAGCCCATATGATTGTTTGCTCCGACCGCTCCAGGCACTTTGTCTAAAATTCTGGAAAGGGTGAGGGTAAAGGTGCTTGCGTCCATATCAGCTTGTAGAAAGCTGGGCCCATCCATCGCGTCAACGTTCATAGGTTCCATGGGTACATGAACCAAGACCTCTTGTTTTTGTGAGACCAGATGCCAGGCGACGGCCCTGGAATTATCCAAGAACGGCAGCACCGCGTATGACATTGGTAGGTCAAGTTCAACAAAAGGCTGGATGTCTTCGATAGAGCGCCCTACGTCATCTATTACAATGGCGATCCTTGGTTTTTGGGCTGGTGAATCAGCAAAAGCTTCAACGCTAGGCCAACCCACAGGGAAGCGGCCATCCCTTATGTGGGCTGTTTCCGAGATTCTGACACTTTGGGTGTGTCCACAAGCTAAAAAGCCGGCCAAAGAGCAAGCTATGACAGCCCAACGCTTCAAGGATGTCTCCTAATCTGATCCTTGCTGAAGTAGGGTAGGGGATTGATTGCATCACTACCCTGGCGCAGCTCAAAGTAAAGATTTGCCTGCTTGTCGCCTGGCGGTGTGGACACTTGGCCCAAGACGTTTCCAGTCCTGACGGTTTGCCCTTCTTTAACATCAATATTGGTCAGACCAGCGTAAACTGTGAAAAAGCCAGAAGCGTGGTCCAAAACCACTGCAGTTCCAAAACCTCTCATCCGACCAATCCACGCCACTCGTCCAAATGCGACAGCCCTGACATTGCGTGAGCCTGTTGTTTGATACGCAAGTGTAAGGCCAGGGTGGGGCGTTCTGGTCCCAAAGTTTGGGTGGATGATGTCTCCGAATGGCACCTGCAAAAATCCATCCACTAAAGGCGATGGGATTTGGCCAACAAGCTGGTCAAACCGCACAGGTGCTGCTTCATCTGATAGTCGGGCTTCAATCTCTTTTACCAAGGCGCGTTCAGCTTGAGTCAGCTCCTTGGCACGCCGGATGTTTAGGGCTCTGTCTTGCTCCAACCTGGTCAGCAAGGCCCTTCTGGCAACCATTTCGGTGTCTAACCTGGCCTTGGCATCCTGTTCAAACTTGGCGGCCACGTAGGCGTTGGCTCGCTCAATGCCAGCTATAAACTCGGCCCTAGTGGCCTCTTCAACATCCTTGGCATACTGGCTTAGCTCAGCCCCTTGGCGTTTTGAAACTTTATCAAGCAGGGCAGAGCGCCTAGTTAGTAAAGGGTCTTCCCCGCCTAAAACCAGGGCCACACCGCTTGCATATGGGGCTGTAGTCCTTGCTAGGCGCAGCGTTACAGCAAGCTGTTTGCTGGTTTCAGCCACGCGACTTTTAGCAAGCACCAATTGCTCAACGGCGGCCCTAGCTCGTCGTTCGCTAATCCTGCGGTTTTCCTCGGCAATGTTGACGGCTTCCTGGGCAAGCCTGGCTTGGAAAACATAATCATCCAAGGCATCCAAAATAGAGCGTTCTTGGTGTAAGACGTCTGAGGCAACTGAAGTGGGTGCTTGTGGTTTGGCGGCTTCTGGCGCACCAACTTGGCCATAAGCATTTTGGACAAAGGCCGCCACCAAGATAGCCGCCAGCGCGGTTGGCCACCTGATCATGGCAGTCTCCGAAGAGAAGCTATGGATGCTGCCAAGATTCCAACCAATACACCCCCAATTGCCGCTAAAGTAAAGACCAATGGCTGGTTAAAGGGAATGGGTCTCATCAACCCAAGGGTGGCCACGATGTATCCGTTTGTCGCGGCGATAATGACCTTGGCGACGACTGCTCCAGCTATAAGCCCCAAAAGTCCCTGAACGATTCCTTGAATATAAAGCGGCGCTTTTAGGTGAAGATCTGTGGCACCCAGCAGTTTCAAGATGGCCATTTCCTCCAGGCGAGAATCCATGGTCCTAGCCAATGTGCCAACTACGAAAAACAGGATTCCTCCAAGCAACAAAGCAGCCAAAATCGCTGCAATCACCTGACCATATTGAATCACAGTAGCCAAAGCCTGGACTCTGGCTGCGCCTACAGGTGGCTCGGCTACGATATCGACCTCTTCCAAGGTTTTCAGGAACTTCGAAAGATCCTCAATTACCTGTAAGTCCACGGTTCCACTGTCAAATGCAATGTTTAGGGCGTGTTGACCTGGAATAGAAC
The DNA here is from genome assembly GCA_012840965.1 of Oligoflexales bacterium. GTDB lineage: Bacteria > Myxococcota_A > UBA9042 > DTJE01 > DTJE01 > DUVQ01. The sequence goes on along the minus strand of DUVQ01000146.1, from coordinate 6,435 downwards.
CTTGTGGCATGGACGCCACAATGTCCTGTGGCAGTAATTCTTCGTTAAGGGCCCTGTCTTGGTCCGCAGTCAGATATTTAACAGCCAAAACGTCAGGCCGCCCTTTAATTCTGTCCATCAGCACCATAATCTCTTTTGAGGTGACCTGCTCCTTCAGATAAACCAGCACCTCGGTATTGCGAGTAGTCCTGTCGAGCATAGAAACCGCTAGATCAGCAAAGGACAAAGATAAAACCAGCAGACTACCAGCGATAGCCAGCGAAAGAATGCAAGCCAGAGTCTGGCCTGGGGCCACAAAAAGCCCCTTAAATCCTTCACCAAGGGCGTGTAAAAATCGGCGGGCTCCTGTGACGAATGGTTTGCTCATGATGAAACCTCCTCGCCATCTATTCCCGCAATTTTTTGCTGCTTTGGTAAAGGCGGAGGTGTATGCAGGTTTCTTAAAGCAGCAGTCATATCCAGGGGTTGTATTATAGGTGGGACTTCTTTTGGCTCTTCATCCACCCCTTCTTCAGTTTCATCGTCATTCGTTTGTGAAGGCTGAAAATCCTCAATCAAAAAACCCTTGTTCAGCAACAAAGTCCTTCTTGGAAACGCATTTAGCAAGAAGCGATCATGGGTTGCCATGATAACGGTGGTGCCCTTGGCGTTCAGATCATCGAAAAGGCGAACAATATCATTGGAAAGCTCCCAGTCGAGGTTTCCAGTAGGCTCGTCGGCCAGAATCAGCGCAGGATGCATTACCAACGCCCTAGCAATAGCGACCCTTTGTTGCTCACCACCTGAAAGCATGGAAGGAAAAGCCTGTGCGTAGCGATCAATCGACAGATCATAAAGCGTGTTGGTAACGCGCTGTTTAATCTCTTTGCGCGATAGTCCCAGGATATGTAGCCCTACAGCTACGTTTTCAAATACGGTCCTATCTGGCAACAGCCTAAAGTCTTGAAATATCGCGCCGATATTTCGCCTTAGATATGGCACTGATGAGCGACTAAGGGCTGCTAGGTTCCTTCCAAACAGCAGGACATCCCCCTTTGTAGCAATTTCCATGTGTAAAAGCAGGCGCAAAAGAGTGCTCTTGCCTGCTCCGCTTGGGCCGGACAGAAAAACGAACTCGCCCGGTTCAATGGAAAAGCTGACGCCAGACAAAGCCTCAGTCCCGGTAGGGTACCTTTTATGGACCTGATGCAACGAAACCAGCGGCATGAAATAACTCCAAATTAGCAACCATTGTGAATCGCAAGTTTTCACAATGTGTCGTTAGGATAGCAGAAGGACGCACGCTCTGATATATTTTGCGCTCCAAGTGCGTGGAGGCACGCTTGAACAAGATTCGTGAGTTTTTGGTGCGTCGGAAGGTTGAACTGCTGGTTTTTATTGGCGCAGCGATAGGTCTGTCGTTGTTTTCCTTCGACAATATATTGGGACCTTCAAGGCACTTTCATTTTATTGACCTTGCCCATTCTTTTGTAAATGGCCAAGTGGGCACGGATACTCCCAAGCGCATCAGGGGTCAGAAACCCAGGGAAGGCGACCCAAAAGGCTATCAGGCCGCGATTGATCGCCATACAACGGATGCAGGTGGGAAGGGGGTAGGGTGGAACGATTGGGCCAGTATCCGCGAATTCAAGCTGACTGATGGGACCTGGGTAAAGGGGGTTTTTCCATGGGGTGACAAGCAGGGCGAGCAAAAGAAGCGCTTTGTCGAACTGGATGGCACCCGCCGGATAATCGACACCCAGCTAGATGTGGCAAAAGACTGCGGTGACCCGCCCAGACGTTGTGATGAAACCAAGTACTACATGTCGTTTCCGCCTTTTCCAGCTGTGGCAATGATCCCCTTCTATCTGATTTGGGGATACAACTTTAACGACGTCTTGTTCACAGTCTTGAACGCGGCATTAAATGCGCTGCTTTTGTTTACGCTGCTGGAATATTTACGGTTGCGGGAGCTTTCCGCTCGTTCTAGGCGTGAAAACGTCGTTTTAACAATTCTTTTTACATTTGGCACCGTCAACCTGTTTTCGGCGATTAGGGGCGAGGTGTGGTTTACCGCCTTGGTGCTGGGCTTTACCTTGCATGTGCTTTACATCCTGTTTGCGATTGAGGCCAGGCGCCCATTTTTGGCAGGTTTGATGCTTGGCCTTGGGATGGCGACCAGGACGCCTATTGCCTTTGCCTTCATCTTCTTTGCCCTTGAAATGTTTAGGGATGGCGACCGATTGAGATGGCCAGGTTTTGCCTACATTTTGAAAAAGGGCGTGTTATTTGCAGTTCCTATTTTGGCAGTCGGCGGCGCTTTGATGGCTTACAACTACGCCCGATTTGAAAATCCCTTTGAGTTCGGACACAAATTTTTAGCCGCTGGAACTAGGCCATCTATCCGTGATCATGGTCTTTTCAGCTTTTGGTTTTTAAGGGCTAATCTGGCGGCAGCATTTATAAATCCGCCGGTTATTGATGGCGTGGCACCATACATCCACATAACGCGGCACGGATTGTCGATGCTGTTTAGCACGCCTGTATTTATCTTTTTGTTATGGCCAAAGGATTTTGGTGCCTTTGGACGCAACCTTGCCATAGCAATGGCTTTTGTGGCCATTCCAAGCCTGTTTTACCAAAACACCGGCTGGGCACAATTCGGATACCGGTTTTCCATGGATTTCATGCCCTACATGATCTTGATGTTGGCAGCCGGCAACCGCAAATTCGGCAAGGGTTTTTATGTAGCCTTCGCGATCTCGTTACTGGTCAATTTCTTTGGGGCCATCACCTACGACCGGATCGGGATGTTTTATTACGATTAGGGACAGGGACAGGGACAGGGACGGGGACGGGGACAGGGACAGGGACAGGGGCAGGGGCGGGGACGGGGGCAGGGACGGGGACAGGGGCAGGGGCAGAATTTTGGCTTGGGCTGGATGGTTGTTCAATGGACTCCAAAGGGCGTACAACTGCTGAGCCGCGTGTGAGGTTGGTGCTGGTCGAGGTCTTGAATCGAACCCAGATACATCCCTATCCCGCGCAGTCGTTTCCGTTTGCCCATGGGTTAGACCTGCTCGAAGGGGTGCAGACCACTTGGTTGCGCATCGGGATGGATGTGGACCCATCCGAGCTAGCGCCTCGACTTGGAGACGAGGAAAGGCGAGTGTTGATAAAACGGCTCAAGACGTTGAGTCCAACGCACCTGTGCCTTAACGTGGAGGCAGATGAGGAGCTACGCGCTGAACTCGAACAGATGGAACCAGCGCCGCTTGTGCGCGTGCTGAGCGAGGGGCTTCGCGAGAGTGCGTGGTTTCGTTCATTCATGGATTGGCTTGGCTGTACTGATGCTTTTGATCGGGCATTTCCGGACGCGGTTCATCCGCTTGATCATATACTTCCCTCATACCGCAGTGAGAACCTGAATTTTGCCGCAGAACATGCTCAGTGGCACATTGAGATTGCTGTAGGTCGGGCTTGCACCTGGAAGCGCCAGCTGTCTGAAAACCAGTACTTTGCCTATGTTCCAGAGGTTTGGTCATGGTGCGGCTGCTCGTTTTGCGCGGCAGCTGACTCCCCATTGTTACACACCAAAATTGCCCCTATGGAGACCCTGTTTCGCCACTTGAAAGCTGCGCGGGCACTAGCCTCCACTCCTGAGCGTCGTTTGGTGTTCAACCTAGTTGGTTCCTACCCATTTTTGCACTTCAAGGAGTTTTTTAACCGCCTTTTGTCGATTCATGATTATCCGCCCAGCCAGTTCTTGTTCACTTGCCGCATCGACGAGTTTCTGAGGCGGGCAGATGAGCTAGAAGAGATGCTACCAGCGATCAAAGCCGCAGGACACCAGGTCGCTGTATTCTCAATGGGCATCGAGAACCTATCTCCGGTTGAGAATGAGCGCCTGAACAAGGGCATCACGTCCGACCAGGTGCTAAAGGTGCGTCAGAGGATGGCCAGTATCAAGGCGCGTTTCCCAGATGCCTTCGATTATCCCCCAGGAAACCTGAGTTTTATCCTCTTTACCCCGTGGACAACGGCTAAGGATCTAGCAACGAACCTGTACGAAGCCCGTCGGATTGGCATAGACATTGGCGGGAACTTCTTGCGAAATCGGCTGCAATTGATTCCAGGCCGACTCGTCACTGTGCTTGCTGAGGCGGACGGGCTGTTGGTTCCAGATATGCCAGATCATCCGTTTTTTTCAGGGTGCATTCGTAGGCCGGATATTCAAGAGTTGCCATGGCGGTTTAGAGAGCCTGGTATGGAGGCTTGCTACGCGATGATGCGTCGGCTGTCCCCGTCGACCGACGTGCCGGATAACGATCCGTTGTTAGCCAAGGTTCGACGGGCACAGCTTCACTTTCCAATCGACGTGTTATCAATAGCGGACATGGCGGACCTTTGCGTTGCTGTTACTCGTGACAACCCGGCCGACGATTTGGATTCCCTTCTGGTCGGGTGTATCCGGCGGGCGTTTAAGGATGTCGAGGACGAAATAGATGCCCGGCCGCTGTCGCCAGCAATGGTTGCCCGCGTGCTGACCCGGGTCTCAGATGTCGATGAGACCTTCTTGTGGGGGGCCAAGGTTACGTCTTTGCACGTAGAACTTCCGTGGGTGCGCATGGAGTTGTCGAGCTCTTTGGGGCCGATGTCGTTCATGCTGACTGCTGCAAGGGTGGGCCAGAACGGCATCGCACGGTCCAAACGCTACCTGGTCTGTACCAACGATGAGGGGCCAGCTCAAGAGCATGTCCTGCTAATGGCAAGGCGCATCGCCAGCATTCTGGACGGCGTGGGGTGATGCAGGGGCGGGGACAGGGGCGGGGACAGGGGCAGAGTTAACATTTAGGTTGTGATTTTGTGTGCTTGGTGATTGTTAACTTTGTTTAGTCCGCTATAATCGTTTCGTGCTTTTTTCAGAGGTATCTTTGTACGAGCTCAGATTAAAGTCGGGTGGGGTGCTTCTATTTGCCTGTATTGCCCTGATCTCCTGTGGCGATCCTGCTCCTAAATTTCAAGCTCAGCGGGTATCAAACCCAACGGCTGGCCTACAGACGCCCTTCGTTGATGGGCTAGTTCCAGGTGGGGACAGGGAAAATTCGTACGCTTGGTGCATGGATGTGCTGCCCGACCCAGCAGATCCGTCGTCTGAGGGATGGTTGTACGTAGGAACTGGGCGTGACTTGATACTCGCCTTTGCCATGGCCGCAGGGGTCTCGCAAGAGCAAATACAACCTGTGTTCAAGGAAGACCTCCCCGAGGCAACTGATGGCAGGGCCAGGATGTATCGTTGGAAACTGGACGGTACCGGCGATTTTGAGGAAGTGTTTCGGGCATCAAATTTATCGGGAGCACTGGAGAAATTGCCTAAGGAGATTGGTTTTAGGGGATGCATGACCTATGAAACCCCAGATGGCCCAGCCCTTTTTGCGGTGACAGTGGAACCATTGGGCCTTTCGCCTGCCAGGATGCTTAAATTTGAACCTGGTGCAGCTCCTGATGCTCAACCCAAGGAAGTCTTTAGGGTAGCCCCCTGGGAGTCTGGCACCAGAAATTCGCTACGCCCCCTTGCGGTTTACGATGGCCGCTTGTTAGTGGCCACCCAAACCAATGAGCTCTTCGCCTCTGAGAACCCTCCCGAACAACCTGAAGGCTCAGACGCTTCTACTGAAGGTTGGTCCAAAATTGCGGATGACTCCGATTTTGGCGGCTTGTTTGAATCTTCAGGGTTTTCTCTTTGGCAAATGGTCGAGTTTAATGGTTGGTTGTACGTGATCTTGGGCAATCCTGATCCTGTTGCCGAAAAAGCCAACCAGGGGTTTCACATGTTCAAAGGGCGCTTAGCACCTGACGCACCAAACGCCTCTGCCGAAACCGGTTGGGAATGGGTGCCAATTGTGGGCTCAGGTGGAAAGCTGCCTGCAGGGCTCGGAGTCCCAGCCTTTAAAGCAGCCAGCTTGGCAGTTTTCAAGGACCAAGTCTATGTCGGCACACTGACTGACATGCTGGGACCGTGGGTTTCAGGTGGGCTAAACAGTCTGACGATGAACATGAGACCCCCTCAGATCTATCGTTTTGACGCTTCGGACCAATGGCAACTTCTGGTTGGAGACCCAGATGACATCTTCCTTTATCGAAAAAGTGACCATCGAGCTGGTTTTTATACTGCCACTGACCAGCAAATCGTCATGCCATCACGATATCAACGGGCAAATTACTCGCTAAATCAGTACGTATGGTGGATGGAAGTCTGGGACGGTAGGCTGTTCGCATCTACCTTTGATATCAAGGTCTTTTTGCGCTATTTAAATGATTCCTCGCTACAACTACTTGGCGTTACACAGCAGCAGTACAGGGCAGACATAGTTGAAGCTGTCTCGTTGTTACCTATGGTTAATCAAAATCCCGAGGGCTTCGACCTTTGGACCACCGACGATGGTTTGACTTGGT
>DUVQ01000145.1 GCA_012840965.1 Oligoflexales bacterium | reverse complement strand
GTAATCAGTGGTTCCGGCGAAGCCTTTTGTGTCTGCAACGAAGGTTTCCGTGCTGACGGCCTTACTTGCGTTGCCATTGATAACCCATGTTCAGGCGTTACCTGCAGTGATAACGGCACCTGTGTAGTCACTGGTTCCGGCGATGCCTTTTGTATCTGCAACGAGGGCTACCATCGCTTTGGCAACCAGTGCATCGAAGATCCATGTCTAGGTGTCGGCTGCAGCGGTCACGGCACTTGCGCGATTAATGATGACGCTTCCACCTTTTGTAACTGTGACGAGGGCTACCGCAACTTTGGCAACTACTGTTTACAGGTCGATGATTGTGTTACCGGTGCTGACTGCGATGAAGGCTGGTGCCTAATCCCGGCATGCACCTTTGAAATGGGCTCCCCTGAATATGAAAAATGTCGTTGGTTTGTAGAAGGTCCACTTCATTCAGTTACAATAACTCGTCCATTCTATATGCAACAGACTGAAGTGACTCAGGGTGATTGGCACCGCTTGATTGGTAACAATCCATCTCGTTTTAGCGATTGTGGTGAAGACTGCCCTGTTGAAAATGTCAGCTGGTATGATGCTGTTTATTATGCGAACAGGCTTTCCGAGGCTGAGAATCTTGAATCCTGTTACCGGTTGGATGGATGCACAGGTGCTGTGGGCGTTGACCTGAATAACTGTAACGTATTTTTCAAAGGCCTTGACTGCAAAGGCTATCGTTTACCCACCGAGGCAGAATGGGAATATGCCACCCGAGCTGGAACTAAGACTGCATATTGGATAGGAAGCAACATCACGGATGGTGGGGATCCAGTGTGCATGGGGGCTGATGATAATGCTGGAATTTTGCTACACGAGGCTGCTTGGTATAACTACAACTCGGAAGGTAGAACCCATCCAGTTGCTCAAAAAGCAGCCAATCCATTTGGTTTGTACGATGTTCACGGTAATGTTTTTGAATGGGTTTATGACTGGTTTGATCCTGGATATTACCAAACTTGTGATGAGGGCTGTGAAGATCCACGAGGCCCCGATGAAGGCCTTCACCGGGTTGTTCGCGGCGGTTCCTGGGGCTACTACGCCGGGTTCGTGCGGGCGGCGTTTCGCAACTTCGGCGGTCCCGACCACCGCGACGTCGGCGTTGGCTTCCGGCTCGCCAGGACGGCACCTGCCCCGGAGGATTGAGCGCCCCACCCCTGCCCCCGCCCCCAGCCGCCCACCCCTCGCGCCGCCCGCTACTTGTCCCAAAAATAATAAAGTTGTAAAATAGCGCCCCACCGCTGGTGGTCCGCTTTTCATTCTGATACGAGGATTTCATGTCGCAGGTCTCTGTAGAAATAAATAATCAACGGTTTGATGTTCAGTCTGATTCATCATGGGCCCAGGTTATCGCTGACCATTTGGGCAATTCATTAGACACGTCCAGCATCCTGGCAGTGGAGGTTGGTGACCATAGGTACGATTTGATGGCTACCGTCATCCCTAACGCCAGCGCCAAGACCTTGACCTTTGCTGACGAGGGCGGACTTGATACGTTTCGCCACTCAAGTGCTCACCTCATGGCCCAGGCTGTTCTAAGGCTTTTCCCAGACGCAAAACCCACCATTGGCCCAGTCGTCGAGGAAGGGTTTTATTATGACTTTGGTGCCCAGCCATTTACCCCCGAGGATCTTCAGCGAATCGAGGCTGAGATGGCCAAGATCGTGGCAGAAAACCTGCCCATTCGCAGAATAGAGCTGCCCAAAGAGCAGGCCTTGGCCCAGTTTGCTGACAACCCCTTCAAGGTTGAGATGATCCAGGAACTGGAAGAGGGGACCATTTCCGCCTATCAACAAGGCGATTTTATTGATTTGTGTCGTGGTCCACACGTTCCAAGCACCTCGTTTATCAAAGCCTTTAAACTGACCAAGGTTGCTGGGGCTTACTGGCGTGGCGACATAAACAGGCCACAGCTGCAGCGGATCTATGGGATCAGCTTCCCAACTGCCGAGGAACTGGACGACTATCTAGCAAAGCTTCAGGCCGCCAAGGAGCGCGACCATAGACGGCTTGGCCAAGAGATGGACCTGTTTTCGTTCCACGAAGAGGGCACTGGATTTCCGTTTTGGCACGCCAAAGGGATGGTGCTGAAAAACACCGTGGTTGATTACTGGCGCCAAGTTCACCACAAATATGGCTATACCGAGATTCAGACCCCTCAGATACTGAATCAAGTTCTGTGGCAGATGTCCGGACACTGGGACCATTACCAAAAGAACATGTACTTCACCAATATTGACGATACCCCCCATGCTGTTAAGCCAATGAACTGCCCAGGCGGGCTCTTGGTTTACAAAGCCAAGATGCATAGCTACCGCGAGTTTCCTTTGCGGGTTGCCGAGCTTGGTTTGGTGCATCGTCATGAACTTTCAGGGGTTTTGCATGGTTTGTTCAGGGTCAGGGCGTTTACACAAGATGACGCTCACATCTTTTGTACCCCAGAGCAGGTAAAGGATGAAGTCGTCAATGTGATCCGACAAGTGTTTGAAATTTATGAAACTTTTGGCTTTTCAGACGTGCATGTCGAGCTGTCAACCAGGCCTGAAAAATCGATTGGAAGCGATGAAATTTGGCAAATCGCCGAGGCAGGGTTGCAAAATGCGCTTGAGTCTCAGGACATCAGCTATCAGCTAAACCCTGGCGATGGCGCATTTTACGGCCCCAAGATCGACTTCCACATCCGCGATTGTATGGGACGTTCTTGGCAGTGTGGAACGATTCAGGTGGACTTTTCCATGCCAGAACGCTTTAAAGCCACCTATGAAGCCGCGGATGGGACCAGAAAAACTCCAGTGATGATCCACCGGGCGATTTTGGGCTCTTTGGAGCGCTTTATCGGAATCCTAATCGAGCACTACGGTGGTAAATTCCCGCTGTGGCTGAATCCAAATCAGGTCAAAGTAGTCCCAGTCTCTGACAAGTTCTTAGATTGGGCGCAGACGGTCACCGATGCGTTGGCCAAGGCTGGCATCAGAGCTGACCTTGACAGTCGAAAGGAAAATCTTGGGCGCAAAATTCGTGACGCCCAGTTGCAGCAATATGGCTATCAGCTTGTGATTGGCGGTCGTGAGGCAGAGTCAGGCTCTGTCTCTGTGCGGTTAAGATCCGGTGAGGACCTTGGTGCTATGCCCCTGGACGAATTTGTAAACCGCGTGGTCACCGAAGTTGCCAATCGAACCCTGTAGCTGTAGTTAAAATCGGAGGCAAATCCAATGGTTCGAACGAAACGATCCATAGAGGAAGAGGCGCGTGTACGTCGTGTTAGCGGACAAAATCGCGAAGATTACCTGGCTAATCCCGAAGTGGCGGACTTGCTTGAGGGTGAAATCTTAAAGGAGCTTTTCGCTTGGGGAACTGAAGGCGTGCGCAGGGCCTTGGTTGTGGGGCTTGAGGATCAAGGCAGGATCGCGCTTGAACTGGTGAAAGCTGGCGTTTTTGTTACGGTTGTTGAGCCGGATGAATCGTTACACGAGCCTGTGTTGCAGGCGGCTGGCAACCGTGGGATCCAGCTTAATTTTTATGCTTCTGACTATATGAAGCGAGATTTTGCCTCTTCCGGTTTTGATATGGCCATCTTTTATTCGACCTTGGCCAGCTATAACGAGCCTTTGGTTGTTCTTAAGAAGGCCGCCAGAGAGCTGAGGGCTGGTGGTCGAGTGTTTGCCAGAGTGCGGGTACGTCCCACCTTAGCGCCGATTGAGCAGCTGCTTGGCAAGATACCTCACGCTTCAAAGGTGACCGACAAGATTGGTGAGTTGGTGGCTCATGTGCCTTCGATTCAGGCGGTGTTGTCCTTGCCTGATGGGGCGGCACTTTTGGAAGGGGCCGGCGAGATTTTCAAGATTGAACGCTCAATCAAGTATCACCTGATAGCCCCTGTGATTGGCCAGCTTGGTGTCAAGCCTAATGCTGGCCAGCAGTTGATGAAAAAGGCGCTTCCCTTGGTCATTAAAGTCGATAACGTTGCTTTAAAGGCCAAGCCGCTCACTTTGTTTGCAACACATCTGGCGTTTTTTGGTTCCAAGGAATTGGGATTAGGTAAGACCTTTAAGCTGTAGCGGCCCCTCAAAACTTGTTTCGTAGCTTGCCAAGAAATCTTCTGGCTAACAGCGAACACAGCCATCCAATCAAAAATCCGCCAAGGCCTCCAAAAACAGCGCTCCAGATCGCGGCAGCTGGCATGTTGGATGGGTCGTAGTTCGCCATAAAGGTCCAAACAAACATGGCTCCAACCCCCCACCATGGAGACAGTCGCCATCGCCAGGTCAGATCTTGAAAAACGCCGTCTAAGAACATTCCCCAAAGCCCGACCAGCACTAACAATCCGGCAGCCAAATAAGGTGACAACCAGACCTTGTAGATTGATAAAACCAGATCGGGGCCAATTATTGCGTCAATTCGCTCGGGTACGACCTCGACGTCGCCACCAGATAGCCGAAGATGGTGGGTGTTCTGGAAGTGGCGGTCTTCAACTTGGCCAGCCATTCCTTTGCGCCCCCTCGTAGCCCGCACGGTATCCGACACTGAGCCTGTCAGTTCCTTGCCTCCTACCTTGATTCTGTACTGACCTTGGCCCGTTCTGGCAGCGCCTGCCTCGGCGAATGATTTGGCCAAGACGTCAACCCTGTAGTTACCACCTTTTAAGCCCTCGATAACTATACTTTCCTCGGACTTAGAGACACTAATCTGCTTTACAGGAGTGCCTGGATAAATCTCGGTTGTAAAAGGGGTAAAAGCCCCGATTAAAAACAGGACTCCAGCAGCTATAGTTCCCCACCGGACCCAGTCAGGAAATGGATTGCGATAAATCATCAATCCAAAGGCGGCCATGGTGGAAAGAAGCATCAACAGGCCAATCACATAGCCCAAGCTGATGTCGTTTAAGATTCCTACGAATCGCAGAAGCGCCAAGATAGCCGCAGTTCCAACTGGGATAACCAGCCGTCCCCAGTCATCCAAAAAGTCTTCTAAACGAGTCCCCTTTTTAGCGTTTGGATCTGCTTTTTTAGGTCCTGACTTCTTTCTTGCCACGTTCATCTCCTTGTCATATCTGGACACGCCTTTTGGTCCTAATGTTCCTGGGTGATCAAGCCATATTTTCGGACCAATTTTCGCAGGTGCTTTCGGTCTAAGTCTGCCTCCTTGGCCGCAGCCGACAAACTGCCGTTGCACCGCGCCAACAGTGACGAAAGATACTCCTTTTCGAACTGTTCGACCCAATTTTCTTTGGCATGCTTGAAATCATTATCAAAAACGTCGTTTACACATTCTGCAACACCTTGTCCTGGGGCTATATGCTTTGGCAGGTCCTCAAGCTGAATAATGTCTTCGTCGGCAAAAAGGCTTGCGCGCTCTACAACGTTTAACAACTCTCGCACATTTCCAGGCCATGCATAGGCTCTTAATGCCGCCAAAGCCTGGGGGGCGAAACTTTTCGGTGTCGCGCCTGGATTTTGTCGGTTCATCATTTCCAAAAAGTGATTTGCCAACAACTCGATATCTTCAGAGCGACGTTTTAGCTCAGGCAACTTGATTTTTACCACCGACAATCTGAAATACAGGTCTTCACGGAAGCGCTTGGCTCGCACTTCCTTTTGCAAGTCGCGGTTGGTTGCCGCAATCAAGCGAACGTCGATTGGAACTGATTTGTTTGAGCCAACCCGCCTGATTTCACGGTGTTCCAAGGCTCGAAGCAGCTTAGGTTGCAGGTCAAGGCCCAATTCTCCAATCTCGTCCAAAAACAACGTCCCACCATCCGCCATCTCGAACAGGCCCTTTCGACTTTGAGAAGCCCCTGTAAAAGCCCCACGCTCATGGCCAAATAGCTCGGTCTCAAGCAGGTCCTTTGGGACAGCGCTACAGTCAAAGACCACAAAAGGGCCATTAGCTCGCAGACTTTGTGTGTGGATCGTTCTCGACACGACCTCTTTACCGGTCCCAGTCTGTCCCTCCAACACAACCGTCGAATTTGTTGGCGAAATTTTCTCCAAAATAGTAAAGATTTCACGCATTTGACGACTGCGACCAATTATCAGCCCAAAACGATCTTCTGTTGACGGCGCAATCTTTATCTGTTTGTTGATTATGAAAAACTTCATTTCCAAACCACCCAGATTCAGATTCGCCCCACTTGTCAAAAAAGCCTCACGCACCCGAGTTTTATTCACATAGGTGCCATTAGTCGAACCAAGGTCAGTAATCACATAGCCCAGCGGCTCCAACACAATCTTGCAATGCTCGCGACTGACCCTACGGTCTTTCAGCACGACGTCGTTTCGTTGCGCAGAACCAATTGAAATGGTGTCCTTTTCACAAATCAGCTCTTGGGCAGGTTCACCCTTGATCAAAAGCCTGACCTTGCTTTGGCGCAAAGTCACAGGGTGACCATCTTGGTATTGAATCTGGGCAGTTAGACTATCATCAAGGATTTCGTCCATAGACGCAGTTGTAGTTCGAACAGGCAGGGATGTCAACAGGGGAAATTGGCGGGGACAGGGGTGGGGGCGGGGAAATGATCGTGCTGATCTGCAGGATCTGGAGCTAAAAGAAGGTCGAGAGGGCACCCTGCAACATGGTCCGGGGGCAATCCTGGAGGGCGCTATCGGGAGTTGCCGGGACCCGACGTCTTTTGGTTGACATGAAGGCCGCG
>DUVQ01000144.1 GCA_012840965.1 Oligoflexales bacterium | reverse complement strand
TTACAGAGTTTCACCATACTCCAGTTGCTGGAGGGTCGAATGGCGAGTTTGTGGAGCTGAAGAACATGACTGATAAGCCGATTGATATTGCAGGTTGGGAGCTGTCAGATGCTAAAAGAGACCGCGTAAGGATACTGCCAGATTCGGGTAGTTTGGTCATCGAGCCACAAGCGCTGTTGGTTTTGGCGAAAAATGGCGATCCGAAAGTGAATGGTGGGTTTGTACCTGACTGGGTGTATGGAAGTCGATTCACCATGGCCGCGCCGGATGACGAGATTATTCTTTCCTGGAATGGGACAATAATTGATGAAGTCCGCTATGAAATTGGGGCAAATGACTGGCCAGCCGCCAAGGGAGCGTCGGTGAATCTCGATGTCAGTTGCATAGACCACGAGTTCAACGACTGGGGCTTCTTTTGGTGCACAACAAGGGACGACCACCGCCTGCCAGGTGGAGACGCCGCCACCCCAGGCACAGCAAATCACACTTGCCCCTGACCCTGATCCTGTTCCTACTCCCGCCCCCCTCCCTGAGCCTGCAAATCTGTCTGTTCCGGATACAAATTGTTTGTTCTTTTTGGCGTTTTTCCTCTTCGTTACAGTTTTAAAACATGTCCCCGCCCCCCAAGCCTCTCCACAAGCATTGAATTTCTGGGCTCGACCAGATAGTTGCTTAGCGCGATCTTTAGGGCCCTTTGGTTTGTGCAGACTACTACCAGCTTTTTGCCGCGGGTTATCGCGGTGTACAGCAGGTTGCGGCGGAGCATGACGTAGTGGGAGGTGTGGACGCAGATTACAACTGCTGGAAATTCGCTGCCTTGAGATTTGTGGACGGTAATCGCGTAGGCTGGAGCTAGGTCGTCTGTTTCACCAGCTTCAAAGAAGACTATGCGGTCATCGAATTGTACTGTGGTGCCTTCAGGGCTGACGTTTAGCACTACACCGACGTCACCGTTGAAGACCTCGCGGTCGTAGTTGTTTTTGGTTTGGATGACCTTGTCGCCAACAGCTGGGAAAGGCTGCTTTGCTGCTTGTGGGTTCAAACGCTGGCGTAGAGCGGTGTTCAAGGCGTCAGTTCCGCACTCGGACCTTCGCATTGGGGACAGGACTTGAATGTCAGTCAATGGGTCCAAGCCAAACCTAGCTGGGATGCGCTCGGCTACAAGGTGCTCGGCCATCCTTGCCAGATCCGCAGCATCCTCGCGAACGACAAGATAAAAGTCGCCTAGCTCGTCAGGGCCTCTGTTTCCAGAATCAGTGCCACATTCAATGTTCCTGCCTTTTAGAACCTGATGTGCGGCGGCCACTATTTCACTGCCTTCTTCTTGGCGAAAAACCTCGGTGAGCCTGGCGACTGGAACTACTTCAGAGGCAATCAGGGAGCGAAAAGGATCGCCAGGCCCTACAGGGGGTAATTGGTCGGCGTCTCCAACAAAGGTCAGCCTAGTTCCAGGTGATATGGCCCTCAACAGGTGATCAGCCAAGCTTATGTCCAACATGGAGGCTTCATCTATGACGACCCAATCTGCATCGAGGGGATTGTGTTCATCACGCATGAAGCGACCGTTTTGGGGATTGAATTCCAACAGCCTGTGCAGTGTTTTGGCCTCTCGACCGGTGGCCTCCTTCATGCGCATGGCTGCCCTGCCAGTTGGGGCGGCCAAGGCGGTCTTTAACCCAGCTTGGTCAGCAAGGCTCAAGATTGCCCCAATTACAGTGGTTTTTCCGGTGCCAGGTCCACCGGTCAAAACGGCCATGGATGATGACGCTATGCTTTGCAGTGCGGCCCTTTGAGATGCCGCCAGTCTTGAAACTGCCTCACCAGTCACCTCAACAGGTCGGACGCCAATGCCGGCCAACTGGCGGACTCGGTTTGCAACCTGAATTTCCGCTTTGTGAAGGTGAATATCAAAGACGATTTTGCCTTCAAATACCGTTTCCACGACCACCTTGCCGTCTTTAGCCATCTTTTCAACGGTATCCAAGGCCAGCTGCTCAGGTTGCTCAGTCAGAACAGCTACCTGGGAAGCCAATTCTTCAAGTGGCAAAAACAAGTGGCCAAAGTTTGATGCCTGCAAGAGGATGTGTCGGACAGCGGCCTGCTGTCGAATTATAGAATCAGCAGTAATTCCAGCACGTTTGGCGATTTTATCGGCGGTCAAAAAACCAAAACCGCTTACATGCTCAGCCAATACATAGGGATCAGCAGCGACCACGGCTGGAGCCTCATGGCCATAAACACGAACCGCCCTTGAGGCTTGATTTTGCGTCAGCCCCATATCGAGCAGCAAAACCATGGTCTGGCGTTCTTCAACCTGGCTATGCCATGCTTGGGCAACTTTGGCAGCTCTATCCTTACCAATGCCTGGAACTTCAGTCAGTCTTTCAGGCTCGTTATCCAAAACCCACGCCAGCTTTGGCCCAAAGTGAGCAGCTATCCTGGCGGCAAATTTTTCCCCAATCCCAGGAATCTGGCCTGATTTTAGATAGGCAACAATCCCATCCAAGTCAGACGGAGGCAGCACCAAGACGGAGGCAGCTCGAAATCTTTTGCCATAACGAGGATGGTCCTGCCATTCACCTGTTACACGCACTTGGAGCCCTTGGGCAACTAAAACACTAGGCCCACTAACAGTGGCCTGGGTTTTGTCAGGAAGCAAAACATCAAAAACAGAAAAATCACCCTGTTCATTAACGAAGCGAACGCGAGTAACAGTACCGTTTAAAACCAAACTATCCCACCCAAGAACCAAGGACGCCGCATTATACCAGCCAACAGCCCCAGCACCCCTAAATTGTTTTCCCCCGCTCCCTGTCCCCCGCCACCTGCCCCTTCCCCCTTCACTCTTCACTCTTCACTCTTCACTCTTCACTCTTCACTCTTCACCCGGCCCTGTCCCAGGCCCTGCCTCCTGTCCCTGTCCCCAAAATTCCCGATATTTACGCCAAAATTCTGTTGACGGCATTTCAAGCTGGTGGTAACTTTTGCAACGACGGACTCCCGCCGCCTAGTTTGTAAATTGGTTTCTTTAGGGCTAATACCGATTGTTTGGAGGATTCTCATGTTCAAGAGAGCTTTACCATTGGTAGCAGTGCTTTTTATCGCCTGCGGAGATGGCGATTAGTCGGGTAATCAGTGCATTGATGTTAATTGTGGTGCCAATGGTCATTGTATAGTTGGTCCCGAGGGTCCAGTCTGCGTCTGTGGCCATGGCTATAGACCACAAAACGGTACTTGTGTGGAATCCAAGCCGTCGGACCCTTGTACCGGTGTGACCTGCAGTAATCATGGCACTTGCTTAGTAACCGCCGAAAATAAAGCCTTTTGTGCCTGTGACGAAGGGTACCATGCCGAAGGCACCGATTGCGTTATTGACCCCAGCCCATGTGCAAGAGTCACCTGTGGCGACAATAGCTTCTGCGTGGTAACCAGCACTTTTGAGCCGCTATGCCTTTGTGACGATGGCTACCATCGAGATGGCGACAAGTGCGTTTTAACCGGCAATCCCTGTGCGGAAGTCGACTGTGGTGAGCATGGGCGCTGTGCGCTTGGCTCAGATGGGCCATTTTGCGTCTGCGACGACGGATTTACACTGCAAAATGGAGTTTGCAAGGAGACCCCTGAACCAAACCCCTGTGAAGGAGTCGTGTGCGCAGGAAATGGAGTTTGCGGCATCTCAAGTGACAACACCGCCGTCTGCTACTGCCGCCCTGGCTACTATTCTGACGGTGACAAATGTGTGAAAGTTGAACAATCAGACTCACCTTGCGCAGACACCGACTGCGGCCCCAATGGTTCTTGCGTAGTTACAAGCGATAAGAAGGCCTTGTGTATCTGTGACCAAGGCTTCCACTGGGCTTCAGACACTTGTGTTATCGCCACCAATCCATGCGAGGAAATCGACTGTGGCGAACATGGACGTTGTGCATTTGGCGCTGATGGAGCGATCTGTATTTGCGATGAGGGCTTTATTTGGCGAAACGATGCTTGCCAGGAGATTCAGACAGACGACCCCTGTGATGGAGTTGAATGTTCAGGAGACGGAGTCTGTTTAGTAGCTGACCTAAACACCCCTGTCTGCATCTGCCGTCCTGGCTATTATTCCGATTTCGATAATGGTCCTAAGTGTGTAGAGGGCGATGGTGGGGACGCGCCACTCACGCCATGCGCCGGTGTTACCTGTGGTGGTCATGGTACTTGCGTTGTCACAAGCGACAGGTCGCCCTTATGCATATGTGACGATGGCTATGCCCGCAATGGTCTGAACTGTGTCAAGATTGAAGAGTGTGACGCTTCAGTTACTTGCTCTAACGACTGGTGCTTAATCCCAGCATGCACTTTTAGAATGGGGTCGTCCGAGAATGAACTATGCCGGTTTAGTGATGAAAGTCCGGCTCATTTTGTCAAGATTTCACGTCCTTTCTACATGAAACAGACCGAGGTAACCCAGAAAGAGTGGGAGACATTGATGGAGACTACTCCAAACCCCATTAATTTCTGTGGAGATCGCTGCCCTATTGATTATGTCACTTGGTATGGTGCGGTTTCGTACGCGAATGCTCTGTCTGTTGCACAAGGTCTTCCGCCCTGTTATCAGCTGGATGATTGTACTGGCAATGGTTTAGATTATGACATCTGCGAAACAGTGGTTTTTAACGGCCTCGATTGTCGCGGTTATCGCTTACCAACTGAGGCAGAATGGGAATACGCCGCCAGAGCTGGAACCACGACTGCACTTTGGAATGGTGGCATCGTTCGTGACGGATATAACAAATGGGGCTTAGAAGCTTGCAAATCTGACGAGTCTTTAGAAATAGCACTAACCGATATTGCTTGGTTCGCGGACAACTCCGGTGGTAAGCCTCATCCTGTTGGCACAAAGCTTCCAAATCCTTGGGGTTTGTACGATGTTCACGGTAATGTGTATGAGTGGGTGCACGACAAGTACGATAGATACTACTACGGCGAATGCGACCCACAGTGCACCGACCCATTGGGACCGGACCTAGGACGTGGCCGGGTTGCGCGTGGCGGCGCTTATAGCAACGAAGTCAGGTTCATACGGTCTGCAGTACGCGAGTTCACTTCGAGCGACCTACGTTCAGACGGTTTAGGGTTCCGTCTCGTGAGGTCGGTTGTTGACTAATTAGGGTGTTAATAAGAGGTTGTTTCGGCCAAACGCCGACTGTTGGAGGTTTTTCATGTTTAAGAGAGCTATACCCTTGGTAGCACTGCTTTTCGTCGCCTGTGGAGATGGTGGCGACCAATTGGACGATCTCTGCTCTGGCATTAACTGCGGCAATGGTTATTGCGCAGTCTCATCCCAAGGTCCAATCTGCATTTGCGATGAAGGGTCCACAAAGCAGAATGGAGTTTGCATGGAAGCCCCGGCCGCCAACCCTTGCGAAGGCGTCACCTGCAGTGGCCATGGCTCGTGCATAGTGACAGCCTCAAACGAGGCCTTTTGTGCCTGTGACCAAGGCTATCGTCGTGAAGGTACTAGCTGCGTGCTAACGACTGCCACATGTTCAGGGGTCAACTGTGGTCAAAATGGCTTCTGTGTAATCACCAGTGCCAATCAGCCACTGTGTGTATGTAACCAAGGGTACCACTGGGACGGAGAACAGTGCATCGCCGATCCATGTTCAGGGGTCGACTGCGGCGAAAATGCCTCTTGCATTGTCACTAATGACAACGAAGCCCTATGTGTCTGTAATCAGGGGCACCAATGGGAAGGCGACAAGTGTGTTCCCAGTACCAACATTTGTGCTAAAGTCGACTGTGGTGAGCACGGGCGCTGTGCACTTGGTGCCGAAGGCCCGATCTGCGTATGCGACCACGGATACACACTGCAAGATGATGTGTGCAAGGAGACCTCGACGAACAACCCATGTAAATCGGTCTATTGCGCTGGAAACGGGGTATGCGCAGTCGGACACGATGACACCCCCGTCTGCCTCTGCCGCCCTGGTTACTATTCTGACGGTGACAAGTGCGTGTTGTATGGGGGTGAGGTACAGCCAGATTCGGTGTGCTTTGGCGTTACCTGTGGCGGTTATGGTTCTTGTGTGGTCACCACTAACAACTCGCCTTTGTGCATTTGTGATGAGGGCTACCGTCGCGAGGGGCTAAACTGTGTGGCGACCGATGCATGCATAACCTCAAACTTCTGTGTTGATGGCTGGTGTTTGGTTCCTGCGTGTACCTTTTATATGGGGTCTCCTGATGACGAAGCGTGCCGCAACACAAACGAGGGGCCTGTTCACTCAGTCAAGATTACACGCGCTTTTTACATGAAGCAGACCGAGGTGACCCAGAAAGAGTGGCGGACCTTGATGGGTAACAATCCATCTGCTCACAGTGGTTGTGATGATTGCCCTGTGGAAAAAGTAAACTGGTATGACGCGATTTATTACGCTAACAAGCTTTCCGTTAGAGAATACCTCGATCCCTGTTACACCATCGGAAATTGTACGGGTGAGCTAGGTTCTGGGCCCTCTGAGTGCGAAGTAACCTTTAATGGCCTTGAATGTACGGGTTATCGTTTGCCCACCGAGGCAGAATGGGAGCATGCCACACGAGCAGGAACTAGTACGCCATACTTTGTTGGGGGTAACACTGGTCCTGATGGTACGCCGGTTTGTGGCTCAGGTGCTCCTTTAGGAATTGAACTTCCTAGTGTTGCTTGGTATGGCTACAACTCGAATAATGAAACCCATACCGTTGCGGGCAAGTTGGCGAATCCATTGGGTCTGTACGATGTTCACGGTAATGTGTGGGAGTGGGTAAATGACTGGTTTACTGACAACCACCACATTACCTGTGGTCACTATTGCACCGATCCTACCGGGCCTGACGATGGGACGAAGCGAGCCCTTCGTGGGGGAGGTTATTCGACGAACGCTGACCGCCTGCGCTCGGCTTACCGCGGTAGTGACAAGCCTAACCACATCGCTGACAACGTTGGATTCCGTCTTGTAAGGTCAGCATTCTAACTTCGGGGCCTGGTCCCTGAGCCTGTCCCTGCCAACTAGCACGTTTTGGCTCCTGATTGTTTGTTCTTTTTGGCGTTTTTCCTCTTCGTTGTAGTTGTAAAACATGTCCGGGGGCATCCTTCCGGGCCCAAAATCTCCCGTAGCCACCCCGACTGTCTCTTGGTGACATCGTCCGGGCGAGATATACGATTGCTAACGTGTACGTTCATCCTTTTGGCCCGGACGGGCCGCTTCGCGGCCTTCATGTCAACCAAAAGACGTCGGGTCCCGGCAACTCCCGATAGCGCCCTCCAGGATTGCCCCCGGAC
>DUVQ01000143.1 GCA_012840965.1 Oligoflexales bacterium | reverse complement strand
GTCCGGGGGCAATCCTGGAGGGCGCTATCGGGAGTTGCCGGGACCCGACGTCTTTTGGTTGACATGAAGGCCGCGAAGCGGCCCGTCCGGGCCAAAAGGATGAACGTACACGTTAGCAATCGTATATTTCGCCCGGACGATGTCACTAAGAGACAGTCGGGCTGGCTACGGGAGATTTTGGGTCCGGAAGGATGCCCACGGACATGTTTTTAAACTGTAACGAAGAGATCAAACGCCAAAAAGAACAAACAATCAGGAGTCAGAACAGATTCATTGGCAGGATCTGTAGCGGGGCCAGGGGACGGGGGGCAGGGACAAGAGGCAACGTTCTGAATACTAACTATTTGAAGGTTTTTGGGGTTGCCGGAAAAGCGCAGAGACAGTAGAATGCGCCATGGCAAATTTCCTTCAACTTAACAGCATTGCCTTAACCACCAAAATCCGGATGAATTGGACTAGTTTGCGCCCCGTTTCGACGTTTGTCCTTGCGTGCTTCGTAGGCGCAGCTGTTCTTGGATGCCATCGGCCACCCAAAGAGCCTGAAACAACAATTACCACCACGGAGGCATGCCAACCTGGCAAAAGGACTGTCCCCGTTTTACGACTTGGAGCCACCCCATT
Source organism: Oligoflexales bacterium (assembly GCA_012840965.1). Classification (GTDB taxonomy): domain Bacteria; phylum Myxococcota_A; class UBA9042; order DTJE01; family DTJE01; genus DUVQ01. The sequence continues at coordinate 9,995 of DUVQ01000143.1, read as the reverse complement.
TGGCAGCTCCAACGTAATGCTGAGTGGCTATCAAGGCATCGCAGATTATGTGGAACAGGTAACGGGCATCCCAGTCGAGCTTGTCGCTATTGACGATTATGCCGACATGACGGCCCAACTCAAATCGCAACAGCTTGAAATCGCTTTATTACCCCCGCTTGAATATCTTGCGGCAAAGGAGCTCATGCCTTGCTTGCAGCCTTCTTTGACGACAGTTCAGGATGGTCAGACCAAGTATACAGGCTACCTTGTGGTTCGTTGCGACTCGGGCATTGACGATGTGCGACAACTTAACGGCGGAAAACTTGGATTGGTGTCAAAAAACTCCGCATCTGGAGACCTTTTTCCACGTGTCCGCTTGCTGGCTGACGGGATTAATGCAGACCTAGATATGGAACAAGTCGTCTATTTTGGAAGTCATCTAGCCGTTATTGAGGCGGTACTTTCTAAAACCATCGATGTCGGGGCCACCTTTGATGCGGGCCTGGAAATAGCTAGGCGAGAAGGCCTTGATACTAAAGCCCTATCCATATTGGCAATCACAGGCAGGATCCCCCTTGAAGCGGTTGTTATTCATCCAGACCTTGATCCAGCGATTATCGACAAGGTTGAGCGTGCCTTTGCTACACTGAACAATTCCACGCATACAGGACGAACAGCGCTAGGCCCGCTTGGCACTGTGGTTGGATATGCCAGATCGAACGACGCCTTTTATGACACGGTACGCGAAACTTTGAAGGCATATCAACAACTTAGCGGCGGTGCCCAATGAACTTAAGAACAAAAGTTCCACTGCTAGCTATCAGCATCTTGCTATCAACAACTCTGGTTTCCGGCGTCATATTGCTGTTCATGCTCAGGGTGAATATGGAATCCGAGGCCAAACTCAGAGCGAAAACCTTTCTCGATGCCTTGGCAGTGAGCGCGACCGAAGATCTGGCCACTGGTCGCATTGACTCACTGGACCGCATGGTCACTACTCTTACTGACTATGACCTAGAGCAGCTGGATGTTAGGTTTGTACAGGTGCTATCGCCTGAACGTCGTGTAATCGCCCACTCCAAACAGTTTTACTATGGAAGGGTGGCTGATGACGAATTCAGCATTGAGGCGGTTAATGCAGATGAGCCCATTTTACGCGATGCCTACCAGAATAAAGAACGGATCTTGATGGTTAGCCGCCCGCTTGTAACCCAGATTGACGACCTGCCTGGAATTAGATGGGGGACGCTGACCACTGCTTTAGGACTTGATCGCCTTCAACGAATGATGGCGCACTCCTTGATTGGCATCATAACGGGTGTTGTTTTGGCAAGTATTTTGTCGGCCGCTTTGCTAATCAGCCTGCTAAACACTCAATTGATAAAGCCACTTGACAATCTGACTGAGGCAGCCGCCTCGTACGGCCATGGCAACTTGGGCACTAGAGCCAAGATATATGGAAAGGATGAGATCTCGATGCTAGCGACCACCTTTAACCAAATGGCCGACACCGTTGAAAATCATACAAGAAACTTGGAATTTCAGATTCTTGAACGGACACACGAACTGCAAAGCGCAAATAAACTTCTGGCGGATTTAAATGAACGCCTCAATGAGCTGGCCATTACGGATGGTCTGACAGGCTTGTTTAATTTCAGGCAGTTCCAAGATACTATCCGAAAGGAATTGGTGCGAGCCAAACGCTTACGAATCCCGTTCTCCCTACTTGCGATGGATGTCGATTTCTTCAAACAGTTTAACGACACCTATGGACATCCAAGCGGTGATATCGCGCTTAAAAAGTTAGCAAGTGTGATGAAAGAACGCCTTAGAGAGAGCGATATACTTTGCAGGATTGGAGGCGAGGAGTTTTCGGCGATTCTGCCCGGAACGTGGCATGAAGCGGCTATTGGCCTTGCCCAAGAGCTTAGAATGTCGCTGGAAAAAAGTGAGCTGATTAATGAGGCAGGCCAAAAAATTCCAGGCATTACCATCAGTATAGGGGTTGCAACCTTCCCAGACCACGCAGACAACGTTTCGGACTTGATAAATGCTGCCGACAGCGCCTTATATCTGGCAAAACAAAGGGGCAGAAACCAAGTGGCAAGTGCCGCAAACATAAGCAAAATCCAAGGTTAGAATTCGGAGACCATCACGATGCAAAACACCCTTTATCCAGCGGTGCATACACCAATAGATACTTTTCAAATAACCTCGTTTGATGGAACAAGAATCACCGTTTATTACGCCGGTCGTGGCAAGAAAACTATGATCCTTGCCCCTGGACTTGGTTCTAACTTGTATTGCTGGAAGTACATTATTGAACACTTTGCCGACGAATGGCGAATGATTACCTGGGATCCCAGGGGTACTTACGATTCAGGTTGGCCACAAAACCCTGACAGAACCATGCTGGAAGACCATGTTGGAGACATGGAGGTGATAGTTAAGCTTGAAAAGCTTAAGTCGTTCCCAGTCATGGGTTGGAGTATGGGCGTCCAGCTCTCGCTTGAGTACTATCACCGCCATCCAAACGATGTCGAGTCGTTGGTTTTAATTAATGGGGCTTTTGAACATGTACTAAGTTCGGTTTTGGGCCTGCCAGCCATTGAGCCTTTGTTAAAAGGGGCGCTTAAGATTGGTAGAAGCTCCAAAAGGGTTGTTCAGCCGGCCCTGAAAGCCCTGATGAGGCACCCACTTTTTCCAGACCTCCTAAGTTCCTTGGGCTTGTTGTCTGGCACTCCAGAAATATTTGATGACATCGTTCAGAAATTTACTGAAAACGACTACTCCCAGTTCTTTACTTTGCTCTTGAATCTTCACGAACACTCTGCAAGGCCGTATTTGAGCTCGATTAAGGTGCCAACATTGGTGACAGCTGGAACCAAGGATCTGCTGACGCCAGTATCAAGCGGCAAATATCTGGCCAGCGCCATCCCAGGGGCAAAACTGATGCTTATCCCTGGAGGCACACACTATTCAATGGTTGAATATCCTGAATTAATCCTAAAGGAGATATCGCATTTTTACGCGGTCCACAACCAGACACGCGTGATGAGATCCCGCAGCAAAGCCGGGGAGTGAACTAGTCATGGACCGCATCAGTATAATGGGTCTGAAGCGATGAAAAGTCAAGGGCGTATGCACTTTTCCCTTTGTCTTTCATGGTTGAACTCGTTTCAAGAATTGCTAAAAAGGGGGACGCCTTTTATGGGGACGCCTTTTATATAGATAGGCTGCGGCCAACTGGTCATTTTGGGAACTGGCATGGGGCTATTGACTAAAGAGCCTCCTGCGGCGAACATGCTGGCACCTGGCTAAACGTGTGACACAGACAGGAGTTTGGAAAAAGGACAATTAAATGAAGCTGGTTCGTAATTTTGGCATCATCGCTCACATTGACCATGGCAAGTCTACTTTGGCCGATAGGTTGATCCAACACGCCGGAATCGTTGCTGGGCGTCAGTTTAGAGACCAGATGCTCGATAATCTGGACATTGAGCGTGAGCGTGGAATCACCATCAAAAGCCAGACGGTAAACATGGAGTACAAATCCCAGTCTGGGCAAGAATACACCTTGAACTTTATTGATACCCCTGGGCATGTGGACTTTACTTACGAAGTTTCCAGGGCTTTGGCGTCTTGTGAGGGAGTCTTGCTGCTGGTTGACGCCACTCAGGGGGTACAGGCCCAGACATTGGCCAACCTCTACCTGGCAATGGAGCATGACCTTGAAATCATTCCGGTAATTAACAAAATAGACCTGATTTCAGCAGATATTGAGATGGCCAAGGAGCAAATCGAACAGGAACTTGGCCTTGATCCAGAAGGGGCAATCCAGGTTTCAGCCAAACAAGGCACGGGAATCGTTGAACTTCTGGAAGCCATAGTGCACCGCATTCCTCCACCGGTTGGCGATAGTGATGCCCCTACTCAGGCGTTGATTTTTGATGCTCACTACGATCCATTCAGGGGGGCGATTGTTCACTGTAGAGTCTTTGACGGTTCGATTAAACCTGGGGATACCATCCAGATGATGTCCACGGGCAGGACCTTCAAGGTCGAGGAAGTTGGGGCCTTCAGGGTAGTCAGGGAGCCTCGCGATGAACTGACAGCTGGGGACGTGGGCTATCTGATAGCTGGGATCAAAACGGTAGCTGACACCAGAATTGGTGACACCATTACCAAAGAAGACAACCCAGCAACCGAGGCCAAGTACAGTTTTAGAGAAGCCAAACCTGTTGTTTTTTCATCGCTTTACCCAGTTTCATCAGACGATTACCAGGATCTGGCTGATGCCTTAGAGCGTTACAAGTTAAATGACGCCGCGTTGATTTACACTAAGGACTCGTCAATCGCTCTTGGTCAAGGTTTCAGGTGCGGGTTTTTAGGATTGCTGCACTTGGAAATAGTTCAGGAAAGATTGGAACGGGAATTCGATCAAAGCCTGATTCTGACTGCACCTAGCGTTGAGTACCACTTTTACCTGGACGACGATTCGATGGTAGTCGTCGACAACCCGGCTCACTATCCTGACCCCGCGTACATTAAACGAGGCGAAGAGCCATATATCAGGGCATCGATAATGATGCCGGATAGATACATGGGCGCAGTCATGAAGCTTTGCCTTGAGCGGCGAGGTGTGAACAGCGAGATCCACTACCCTGCCCCAGGACGCATGGAACTGCGGTTTGACCTGCCCCTTGGGGAAGTCATCTTTGATTTCTATGACAGGCTAAAGAGCATCACCCAAGGTTATGGTTCGTTTGATTACGAGATGTTGGAATACCGCGAGTCGGACTTGGTGCGATTGGACATTTTGGTGAATGGGGAAAAGGTCGACGCCCTTTCGATGATTGTTCACAAGGATCGTGCCAGGACTAGGGCGGTACACGCCTGTGAGCGTCTGCGCGAAGAAATCCCGCGCCAGATGTTCAAAATCCCCATTCAGGGGGCGATTGGCGGGACGATCATCGCCCGAGAAACGATTTCAGCGTTTAGAAAGGACGTCACTGCGAAGTGTTATGGCGGTGACGTTTCCAGAAAACGAAAACTATTGGAAAAGCAAAAGGCTGGAAAAAAGCGAATGAAAATGGTTGGAAACGTGGAAATTCCACAATCCGCCTTTATTGCAGTACTTAAGACTGGCGAAGACGATTAACGGATCTAGCCAAGGACCCAATTTGCAAGTTTCCATCGAAGATCCAAGGCCTTCCTTGTATATTCACGTGCCTTTTTGTGCGACCAAGTGCCCTTATTGTGCTTTTGCGACAAGGAGCGGCGGCCAGGGGTACATGGAATGGGCGGTTGGGGTGGCGGCTCAGGGGCGGAGGGGTTGGAGCAGGGACAGGGACGGGGACGGAAACGGGGGCTGGGACGGGAGCGGGGACAGGAGCGGGGGCGGGGACAGGGACAGGGACGGGGTTGATCTGGTTGGGGGCTTGCGGGGGCCGTTTGAAACCTTGTATGTGGGTGGTGGGACTCCTTCGTTGATGCCATTTTCTGTCTTATCAACGGCTATTGGTTGGATTGGTGAGTTACAGTCGTTTGATTCAATGACTGAAATCACCATTGAGGCGAATCCTGGAGATGTTACAGCCCAAAGATGCGAGGAATGGCTGCAGCTTGGATTCAACAGAGTTTCCCTTGGAATTCAGGCACTTGATGACAATACCTTGCGTTTCTTGGGGCGTCGCCACGACACAGCGGGCGCCATTTCTGCCCAAGAAGTCCTGCGAAAAAGTAGCTTTTCAAATATCAGCATTGATTTGATTTATGGCCTGCCTGGGCAAAGTGAAAAGGCGTGGCTTGCGACATTACAAAGGGCCATTGACTTTGAGGTCGAGCACATTTCCTGCTATCAGCTAACCGTTGAAGATCAGACTCCGTTTGGACGAGCAGTCGCATCTGGAGCTATGGTGATGCCTGATGAGCAGACTCTGGTAGAAATGTTCATTTTAACCAGTCACACTCTGGCCAAAGCAGGCTATGAACACTATGAAGTTTCGAACTTTGCAAAGGCTGGATTTCGAGCAAAACACAACTCGCGTTACTGGGATGGTAGTCCATATCTAGGCCTGGGACCTGCGGCACATTCCTACGATGGAAACGCAAGGTGGTGGAATGCTGATGACTTGGACGTCTGGCTAAAGGAAATCCAGGCCCCCAATCCAGAACGCCTGGAATTAATAAACGATGACCAAAAAAGGCTTGAGCGTTTGGCACTAGGTCTACGAACCAGCGATGGAGTGCCAAGGACGCTAGTCACAAACAACGAACAAAAGAATCGATTAATTGAACAAATGATTTCAAACGGTTTTCTGCAAACCCAACAAGACGTCCTGGTCCCAACCACCAAAGGAATGCTAGTAGCCGACGCCATGGCCAAAGCCCTCTGGGACTAGCCTCTGTCCCTGCCCCTGTCCCCGCCCCCTGCCCCGCAAAAAATCTGGTCCCGCCATCTACATGTGTGCTAAAATCCCAACAACAAGACGCTCTTAACTGAAACCAGGTGAATCATGGAGCAAGCGATTCAACAACTGGCGGATTGGCTTTCTAGGGCTAGTGGATGGTTGTGGGGTGCACCTTTGCTGATTTTGCTGGTCGGCACCCATCTCTTCCTCACTGTTCGTCTGCGCTTTATTCAGCGTTTCATCGGCAAAGCCATCAAGCTGTCGGTTACACGTGACGAAGGGGGAAGCGGAGACGTCAGTCCATTTGCGGCTCTCACAACCGCCTTGGCTGCCACGATAGGTACAGGCAACATTGTAGGCGTGGCCACAGCCGTAGCTGCCGGTGGACCTGGGGCCGTTTTGTGGATGTGGCTTACAGGTGTTTTTGGGATTTCCACCAAATACGCCGAGGCCCTTTTGTCTGTTAAGTATCGAACCACAAAGGCTGATGGAACCATTGCCGGCGGCCCCATGTATGTCCTTGAACGGGGCCTTAAATGCAAGCCTCTGGCCATCATGTTCGCACTGTTCACAGCCTTCGCGGCCTTTGGGATCGGGAACATGGTCCAGGCCAACGCCATAACATCTATGGCCAATGAAAGCATGGGAGTTCCCACCTGGGCCTCTGGTATTGTTATAACGATCCTAACAGCCGTGGTAGTTCTGGGTGGCCTACGTTCAATTGCAAAAGTTTGTGAAACACTGGTCCCATTCATGGCCGTGTTCTACGTGCTTGGCTGCCTGGTGCTCATTGTAATTGGTTGGCGCACCGTACCTGACACCATAGTAAAGATAGTGTCTTCTGCCTTCACTGGTCAGGCAGCTGTTGGAGGATTCTTGGGAGCAGGGATCCGTGAAGCAATGCGCTTTGGAATCGCTAGGGGGCTTTTTTCCAACGAATCCGGCTTGGGAAGCGCCCCAATTGTGGCCGCAGCAGCCCAAACCAGAAACCCAGTCCGTCAAGCCTTGGTTTCCGCCTCTGGCACCTTCTGGGATACCGTGGTCGTGTGTGCATTAACAGGAATCGTCATTGTAAATTCAGGAGAATGGATGAACGGTTTGTCAGGTGCGGCACTGACCCACGCCGCCTTTACCAAATTGCCTGTCGTGGGCTCAATAATTCTGACCGTCGGTTTACTGACATTCGCATTTTCGACCATCCTTGGGTGGTCATACTACGGTGAGCGAGCAGCGGAATATCTGTTTGGTACAAAAGTGATAATACCGTACCGCTTGCTGTGGGTCGTCGCAATCATGGGTGGCTCTGTCTTACAACTGCACATGGTCTGGAATTTCGCCGACATTGCAAATGGATTGATGGCTGTCCCAAACCTGATTTCCCTGCTGGCCTTACAGGGGGTACTAGTGGCTGAAACCCGCCATTGGCTTTGGCAAGGACGCATAGATGAGTTTGACGACTCTAACGAAACTGCCGTCGAGACAAAATCGTGATAGAGTAAGCCGACTTGTGATGGAGGATACCTTGCATCGAAATCTCGAAGGCGTTGAGCTACAGTCTTTGTTCACCCGCGTTTTTTCTCCTGAGCCAAAAGAGCGCAACCTGGCGGTTTTAATAGACCTACCTGATTTTGAGGTGCCAGATGAAGAGACCTGGCACAAGCGTAGACAAATCGCTGCACAATGGGTTGTGGCAATGAATGCAGTCCCAAATGGCCAGTTCAAAGCAAAGCTGTATGGCTATCGCAACCCAAGGCGCAACAACGCGGATCTGCCGGACACCGCTTGGCTGCTGGACCCCAACAACCTGCCAAGCGATGCCGACAAACTTGACCCCAACGAAGCCGTTGAATTTGATGAGATTTTGTCCAACACGCCATTCGTGGTTGCCCCCACCGAATTTTCAGCTACCGCCCCACTGAAGCTGGCGGCTAGACGTTTGAATTTTCGAGGCGTTACCATGCCAGGCTTTTCCTTGGACATGCTTCAGGCACTAAAGCTCGATTACACTGAGATAAACCGCAGGGTAAGGCTGCTTTGTGACCTTTTGGATGACGCCACACAAGCGGAATTGGACTTTTTGGTGGATGGCACTGAAAGTTACAAACTGGTCTTAGATTTGCGCCACCGAAAAGCCCACGCATCAGGCGGTTTGTTTCCTGAAAATGGGCAAGTAGGCAATTTACCATCAGGTGAAGCCTATATAGTCCCCTATGAAGGAGAGGCTGGACCCAGTAAATCTGAAGGTTTTCTACCAGTGCAACTTGGCGACGAGGTGGTTGTCTACCCAATCTCGAACAACAGGGCAACATCGGTGCAAGGTGATGGACCAGTGGCCGATCATGAACGCAGATTATTGGAAGCAGAGCCAGCCTACGGAAACTTGGCAGAGCTGGGACTTGGAGTACTGTCTGACTTTGGGATCAAGCCTATTGGCGAAGTTTTGCTTGATGAAAAGCTTGGTTTACACATTGCTTTTGGTCGTAGCGACCATTTTGGTGGTCAGGTGGGAGCCAAGGACTTTTCAAAACCAGAGGCTGTTGTACATATTGACAGGGTGTACGTCGAAGAAATGCAACCCAGAGTGATTGTCAGACAAATGGACCTAGCCATGAACGATGGCAACAAAATCAAGCTGATAAGTGACGGGGTCTACGCAATCGATTTCTAAACAAGGCTTGTTTACTTGGGGAAAAGCACCATCATGTCTGAAACCGCCCCAGGAGCACTTTTCCAATTGAATTTAAACAGTTCCCTATAGCGAATCATAATGTGATAGCGTGTCGTGTTTGGACTGTATTGAGCCAATTTCACAGCCAATTTGGACAAATCTTTGTCATCCACAAACGGATCCACAAGTGTAAGCACTGAGTACTCTGGGAACGATCCTAGCTGCAGTGGAGCCTCGACTGACTCAACAGATGAGTCTACTGGGACCACAACACGCCACTTGAAGGTGGGATCGGTCAGACAATCATCACCACTGGCGAAAGGAGGAACTGGAAAATCAATTAGCTCAATAACTGGCTTGGCGACACTGAGAACTTTTTTTTCCTTCAATTCCGCATAAAGCTCTTGAGCAGCTTTGGCAGCATTTTTGATGTCGAAATCCTTTCGCCACTCGCGCCACACAAACTTATAACCACCATAACTGTTAAGGCCATCTGCATTCGGAGGAACACCCAACCCCCTAGTAACCATGCGTACACGGTGATACTCCTTTGGAGACATGTTGTAGTATTCGGCGCCCTCGTCGGCTTCAGAATCCTCATCTTGTCGCACGGGTGGCAGCGCGGTTCTCGCCGTCTGACCTACCGTTGGCGGGGCTGCTATTGCCGCCGGTTGCTCGGCTGGTTGCTGAACTGGTTGCTCGATGGTGGGTTCAGGCACTACACGCAGAACGAATATGATGACAAAGAAGGTAGCTAAGCCAAGCAGGGCAAGCAGGGCAATCAGTAAACGTTTCTTCATAATTGAAGTCCCTTTCCAGTTACTTTAACGAACATATCCCAACGCCCCGTGAGTATACAACAGAGTCAAAAGGGGTTCCATGCTTTTTATAGGATCGGGGGCGGGGACAGGGGCGGGGACAGGATCAGGGGC
>DUVQ01000142.1 GCA_012840965.1 Oligoflexales bacterium | reverse complement strand
TTGCCGCCCCACCTTCACCCTCAATGGCATCTGGAAGAGTCATTAATCGCACCAGTGACTGTGGAGAGCCTCTGGCAATTAGGGTGCAGATTATGGGGGTTGACATGTCCCCCAGGCTGGAACTTGAACCAAACGCTGAATTACCGCTTACCCTATCTACAGGCCTTTATGCCGTGACGGTTTTTGATCTTGATGGCCGCATTCTCGAGCAATCAAAGGCCCTGGTATTAGGTTCTGCCTTCAAGCTGTATGTTGGATGCGAATCTAAGCCTGCACAGCCCAAAGTCACAAAAGGCACTCAACCTGAAGGCGAGCGTGTTCCTGAGATAAAGCTAAGACTGGTGAACTCATTCCAAGACTGCGGTACGCCTTACACGGTTACTGTTTACATTGATGGGGAAGAAAAGGCAGTCTTGAAGCCAAAATCCAAGAAAACCGTTAAAGTCCCTAAAAAAGAGATGCAGATCGAGGCCTTTGTAGATGGTAAACGACTCCTGACCGGGACTTATCAAAATCTAGTTGATGGCGCAAGCGTTTATTTTGGTTGCACATTTAACGATCACATCAAAAACTTTAGTTCCGGCATTCCTGTAAGCTTCCAAAACACTACAGACGCCTGTAGCGACCCTAACCAAAAGCGATTTCTGACGTTTTGGGTCGATGGAATACCGATAGAGGGTATAGCGCCTGGCAAGCGAGGTGGAGTGCGAGTACCACCTGGTGAACACGTGTTTCAGGTTTTCGTTGGTCTGACCACAGAAAGGGTCGTTCGTGGAGTCAAAGACGTCCAATCTCCCTTCCGGGTTCACTTCGGTTGCGGGCGATAATTCGTAAAGCCATGAGGTAGTTATGCAAAAAATCTTTGTGTTGGATACAAACGTTTTGCTGCACGATCCTGGTGCCTTGACTGCATTTGCTGACAACATCGTTTGTGTTCCCATACATGTCATTGAAGAGATTGATAGTTTCAAAAAAGAACTGTCAGAGCTTGGCCAAAATGCCCGTCAAGTTTCCAGGAATCTGGATGCGCTGCGTAAGAAAGGCGACCTGTTAAAAGGCGTCCCAAACGGCCTGGGAGGGTTAGTACAAGTCCTGTTTACGGGCTACGAACACCTGGAAGACCTAAGTCCACTTCATAAGGACCTTCCCCTGAGCCATCTAATGGACACGCTCATTATCAAGGCCGCCCTTGAGTTGTCTGAGGCCAAAAAGAATGTGCCTCTAATCTTCGTGACCAAGGACGTGAATCTGCGGATTCGTGCTGAGGCCATGGGGCTTAAGACTGCCGACTATAACCGCGAGATGAAGGATGTTTCAGAGCTTTACCCTGGAACTGGTGAGCTTTTCTTGGACGATGAATTGGTCAGACAACTTGGTTCAACTGGCTCAATCCCACTTCCAGAAGGGGTGGAAATCTTTGAGAATCAGTATCTTGTAGTTAAAGGACGCGAAAACGGGTCACTTTCAATCTTGGCAAGAGGATGCAAGAAAGTTGGCGAGCTGCAAAGACTAGTGGATCTCAAAACCCCGGTTTGGGGAATCCGCCCCAGAAATAAAGAACAGCATTTTGCTCTGGATGCCCTTCTGAGGGATGACATAAAGCTGGTCACTTTGATTGGAAAAGCTGGTACTGGTAAGACTTTGCTAGCCATAGCCGCAGGTCTGCAAAAGGTCGCAGATGAGGGGATTTTTGTTCGGTTGTTGGTTTCACGTCCGATTTTCCCACTGGGTCGTGACATTGGATTTTTGCCTGGGGACGTCGAGCAGAAACTAAATCCATGGATGAAGCCAATCCACGATAACCTTGAATTTTTAATGGGGCTATCCAAGACTGACAGACGATTTGCACGTAATTATCAAGACATGCTTGATAAAGACTATATAGAGGTCGAGCCTTTGACCTATATCAGAGGTAGGTCTATCCAAAATCAGTATATGATTGTGGATGAGGCCCAGAATCTGACTCCTCATGAGGTCAAAACCATTCTCACAAGGGTAGGGGAGGGTACAAAAATCATATTGACAGGTGACCCTCATCAGATTGACCATCCATACATTGACTCAGTAAACAACGGGTTGGTTTACTGTGCGGAAAGGTTTAAATCATCGCCAATTGCCGCAACAGTCACGCTGACAAAGGGTGAGCGCTCTGAGTTAGCCGAATTGGCAGCAAATTTATTATAGGAGACGCTGGGCGGGGGATTTTTATGGGGCTTGTGGACCTGATAAACCGTAGAAGGACGACGCGACACTTTGAACCTGATGGACTGTTCCTCCCGAGGGAAACAATCGAGGAAATGATTACCCAGGCGAGCGCTATTCCTTCAGAGTTTGGTGTTAAACCTTGGCGTTTCATAATCGTCCGGGATCGTGAGCGCAAGCAGGTGCTGTACGAATGTGCGTATGGTCAAGACCTGATACGCCAGGCTGCTGCTGTCATTATCGTGTGCGGAGATACCAGGGTTGACGCTTTGGTTGGTAAAAACCTGGAAAAGAAGGTTGATGAAGGCTTAATCACTGCCGAGGAGGCTAAAACTTGCTTGGAAATTGTCAGAAAGACGATTGAAAGTAGCCCCAGAGCCAGACTTCAGATGGCCGTTAGGACCCCGTCTTATGCGGCGTTTGCGCTGATGCTGCTTGCAACTGAAAGGGGACTTGCCACAGCGTCTGTATCAGGCTTTTCCGAGGAGGCAATTCGACGCGCCTTTCATATGTCTGACCGTTTCATTCCCGTCCAACTGGTGGCCATAGGTATCCCTTCAATGCAGCATCCGAATGCCTCCAGTGCTTCCACTGAGTCAACTTCTCAGTTCATCTTCCATGAGGACATGGGCTTAACAGATATTTAAGGGGCAAAAAAGCCGCCTGATATCGTTGCGTGAACAGGATCTGATGACTATACTCCATCAAACCTTTGGCCTATGGCCCTACGGAGTGAGCTTTGAGACAAAGTGTTAAGACAATATTCGTTTTGTTGTTGCTTGTTGGCCTGTTCTACCTGATTAATGACAGTATTCGGGCCAGCGCCGTGAAAGTTGAGATAGATTTTTCGGAATTCATAGCAAATGCTTTACCTGAGCCGGATGAAAATGGAGTTGAACAGCCTACCAAGGTCA
>DUVQ01000005.1 GCA_012840965.1 Oligoflexales bacterium | reverse complement strand
AGACAGGGTAAATGGGTGCTTTTCCTTCTGGCGAATCTTGTTGGAAACCACACCGTTCAAAGCCTTCCTAAGTAAAACCTTACGCTGCCACCCTTTGATTTTGTAGTCTCCTGGCACCGTTAGAGAAAGCTCAACTAAACGACGGTCCAGGTATGGGAAAACCGGCTCGATGCCGTTAGCTGCCGCAAGTTTAGACATTCGCAGCATATTGTAGTCAACGTTCCAGCCCGCTAAATCCGCCCTTAAAAGAGGATTGATTATGTCGCTCCCCTTACCCCAGCGTACGCTTATGGCGTTTGCAGCTGCGTCAGCCTTCCAATTTGTCTTAGAAGCCATCTCTTTGGTCAGCAAACGCCTTTGTTCGTCTGGGCTAAAAAGGCTTTGTAATGCGGCGCAGCTATGTGCTGGATGATCCAGACTTTTTATGGCAGCTCCAATTCGTTCAAAAGCCTTCTTACCAGGTTTTCCGGGATAAGGAATCATTAGGTCCCAAACTTTGGCAGGAATGGCTGACATTGCGTCGGCCATCAGATTTCTTGCTTTGCGAGGAAGCTTTTGCCCAAAACAGGCCAATTTTGCGTACACAAGATGGTGGACATATCCTCCCATCACCTCGTCGGCGCCTTCCCCGCTTAAAAGCACGGAACTATGAGCCCCGGCGACTGTCATCAATCGCCAAGTCGCAGCGATGACGGCGTCTCCTAGAGGCTCCTCCAAGGCAAAAATCGCATCTTTCAAGGCTTTGAAGTCATCAGGTCTGCCTTTAACTGAAATGTGCTCGAATCCGCACTCACCAGCTATCCCTTTTGCCTCATCAATCTCGTTTATTTGCCCTGCCATGCCGTACGTGAAAGCAGTTATCTTGTGCCCTTTGGCCAGCGCCGCGATGGCTGCGGAATCAATTCCTGATGACAACAACATTCCAACGCCATTTTGAGCAGAACTAACTGAAATGGCGCTAGAAACGCTTTTGGCCAAAATATCCAGCGTGTTAGATATTGCCAGTTTTCTTGAAATGCCTTTGTCAACCACTCCATCAGGCAAGCTATAAAACACCTTCGTTTCAATCTGGCCATCACTTTTTACCTGCAGGCAGGTCCCAGGCTGGACCAAAAAAACTCCCTTAAACAGCGTTTCAGGTCCAGGTACGTATCGTAAAGACAGCCATGTGGGTAACGCCTCTTCGTTTAATTCAGCAGGCACTCCAGCCTCTAGCAGAGGCCTAATATGTGTCGAAAAACTAAACTGCCCTCCAAGCTTTGACCAGTACAAGGGTTTAATCCCAAATCCATCCCTAAACAGGCTTAGTGTCGCTCCATCCCACGAAGCTATGACAAAGCTGCCCTCTAAACGTTTAATAAAATCAGTGCCTTGAGTATGTATTCCAGCTAAAACAAGTTCTGCATCTGACTGACTGGTATTTTTTGTTAATTGATGTCGATTCTTTATAAAGCCTGAAAATATGAGGGTGTTTTTTTCATCACGCGCTGGTTCACCAAAGTGATGATAACCATTTGCCCCTAAGGTGCCTCCCCATGAAACCGGCATAGATACTTTCATCAAGAATCTCTATCAGAAAACTTCAGCATCCCTGTCAGATAGCGCCACATTCCCAAGCCGACAAATGGCAACTGCCGCAGGCGCAGCCTTTTTAAAAGCCCGGCGATCTGGCGGGGGCGCAGATAAAACCGCAGTACAGCTTGCCGCAAAAGGGCCTGGCGTTCATCCTTCGAAAGGCTAGGTGAATCGATAGCCTTGAAATAGCTGATTTCGTTCCAATCAAAGCTTTCCAAATCAAGGTCTTTGGAAAAGGCCTTAAAATCGGCCGAGCCTGGCAGCGGTGCTGGAACTCCAATGGCCGCAAAATCAGCAGGTAGTTCAAGCATTAAATCGATGGTGCGCAAGACGTCTTGCTTGGTATCCACATCAAAGCCAAGAATCCAATAGCCTCGTACCTCCATGTTGTGCCTTTGGACAATCTCAATCGCCCTTTTTGCGGCATCTGGTGCGCGAGGTTTGCCTACTCTTTCTTGCTGGTGAGGCCAAGGAGCGTCAATTCCAAGGCCCACTTCATAGCAGCCGGATTTTGCCATTGCGGCCGCCGCGCGATCCGTGATCGCGTTGGTACGCACACCATTTGGCAAGGCCCATACAAGGTCAAGCTTTCTTGCAACCAGCTCGTCACACAGCTCAACAATTCGGTCTTCATTGCCAAGAAACTCATCGTCCTCAAAGTGGATTTCTCGTACTCCCCATCGTTTTACAAGGTGCTCTATTTCGTCAACCACCAACTTTGGATCACGCCTTCGCCATGTCCTGCCCCACATTCCCGAGGAGGCACAAAAGGAGCAGCCAAAAGGACATCCCCTGGAGGTAATCACAGGTGCGACTGGAAACCTTCTTGAAAAAAGCTGGTGTGGGGCATCAGGATAATTAGCAGGCGGCATCAAATCCCACGCTGGCCATGGTATTGAATCAAGGTCGCCAATCAGCTTTTCCGGCTCTTCGTTGTGAACTTGGCCATTTTCAGACCAAGATACTCCCTTAATACCAGCAAGGGGCGCATTGTTTGTTAATGCCTCAACCAATTTTGGTATTACAAGCTCCCCTTCGCCTCTAACTATGGCATCGGCGCCACTTTGACGCAAAGTGAGCTCAGGTAGCGCCGTCGGGTGACTACCACCAAGCACGATACTTCCACGAAATTTAGGATCTGCTTTGAGCGCCTGAACAATTTGTCTGACCACAGGCCAAGCCATTGTGGGCACAGTCATACCTAAAACATCAGGGGCATATGAAACTACGGCTTTCAAAAATTCGCGAACGCCCATAAGCCTAGCATCAGCGTGAAGGATTAAAACATCGTGATGATGCTGTCTAAGAACAGCCGCCAAATAGCCAAGTCCTAACGGCGGCGTCACAGTTGAAGCTTCCATGGGAGGTACAGCTAATAATACTTTGGCCACGTCAGTATCTTTCCAACAAGCACGCCAGCGCAGTTTACCAAAACTAGCGCCAATGTAACGAAATTCAATACTCAGATTTTAGCCCCCCTATCCCCGCCTCCTGTCCCCGCCCCCGCCTCCCAAATCTAAGCTATACTCCAAAGCGGCAATAGCATTGGTTCAGCCAGTGAAAGTGTGGGTCTCCCTTAACAGTCATCAGCTATTAGAAAAATGGCATCAAAACGACATGCCGGCCTTTGATTTTGCCCAAGATCGCCTAGCCTTAACTGGCGCTGACGATTTCTATCAGCAAGACGGCATCGTCACAGCTGTTTTTGGCAAGATTTTCAAAGTCAACAGTCCAAAAGTTCCAACTGGCCTGTTCGATGCCCAGATTGTGGCTCATCTATATCGCAACTGCGGGGATGACTTTGTCAAACTGATAGATGGCCACCACCTGATCCTGCTTTATGACATCATTCGTGACTTTATAGTGATAGCCAATAACAAATACCAGGCAAGTAACGGTTATATTTGGGAAAGCAACGACATTTTGCATATCAGTAACAGCCTTGAAAGCTTTGTTAAGCACAATGACAGCTGTCCTCCCACAACCGATTGGAAAGCTGTATCAGGATACCTGTCCAACGGCTTTTTCATGACCGAGCGCACCATTTTAGATGGGGTGAAAAAACTGCTTCCTTCGGTAATTGTAACTGTGGATAAAGGGACTGTAACCTGGTGTAACCATGCTGCAATCTCATTTAATAGGGTTGCGTTTTCAAATGTCGATTCCCAGATTGACAGGTATGAAGGCCTCTATCGAGCCGGCATCGAAACATTTTTGGAAAAAGAGAGACCCCAAGAGCTTGGATGTCTTCTAAGCGGTGGTCATGACTCTAGTTTTGCCTTTATACAAGGCACAAAAGTCTTTAATAAGCCCATTCACGCCTACACAGTAAGCTTTAAAGGTTGGAAATTTGACGAAGAATCCTATGCCCGCGAAATCTCAAATAAGTTTGGTGGCATTTTTCATCCAGTTCCCTTTGGGCCACAGGATTTGGACTGGACAGTCGGGATGGTCAGGGCCGTTGAAGAGCCGGTAGTCAGCTCATCACTGCCAATATACGTTTTAGCCAAAAAAGCTGAAGTTCCAGCAATGCTTGGAGGTGACGGTGGAGACACCCTTTGGGGGGAATATTATCCAGTGGTTGAATTCCACAGGTTT
>DUVQ01000141.1 GCA_012840965.1 Oligoflexales bacterium | reverse complement strand
TCCGGGGGCATCCTTCCGGGCCCAAAATCTCCCGTAGCCACCCCGACTGTCTCTTAGTGACATCGTCCGGGCGAAATATACGATTGCTAACGTGTACGTTCATCCTTTTGG
The DNA here is from genome assembly GCA_012840965.1 of Oligoflexales bacterium. Classification (GTDB taxonomy): domain Bacteria; phylum Myxococcota_A; class UBA9042; order DTJE01; family DTJE01; genus DUVQ01. The sequence goes on along the minus strand of DUVQ01000141.1, from coordinate 9,486 downwards.
CCCGGACGGGCCGCTGCGCTGCCTTCAAGTCACCTAAGAGACGTCGGGTCCCGGCAACTCCCGATAGCGCCCTCCAGGATTGCCCCCGGACCATGTTGCAGGGTGCCCTCTCGACCTCCTTTTAGCTCCAAATCCTGCTAAACAGCACAATCATCCCCCTGAGCCAGCCCCTGCCCCTGTCCCCGCCCCTTGCCTCTTGACCATTACGGCTTTCAGGATTAAAAACCTTTCCTAGACCATCTTGGGTGTCAAGTACAATGGCAACAAGGAAACTGCTGTCACAGCTGCTTCAACGGATAATCAAGCCAATTGAAGGCTTTGGGGCCGCTTTGATCCTGTTGTTTCAATCAATTGTGTGGCTATTTAGACCACCTTATCGATGGCGTCTTCTGATTATTCAGATGGAGTTCATCGGCGCTGGCTCCACGTTCATTGTTATGTTGACAGGTCTTTTTACAGGAATGGTGTTTGCGGTACAAACCATCCAGACCTTTAGGTTGTTCAATGCTGAGACTTTGGTTGGCTCGGTTGTTGCTCTTTCCTTGATGCGTGAGTTGGGACCGGTTCTTACCGCACTTATGGTCACTGGGCGCGTTGGATCTGCCATTGCCACTGAAATTGGAACAATGCGCGTCACCGAGCAAATCGACGCCCTTTATGCCATGGCTGTGCATCCTGTTCAGTACTTGGTGGTCCCAAGGATGCTTGCTGCCGTCATCATGCTGCCCATCTTGACCGCCTTTTGCGACCTAGTTGGAATTGGGGGTGCCTATCTTGTGTCGGTTGGTATGATGGGTGTGGATGGAGGGATGTTTTTAGATAAAATCCAAATATATGCAAGCAGTTGGGATGTTACCTCCGGTCTGATAAAGGCAGCTGTTTTTGGCTTAATAATCACGCTAGTAGCATGTTATAAGGGGCTTAACGCCACTGGTGGCGCCAGGGGCGTTGGGCTGGCCACTACAAGCACTGTGGTTTTGTCATCAATACTGATTCTCATTTCTGATTATTTCTTGACCTTGGTTCTCTACAGATAGTGATTTTCGAGTAAACAGTTCATTTTACCTTCAAGAAACTAACGATTGTTTGCAATTTGCTGGCCCAAGGCGTTATCCTGCTAGGGTTAACCCGTTGGAGGTTTCACATGAAGAAGTTGATGCATGTTTCGTTGATGCTGGTGGCTGCCCTTGTTTTTGCATGTGGTGGAGACTCAACACCTGATACTGATGTCGTTGGCGATACTCCTATTGGGGATCAGGGCGACACTAAAACGGACTCAGTTGATACCCCTGACACTCCCGATGACAAAGAAGAACCCGAGACAAAAGAGGATTTAGTCGATAACGGTGACACCGAGACAACTCCCGAGGGCGAGTGTTCTCCCGCGACGGTCGACACAGATTGCGCGGAACTTTGTACAGACCTAGACCCATGCCAGGAGTGCTTATGTAACGTTACCATCGGTGGTGGAACCTGTGAAATTACGAACAAAGAAAACGGTGCTTCTTGCGATAGTGGCCACGAGTGTTCCATCAACAACACATGCGAAGATGGCGTCTGCGGGGGCGGAAAGGAGATCTGCCAATGTCGTGAAACGGCTGACTGCCAGATTCACGAAGACGGCGACTTCTGTAATGGCACATTGGTTTGCAATAAAAGCCAATTCCCTTACCAGTGTGAAATTGATGACGAAAGCATTGTGGAGTGTGACGACTCCCAAGATACGACTTGTAGCTTCAGTAGCTGCGAGCCTGAGACCGGGGATTGTGTCATGACTCCTGTTGAGGATGGAGAGCCATGTGAAACCGACCACTGCGTCCTTGAGGCTGAATGTCGGGCAGGCGAGTGTGTTGCCTTGCGGCATTTGGATTGCGACGATGACAATCCATGTACCGATGATCGTTGTGACCCAGAGCTAGGCTGCGTCCGAGACTTTAATGACGATCCATGCGACTTGGGCGATAAGTGCACGCTAAATGATTTTTGCCAAATGGGGGTTTGCACCGCTGGTGAGGCCAGGGATTGTAGTGACGGAGACGTTTGTAATGGCGAAGAAACCTGCGATTCTGAGGTGGGGTGCCGCAGCGGCGAACCACTGGAATGTGATGACGGAATCGCTTGTACAGAGGATTCATGCGATCCTAAATTGGGCTGTGTCTTTAACTGGATTCCAACCGCGATAGAAGGGCCGTTTGGCGATCCATCCTGTGAAAACGACATAGATGATAACTGTAATGGCAAAATCGATGACGAAGACCCAGGATGCCTGTTCCATGTTGAACGACTTGACCCACCTGCAGCGCCTGAGACTGCGTCTGGGATTGTCACCTTGATAGGTGATAGCCTAGACATGGTAGTTGAAGTCAGATTCGAGGGACTTGAGGACAATCCAGTGGTTGCCTTTACAGTGATATCTCCTCAGGAGATCAAGCTGGAACTTGCTCCGATGCCAGCGGGCGAATATGACGTGACCATACTTTCTGATGTGCTTGAATTTACGCGTGAAAAGGCTTATCTGGCCACAGAGGTTATTTTCGCCGATGAAGCGGGCGGCGAGTTCTGGTTGGAAGTCGATGATTCTAATAGACAATTTTTGGGCAAAGTTGGGGATACTACTAAACCCTACTGGGTGTATGCAAGGGTGGAAGGTATCACGGATCAACTCCCTTCAGGTCCCGACGATCCAATTCTCGACTCCATAATCGCCGAGGTTGGATATGGCCCCATGACGGATCTACCCACCAGCTCAACTACTTGGAAATGGGTGCCCGCTATCATTGAGGGTGCAGAAGATGACAAATTCGCTTATTCAACCGATCTGACGCCTGATAAGGGCGGCATCTATTTGGTAATGGCAAGGTTCTCGTTTGATGGTGGGGAAAGTCATATCTACGCGGGCCCAGACGGCATTTTTGACCCATTGAATCCTCCTAGCGTTCCAGTGGTGGTTCTTCTCGGAGAGGCTCAACCTGGCGACGTCATCTTTAATGAAGTGATGTGGAGTGGGACAGAGGCGGACTCAAATGAAAAGTGGATTGAGCTGCGAAATACCACAAGCGAGCCCTTTGATCTTAGCGGTTGGAAGATATCTAACGCTGGATTCCCGTATGGTAGTGACTTTGCGTTCGATGATGACTTGCGTATCGTCCACGATGCCATTATTCAACCTTACGGGCTGTTTTTGATTCAGCAGTTCGAACAGGACAAATCTTCGGTTGCCAGTCCTATAAACATCGTTGCCCAGGAGACTGGAATCGTCCCAAATAGGCTGGTACTGTTCAAATCTGCTACAGCTCCTAATACTTATGAACTGATGGATGCTGACGAGGTTGTCATTGACGCCTTTAAGCTTACTGGAAGGGTGGGCGTAGAGGGGTATAGAAATCCATTTAAGCAAAGCACCTCGATGGAGCGTAATGCAGTTCCTGGTGATGGAACTCTGGATTCTTCTTGGCATCCTGCCACTGCTGCTGAAGGATGGAAGCGTGACCCGTGGCAAGACGAAGATCTTGGTACGCCTGGTAGGCCTAATAGCGACATCGCTGGAAACAACGATATCGAGGCTTGTTTGGAGATCTATGAAGACCTCGTTTACAGTGCGTGTGAGGCGATCTCTGCTGAAAATGGCCGCTGTGTGATGATACCTTTTGGCGACGGTGAGCCATGTGATGATGGTCTGTTTTGCACCGTTGGTGAGACTTGTAACGACGGCGTCTGCGGTAATGGCGAGCCAAGAGATTGTTCAGACGAGGGTGTTGAGGCCCCATGTACCATCGATTGGTGCGATGAGGATGCGCAAGAGTGTGTGAACGATTGGGATCCGGACGCCTTGGAAGGTGGTGGTGGTCATGAGACCTGCTCTGATGGTATTGACAACAACTGTGATGGTTTGACCGACGAAGAAGACCCCTTGTGTGGCATGTTCCTGGATTCAGCCACGCCATTGGTGGTCTCGATGTGGGGTGGTTCAGAGATTGAGATTACTGGCCGTAATCTTGACTTGGTTACCCAAATTGTCTTTGGAGACATCCCAGCAGACTTTGAGTTGGTTGATGTCAACACAATTGTGATGACAACACCTGCCATGGAAGAGCCTGGGGACTACAAGATAGTGGCCCTTGCCAATGGCGTGTCAACCGAGCTTGAAAGCCTTATCAGGGTGATTGGTTACGCTGACGGCATTAAAGCCGGGATTGTAGAACCTACGACTGCAATTTCGATTAATTTGGGGCAGACAACTCCTGAGATTAAGGCCAAAGTGGAGGTCGAAGGACTGACAGACACTGATCCCCTGGGGGATCCAGGACTATTGATTTCCGAGGTTGGCTACGGCCCACATCCAAGTGAGCCCCTGCATGATGCTGGTTGGACCTGGAGACCTGTTCAGGCGGCTGATTGTTTCGAATGCGGCCCATTCTTCCTTTACGTAACAACATTTAACGATTTACCTTTAGGGGATTACTTCGTTACTTATCGTTTCTCCCTTGATGGAGGATACACCTATCAATTTGCCCACATTGGTGAACCGCAATCAGGGCCCTTTGATATTGACGCTGCTCTCGAACTCTTCGTTATTGAGGAACCGTAGTGAGAGCCCTTCAAAGATTGGCCATCTATTTGCTGATGGCGGTCTGCCTCAGCTTTGGAGCCAATTTAGTTACCCCAGACGGGGGGGTAGCTTGGGCGAAGACCTCTACTAGGGCCAAGAAACCTGCACCTAAAAAGGCCACTGCTACCAAGAAAAAGAGCACCGCATCCAAGAAAAAGCGCAAAAAGCCAAGGCCTTTAAAATTACGGGAGCCAGTCCTTCCGGATGATCCAAAAATTGCGCTTGGCGAGGCCCTTGAGCAGCATGTGGACGCTTATCTTAAGACCGCGCCTTTGACGTATGGGGCCTTTGTGGCAATCGATGTTAAAACCGGGGAGGTTTTGACGGTTTCAGAGCGTAAGCCTAAGGGTGCTAAAATTGCAAACCCCGCAATTTCTTCAGGTTTTCCTGCGGCATCGATTTTCAAGATTATCACGTTTGCCGCCTTGTACGAGGGAAATCACGCTACCAGAGCTACAACAGTCAAGTACCATGGTGGTTCGTCTGGGCTAACTATGGGTAATCTTGTTGATTCTCCCAAGCGTGATAGGCAGCGCAGGTCTTTGGGGACGGCCTTTGCCTACTCAACTAACTCGGTTTTTGGCAAGCTGGCTGTGAATCATTTGACGATTGACGAGTTGGTTTCGATGGCTGAGGTCTTTGGCTTTAACAAGAAGCTGTCCGTTGATGGTCGGGAGACCAGATCGAGGACAACTAGGCCTGGAGGGCAACTGGGTTTGGGGAGGATGGCTGCTGGTTTTACGAACAGTTTCCTTTCTCCGCTTCATGGTGCTGCCTTGGCGGCAATGATTGCAAACGGTGGTTATTGGCCTGAAAAGATCTTGGTTAATGGTCAACATGTCGATGAACAGGTTCTTTCCGATAGGACAGTCAGGAATTTGAAGGCGGTAATGGTTCAAGCTGCGACAGGCGGGACTGGTACGCGACATGTGGGTGGCATTCGTGACCCAAAAGGTGGCGGTTCCGTGGCGTTAAAGACTGGGACCTTAAACAGTCGTGATGGTTCAGGCCTTCATAATTCATGGATGGTTGGTTTTTTCCCCGCTGAAAAGCCCAGAATTGCCTTTGCATCGTTGGTTTCAATAAGAGGGGGCGGAGCTATGAAGTCTGGCCATTTGACCAAGTACGCCCTCAAGACGCTTTTGATGCTTGAAAAGAACAGGGCAGGGCGGTACTAGGGGTAGGGGCCACCCCACCATCAACTCTCGGTAGTGAATGTAGCGCAATAAAAACGGGCTCCTGGTGTAGCAGTCTGGATTTCCAGCAATCTGCGCTCACAGGAGTCGTTTTTTACGATGTGATACAAGTTCGGAAACCAGACTTCGCATATTGATTGGCCGTTTTCGATGGTGCAGGACCGTCCCAGGGTTGATTGTGAAAGTGGGTTGCCATCTTGCAATATCGTCAACTTGGCTGGCCCGGTATGGGCGGGATCCGGTGCAGCTATCAGATAAACTTCAGCGGCATCAAATGATAAGACCAAGCGTACTATCTCAGTGTCGGCGTGAACAAGCATGTCCTCTCTGGCCAAGAAGAAACCTTCAGCCTGAAAGACATCACTTCTGATTTGTTCTGGCAAGATGTACTTGGCCACCGAATTTTCCTGGAAACCCTCGGGATTTCCAATCCTTCCACGCCTATAACCGAAATAAATGTTGGGTGTGATCGGAGTAACAAGAGCTCCTGTATCATCTGTAATGCTCAGCTCAATCGGGCGAGGCAAGAAAATTCGAGGGGTTACCTGCTTGATACAAGCCTGAATCGAGGTTTCAAAATCAAAATACCCGCCTTCGCCAAATTGATAGTCAAAGATGTAACCGTTTTTGTCGATTAGATAAAGAGCTGGCCAATGTCTGTTGGCGTAAGTATCCCAGGTCTTGCTTTCTGGGTCCAAGGCCACTGAAAAGGGAATCCCAAGGTCCTCAACTGCCCGCCTGACATTTGCCTTGTCTGCACCAAAATCGAACTCTGGTGTGTGAATAGCTAGTATTTCCAGGCCCTTATCGACATAGCGGCCATGCCAGATCTTCAGATAAGATAAAACTCTGAGGCAGTGTTCATTGGAATAATCAAAAAAGAAAAGCAGTACTATCTGCCCTTCAAGGTCCTTCAAGGTTCTGGGCTCTCCCTGCACCCAACGTAGGCCAATACATTCAGGTGCCTTAAGATTCCCGGGTTTTAATTTCATTCAAAGTCCTCTTCGAGAAGTGGTCCATTGGCTATCCAATTTCCAATGGCTAAGGCCTCTTGCGACCATGCGTCTTGATCGATTCGAATGCGTACGTATCGTACAAACAGATTGTGAATAATATCTTCAAGGGTTGAAAGTAGTTCAGTTTTTTCAATCAGATGTTCGATTGCATCGAAAGCTGGGATGTCCGGTAGTTTGACAGAGCGCATCCCAAGATTTGCGGCATCAAGCACCAAGGAAAACTCCCAACCTTCAGAAACTACAACCAATCTAGCCCTGCTGACCTTTTTCCCAAGCCGCAAAGACAGCATTACCTCTTCCGAGTGCATTGGGCTGTCCACCTTGATGGTGCTCATCTCTCTGGCTGGATTTTCACCATCCAAAGTCAACGCTCGCTCGAAGGATATCTCGGTTATTTTGCCATTTTCATCATAAAAAACGCCGTCGCCCTGAGCTGCTTTAAACATCAGCCAAGTCAGGAATTCCCGGCCTAAAAACTGTGTGCGTCGTATTTTATCTGACATGCTAAGTTCTAACATTTACATATCCTCCTTGAAGCGGATCATGGTCGCACTTGGGGCCAGAAAGGTTGTAGGTAGCAGATGGTAGGCTTCGTTTAGCTCTCTTTCTGTAAGATGCTGCTCCAGTACTCCCACCGTGTTCAATGGCCGCAGTTCTAATTGCAGAAATGTTTGGGCTCTGGCGACAAACTCTTCGCAAACAGACGCCGAGGTGGTGAATATGCGAATCCGGTTTGTGTTTGTGTCCCAAACGACGTCGTACCCATTGATGGCCGGAATAGCGCGTTTCATAAGGTCTGTTTTTACCATCTCGGAAAGTTCATCCCTTTCCTGTCTGGGCATCTTTTCGCGCCTGGTTGCCAGCAGATTCTCGCGCACTCTTTGGGCGACGTACAGCTTCAACGTTGAAGTGGGAACAGTAAGCTTGTCCATTCGAAACGAAAACAGGATGAGTGGGTTAAAAATTGTGTTTTCTTCGGCAAAATCAGTGTTTAACGGGTCGTCAAATACTGCGAATCCAGCGGCTTTGTCCCTGCCTGCTTCGATATCAATGGCATGGATTTTGCCTTGCTTTAAGCCATCCACCAACGCCTCTTTCAAGTCGTTAGGAGCTTGTAATACCTCGTAAGTTGTGTAGCTGACAGTGTTACTTGTAAATCCCATGAAAACCTCGTTAATAGTAGCTCTCAAAGAGCGTAATTATTAGCACGCAGCGGGATTTGGGGCCAGTCTTTCAGGTTCCAAATCTGCGCTTTTCATAACTTTGATTAGTCGTTCATCGTCGCCTTCGCCAAACTCAATGAAAATCCAGTAGTCGACGTCGTGGGCCACGGATGAAATTCGGTCGGGCCATTCAATGATGCTTATGCCTTCACCTCGGGCAAACTCACTAAAGCCAATGGATTCAAGGTCGTCAATACTTTCTAGCCGGTATAGATCGAAGTGATAAATGGGAAGGCTGGCTTCATATATGTTCATCAGCGTGAACGTGGGTGAGCGGACCTGGTCTGGGTCGCCACCCATGGCTTGGACAAAGCCTTTGGTAAAAACGGTTTTGCCTGCTCCTAGGTCGCCTACAAGGCCAAAAACAATGCCAGGTGTGACGATGGGGGGCAGCTTTTTGGCGACAGCCATGGTGTCTTGTGGGCTGGAACTTGTGAAGCTTTCGAGCATGTTATCTGAGTTTCCTGAAAATGCTAAATATATTCAACGCTTACAATGGATAGCTCCCTGGTGCCTTTAGGGGTTTGAAACTTGACGTCGTCGCCTTCTTCTTTGCCTAGTAGGGCCTTTCCTAGTGGTGCCATCACGGAAATCTTGTTTTTCGAGATGTCTGCTTCTGGTTCGCCTACCAGCTGGTAAGTGATTTCCTCGTCGCGGCCTTCGTCGTAGACGGTTACTGTGGCGCCAAACTGGACCTTGCTGCCACTTAGGGTGGTTGGGTCAATGATTTGGGCTCTGGAGATTATGTCTTCGAGTTTGGTGATATTTGCTTCAATCAATGCCAAGCGTTCGCGGGCGGCGTGATACTCGGCATTTTCTGATAGGTCACCTTGGTCTCTTGCTTCACCGATGGCTTTGATTACAACTGGTTTTTCGTCCTTGAATTTGCGCAGTTCGTCCTGTAGTTCTTCATAGCCTTTTGGGGTAACGGGAGTTCTAGCTAGTCTTTCCATGAAAACCTCCTAGGCGGCGCATTCTATCAAATCTAGGGATTTTTGGGCCGGCAAAATCAACGGCCCGGCAACTCCCGATAGCGCCCTCCAGGATTGCCCCCGGACCATGTTGCAGGGTGCCCTCTCGACCTTCTTTTAGCTCCAAATCCTGCAGATCAGCACAATGATCTTCCTGTTCCTTTCCCTACAGCAGAACGTGCTAATTAGCACGTTTTGGCTCCTGATTGTCCGCTCTTTTTGGCGTTTGATCTCTTCGTTATAGTTGTAAAACATGTCCGGGGGCATCCTTCCGGACCCAAAATCTCCCGTAGCCACCCCGACTGTCTCTTAGTGACATCGTCCGGGCGAGATATACGATTGCCAACGTGTACGTTTATCCTTTTGGCCCGGACGGGCCGCTGCGCGTCCTTCATGTCAGCTAAGAGACGTCGGGTCCCGGCAACTCCCGATAGCGCCCTCCAGGATTGCCCCCGGACCATGTTGCTGGGT
>DUVQ01000140.1 GCA_012840965.1 Oligoflexales bacterium | reverse complement strand
GAATCTGGTTCCACCTTAAAAGAAACCTTCAAAGGGGACTCGTCATTTTGGGTAAAGTATTTACCGTCAGCTTTGCCTTGGATTTGAAGGTTGTCCAGGCTACCTTGGCCATTGATTGCTAGGTTGACCAAGAAATCTGCCCCACTAGGCGCAGACCAGATTGGACGAAATCTATCAGCGGTCAGGTTTTTAGCATCAATGTGCAATTCCAAAGGCTTGTCGTCCAGCCAAGTTATTGAAGGCCTCTGTAAATCAAGATGCAACGGCAGCTTTAAAGTGGCTGTGGCTGTAGGATCCGCGTTTTCACCCACCAGCGCCTTAAAGTCGCCAAGGTCGTCAGCTTGGTTCCAGGTAAAGTTGACTTGGCCAACATCCTGTCCTCGCCAGTGGATGTCTTTCCCCAAGGCTTTTACATGGAGTATCGGGTCATTCATAGTGCCCGAAATTTCCACGGTCACTGTGGCTTGTCCCATGAAGAAAAGTTTTGGGAAGGCTTGGTTTAAGCTTGCAAGATCCTTAATTTCTGCCTGAATCAAACCTGAAATTGGCCCTTTTGGAACAGTCAGGCTTCCGGTTGCTTCATTAAGATGGATATTTGCCTGCAGATCAGCAGTTAACTCTGCAGCAGGTCCATCCAAAACTATTTGTATATTGGATGGTTCATCGTCAGCGGCAAAATCTATTGTCACCTTCACGTTTCCAAGTGAAAGACCGCGAAAGGCCGCGTCTTCACTGGTTGCTTCAAGGGTTAGCTTTTCGCCAAAAGCCCAAGCGTTCAGTTTTACCGTGGCAGTGCCGGTATATCCTTCAATCCAGTCAAAAAGGGAATTAAGACCAATTTTGTACGACGCTTGGGTGTCTTGTTGGCCTTCAGCCTGCTGTTGGGTTTGGCCAAATCCAACCCCAGGAAGCAACATTACAACAGCGATGAATGGTGCAATTTTTCTCATTAAAAAGTTTGCCCCCATCCAAAGTGAATCGCCCATCTAGGCTCGTCGTATATCCCTGGATCATTTAAGCGAAAACCAGCATCTAGTCTAATTAACCCAAGCGAGCTGTCGTATCTGATGCCTGGGCCTGCCGCGTAGTTCCATTCTTTTGGCTTAAATGTGCGCTCCTTGCTTTGCACATCTCCTATGTCCAGGAATGTCACCAAAAAGATTGGCCCCCAAATATTGAAACGAAACTCGATGTTGCTTTGTATCGAGGTGAATCCGCCAGTTGGAATTACCTTGCATTTGCCATCAGTTTCGCAATCTAGGATTCGTGGTCCTAGGCGTCTTGAGCCAAAACCTCGCATGCTGTATCCGCCACCTAGGTAAAGGTGTTCACTGATTGGGGCGGCCGCGTTTTTGCCAAAGGTAATTATGGAGCCTACGCTGAATCGAGCTGCCATGCTCAGCCATTTTATTGGCTGCAAATATCCTGTTAAAGTTCCGATGAATTTGTTGTAACTGAAGTGGCCGCCAAGTCCAGCGATATGGTAGATAAATTCCAATGTTACGCCGTTGCTGGGCGCCGTGATCGAATCTGTCAGGTACAAGATGGCCTTAAATTCCATGTAGCTTAGCAAGTAAGGATCTCGGTAATCCAGGCCCAACGGAGTGTCTTCATTATCCAAAGATGGACTTACGCTAAAAAAGTCAAAAAACCTCAAGTTATAAGAGGTTCCAAGAAGCAGCCTACCAAAAAACCACCTGGAAACGCCCATTCGATTATGGATCGACCAATACTGATAACCTTCCGCTAAATCAAGGAAAAACGATGGAGACCAGTCCCACAAAAGGTGAGGTTCCAAAAAGCCCTTTTTAGACAAACTAGGAGAGACCTCGACTACTGGTCCATGCTCTTTAAGGCGCCAGGGAACCGGTAATTCGGCATAGCCACCAATCATTTTCAAATCAAATCGAGTCAGGTTTCCAAACAGGTTTGTGTGGCCATAGTCAGCCCTTAAGTGCTGTTGCCATCTGATGTTTTCCATGGTCACTTGGGCGCCAAGTCGCAGGCTTTGAGGGTCTGCTTCGTCAAGTCGCACAACCAAATCCGCCTGGCCGTTTTCCACCTTGGTTACTGGGCGAGCCAGCACCCAGCGAAAGACTCTGGCCGCTTGAAGTGCTTGCTCAACTTGCAGGACCAACGCAGGCGAGTATGGCTTTCCAATTGCAAAACGGACGTCTGGTTTAATGTCTTTTTCCCGGACCTTAACCAAGCCTTCGAAGACTATGTTTCCGATGGTTGCATATGGACCTGGTTTGATAACGACGTGAACGTCGGCGAAAAAGGCGTCTTCATCAAGCTCTGCTGTGCCGGTGACCTCTGCAAGGGGATGTCCTTCCTGTAGCAATTTCTGTCTGATGTTTCCGACGGTTTCGCCCAGGAAAACCGTTGCCCATGGGCCTTGTGGAGAAAGTGCGGAGTGTTTTTCTATTCTTTTACGGTGTTCGCTGTCAAAGTCTGATTCTCCATCAACTATCCACTCGAAATGTAGGCTTCTGACTGTAGCTCTGGGGCCTTCGTGGACTTTGAAGACTAGGTCGACTTTTTTCTTTGTAGGCTCCAAAACCTCAAGGGATATGACTGACGCATCAAAAAAACCGTAGGATTTGTAAAGCTCTACCAGCCTTTTTGTATCAACGCTTGTTAAGGCCTCGTCGTAGACATACCTAGGGGTGAAGGGTACCCAACTGGTTTCGCCGGCAAAAAGATGCTTAAGCAGTAAGTCTTTGCTAAGACTGTCCGCACCCTCAAATCGGATGTGACGGATCAGGCGGCCATCGCCAATTATTTGGTCTTTTTTAGCGCATGAAACCTGTAAAACCATTAAAAGGACCCAGAAAATAACGCTGAGCTGACGGGTCCTCATTAAGCGTTGGTCTCCTAGCTATCCCATCCGGACGATGCTACAAGTTGTCGTCCTTAAGACGCCATCTATCAACTGGATTTTTGCGTAAGAGACACGTGCTAGCACGTTCATGTCCTCGGCCTCGACTCTGGCGATTATGTCGAATTGGCCGGTGACAACATCGCAGGTAGTAACCTCTGGGATTTTTTGCATTTCTTCAATGATATGCGATATCTTGCCAGACGCCGCTTCGATAAGCACATAGGCAGATGCTGTCATAATTAAGAGCCTCCTCGCTTGGTTATCAAGGCTTTAAACCTGTCTAAGGGGGAGCTAACAGTCTTGGTAAAACTGCCAACGACTGATTCTTTGATCGGGTTTTGAATCTTATGTTTTAGGGCCAAAGCCTCAGGGTTTTCAGGATCTAACAACAGTACTCGGCGGATTTTATCTAGGGCTTGGTCTGTTTCTTGTCTCCTGCGATGGAATTCGGCCAGCGCTAACAAGGCATCAGGAAAATCCTCCTCAATTTTTAATGCCTGTTCAAGAAGGTCTTGAATTCGTTGTTGATTTTCTTTGGATGGTGGCATAACCATTATTGCCTTTGCCATCCACACCAAATAAGCAGGTTCAGAGTTGTCCATCCTGAAGGCTGTCTCAAAATTCGCCAAGGCTCCTTTAGGGTCAGGCTGATTTAAAAGAATCTGGCCCTGTTTATGCAGATCCCAGGCCTCGAAGATTTCAACCAGCCGAGCGTCAAGGCTTGGGGTGTCGATCTCCAGCACTTTGTTGTATTTAATTCGGGTCTGTCTATCCAACAGCTGTTCTTTTATCTGGTTTAACATGCCATGGATCTCTGCAAGGATGTTTTCTCCCTTGGTTGTAATCAGACCAGAGTATTTTGTTGCGATCCATTTTCGCCTAGTTCTTAAATATGCCACGTAGATGGTAGATATTCTGGCATCGACATTAATGCCTAACACCTGGTAATAATTCTTTTCTTTAAAATCCACCAAGGTTTGGTAAAGCTCTTCCTCAATAGGATTCAAGTCCTTTGTCAGATCAGAATCAAAATCTAGGGTTAACTCGATCGCAGGTACTTTGATCGTTGCCACGCCTACTGGAGCCTGGTCGTAGGGTAATGACACCTCTGGAAGTGCGGAACTTGCATCAGGGGCTGCTTCTGTCGGTTCAATTACTGGCGGCTCTTCCTTCACCACACTTACAAGCCCCGCCACGTAAAGAGAAAACAGGAATCTTGCGGAGCTTTCTTGGCTGTAGATGTTGTCGTCAGCCATTGTCAGGTGCCCTGCAAACATCTCACTGGCCAGTTGGGAATGTCCAAATTGTAGTTGAGCATTTCTGAGCATCGCGAATGCTTCACTGCGAATCACCAACTTGCCCCCATTTTTAAGCTTACAGGTGGCTTCCAAAATTTCCTTTGTTGGCACCTTGGATACTGCCTGCATCAACAGTAAATCCGTATCAATCCGAGGGTTTATTGGCTCGCCATCAAGTTTGGCCTTTGGGATAAATTCTAAAGACGAATATGCCTTGGGCATCATCAAGGCTACTACGCTTCTGGAGTATGAAGATTTTAGCTGTTTAACATCTAGTTCAAGCTGGGGAGCAGCTTTGGTCAAGTCTTCAAAAGAACGGATTTCTTCCAATCTTTCAGGGTCGTATAGCAGTTTGGACCGTGTCAAGTATGCTTGGATGCTCCAATCCTCTACATCGGTGCTGAAATCTCCCAAATGACCGTTGTAGACCAGCATTTTGGTCTTTCCATCATCTGATGTAAGTGCCAGTAATCCAGTCAACTCTTTTTGTTCTAAAGATTTTAAAACTCGATAAAAACCCCACGGAGGGACAGTCATAAGTACCTCTACAACGCTGGTTTCGGTACTATAACAGGAAACGCGTGGAGTTCAGCATTTTTTTTGGGGTGTCATGGATTCAACGGCGTTTTTAAGCTCGCGGATGTGAGCAGGTGTTGTTCCACAGCAACCCCCCAGAAAAAGGGCTCCAAACTCGCTGGCAAAGTCGTGCATTACACGTGCAAATTCGTAAGGTCCCAAGTTGTAAGACATAACGCCATTAATGTTCTCAGGCAATCCAACATTTGGAAGCACGGCCAACGGCAGCGACGATAGATGTGCTATCTGATCGAGCGATGGCCGCATGGTATGAGGCCCTTCACAGCAGTTTAGCCCAAAAGCGCACACCCCAGGTAGGGTTGTTATTGCGGTAATGGCTTGGGCCATTGTGGTACCCAAAAGCATGGTTTGTTGGCTGTTAATCGTTACAGTGCAGATGATGGGAACAGGCCTGCTTAACGCCTTCATAGCGCTATTTGCAGCTTCAATCGCTATTTGTGCCTGTAAAATGTCTAGGCACGTTTCAATTTGAAGTAGATCAACCCCTCCAGCCAGAAGCCCAGAGACTTGGTCACAGTAGGCCTTAAACATTTCGGTCCGAGATATCTGATTAAGGGATGGCAACCGGTTAGTTGGCCCCACGGAACCAGACACAAATACGGGCCGCAATTTGCAATCATGTGCAACTGTTTTTGCCAAGTTCGCGGCCTTTTCATTTAGTTCAAAGGCGCTGTCGGCCAGTCCATATTTCTGCAAAAACACTGCATTAGCGCAAAAGGAATTGGTTTCGATGACGTCTGCGCCTGCATCTACATAGCTTTGGTGGATGTCTTGGATCACATCTGGCCTGGTTTTTACCAAAATCTCGTTTAATCCTTCATATCCATCAAAGTCATCTGGCGACAGCTCGCGTGCTTGAATCTGAGTGCCCATCGCACCATCGAGAATAACAACCCGCTCTTTTGCAAGTTCAATGACAGGGGACTCTCCCAAGACAAGCCTCCGTGCTACAATCGCCACCGATGAAACTGACTTTACCAGCTAAAGTGGCCCTTGGAATGATTGCACAGATTGCTGTTTTCTGTGCTGCGTTATTGTTTTTAGCCGTCACATCTGAACGTCTTTCTGAAGATTTGACCATTTTAAAACAGGAGCTGGAACCGGCAACTGATGACCTGCGTGCGTTAGTTACTGAGATTAAGAACCATGAAGACCTGCTTACTACAGGTAGCATGGATGACCTAGCTAGGGTCGCAAGATGGTTGCCTCAATCAAGGATTACCAGCCGGCTGGTTTTGGATGCTAATGCCTTGAAAAGAGCCACAACTTCAAGATTGGTGCAAGATTCTGCGGCGCAGGAATTGTCGTCGGCCGTGGCCCTTTTGGAGGAGAGCGTTTTTGGTAACAGGCTTTTGTCTGGGATAGACAGGCCTGCCTGGATCGGTGGGGCTGCAA
This sequence comes from Oligoflexales bacterium, assembly GCA_012840965.1. Lineage (GTDB taxonomy): Bacteria > Myxococcota_A > UBA9042 > DTJE01 > DTJE01 > DUVQ01. The sequence continues at coordinate 12,727 of DUVQ01000140.1, read as the reverse complement.
ATCCTCCCAAGAATCACAGTACTTTGTTAGAGCAGGCCTTAAGTCGCTTGGCAACTGCTTTGAAGTATAAACGCGAGCACGAGGCGCTGGGCATGGCCAGGGACTTGCTGCGAGTCATGAGGTACACCAGGGAAAACGTGACGGTGGCCTTCAAAACTGCGTCCGCGGTAAGGCGTGATGCAGATCATGAATTGCTGAAGCGACGTTCCAAGGCTTCAATTGGCTTCGTGGTGGCGATTTCAGGCAGTGTCGTGGCGGCGCTTGTACTGCTGTTTTTCTCGATCAAGTCCCTTCGCCCAGTTGGAGACTTGGCTTCGGCGGTCAGGCGACTGGCGGCTGGCGATTACTCTGAAGTTTCAATGCGTTCGTCACCTGAGCTTGCAGATCTGTCAGAGGCGTTAAACTCGATGGCAGAAAACCTGCGTCATCGTGAAAGTGAACAAGAGCGCCGTAGTGAAGAAATGATGCGAACTGAGCGCTTGGCCGTGGTTGGTAGGATGGCTTCTGTTGTTGCCCATGAGGTTCGCAATCCCCTGAATTCAATAGCTTTAAACGTGGACCTGCTTGGCGAGATGCTGGCGAATAATGGCAAATCCTTGGAGGTGCTGAAGGCCGTCCAAGGTGAAGTTGATCGGCTGGCAGATATTACCGAGGAGTATTTGCGTTTTGGCCGCATGCCAAAGGGTGTGATGGCTATTTGCGATCTGACGCGGATAGTTCGAGATACCATGGACTTCATGTCTGGCGAATTTGCTGGTGCCCAGATTAAAACATCAATGGACCTGCCTTCTGACGCCTTGAAAGTGGTAACCGATGAGGGCCAATTTCGCCAAGCGCTTATGAATATTCTAAGAAACGCCCTTGAGGCTATGCCCACGGGTGGTACACTGACCTTGGTTGCGTTTGAGGAAAACGACCGCGTTGTCCTGAAGGTCACCGATACTGGGGTTGGCATTGAAGACAGCTTTAAAGAGCGACTGTTTGAGCCTTTTGCTACCACTAAAGCCAGAGGGACTGGGCTTGGGCTGGCTTTTGTTCAGCAGGCGGTCCAAGAGTCTTCAGGGCGCGTTTCCGTAGATTCGAATTTGGGTGAAGGGACTACAATCACCTTGGAGTTGAGACGAAGTGTTTGATTTGACGCTTTGATTGCTTAAAGGAGGCTGCTGATGTGGGTTAAATCTTGGAAAGTCGCTGTTTGGATGCTGGTGGCTGGTGTGGCGTTGGTTAGTTGCCGCACGGCTGCTCCCGAGCGAGGGGTTGATATGGCGAAGTTTAACGAAAAAGACGTTGGGGCAAGGCGCGCTCAGTTTGTGGACGTCACGATTACCGTGGATCCAGCCACAGTTTCAGCCGCTGACAAGCAGGTGTTGACCCATCTGATAAATGCGGCCCAAGTCATGGGGCGGCTGTTTTGGGTGCAGGCATCTGACAGCGGCACAGCCTTGTTAAAAGAGATCAAGGCCAAGGCGGCTGAAAACAAGGAATGGCAGGTTTTGGCCGAGTTGATTGATATCCATGCTGGGCCATGGGACAGGCTGGATGATAACGCCATCTTTTATGGCCAGGCCCCAAAACTGCCTGGTGCCGCGTTTTATCCAGCTGACATGACTGTTGCAGAGTTTGAGAAATGGATTGCTGACAATCCTGACGACAAAGAGAGTTTTCAGTCTGGTTTCACGCTGATTCGACGTCAAGAAGGTCGTTTGGTTGCTATCCCTTATTCAAAGGCATACGAGGCAGAACTGACCTTGGCCGCAAGTGAACTGCGCAAAGCCGCGGATTTAACAAGCGATGCGACCTTGGCCGCTTACTTAAGGTCAAGGGCAGACGCCTTTTTGTCCGACGACTACTACGAAAGCGACATGCTTTGGATGGATTTAGGGACTGGGGAAAATCCGTCGGTTGTTGAAGTAACCATTGGTCCATACGAGGTTTATGAAGACAACCTGTTTAATCTGAAAACCGCCTTTGAGGCTTTCGTGACGTTGACTGACGTTGCCGAGACTGAAAAGCTGAAAAAACTTGAGGGCATGACTGACAGTTTGGAGGCGAACCTTCCCATCGAAGACCGCCACAAAAACTTTGCTCGTGGGACTTCATCTCCGATTCGGGTGGTTAATGTGGTTTATACCGCCGGTGACACCAGGGCTGGTGTCCAGACCTTGGCCTTTAACCTGCCAAACGATGAAAGAGTGCGCCATGCCAAGGGCAGCAAGAAGGTGATGTTGAAAAACGTTGGAGAGGCCAAGTACCACGGCATCTTGGAGCCAATTGCCAAGGCAGTGCTGGCGCCTGAACTGATTCCAATGCTTTCATTTGATGCCTACTTTAACTTTATTTTGATGCATGAAATCAGCCACGGTCTTGGACCAGGATTTGTAACTGCGCCTGATGGTTCCAAGATCACCTTAAACGTGGCTTTAAAAGAGACATATTCAGGGATTGAAGAGTGCAAGGCAGATGCTTTGGCTGTTTACAACACAATGCACTTGGTCGGTACAGGGTTCCTGCCTGCTGATCTTGGTACTCACACTGGTGCTACCTATCTTGCTGGCTTATTTAGATCTGTCAGATTTGGTATCAGTGAGGCCCATGGTGTGTCAAACATCATGCAGTACAATTTCTTGAAGGAATTTGGGGGTATCACCTACGACGAAGCAACTGGGCTTTTTGGCCTGAATGACAAGCTTTTTGTTGAAGGCATCGCGGCTTTGTCAAAACGGCTGCTTGAGATTGAGGCGCTTGGGGATCTTGAAGGTGCGAGGGCATTTATCAAGAAGTACGGTTTTATGCCACCTGAAGTCGCCAAGGCTTTGGAAAAGCTTGCTCATATCCCGGTTGATATTCGTCCTGTCTACACTTATGCCAGTGAACTTGGTGCGAAGTAACGCCGTAACTTAAATGTCTGATAATCAAAAGGGATTAGAAGCCGAGATCTTGATAGAAAAGCTGGTCCACCGAGGGGCTGGCCTAGGCAGGATCGACGGTCAGGTTTGTTTGGTGCCCTTTACTGTTCCAGGCGATCTGGTCAAAGTGCAAGTCACCAAGAGGCGCTCAGGGATGGTCGAGGCAGAAGTTGCGGAAATAATTGGGCTAGGGCCAGGTCGGACGCACCCAAAGTGTGAGGTTTTTGGGCGGTGTGGAGGTTGTCAATGGCAGCACATCGCGTATGACAGACAACCTGAATTTAAGGCTGAGGTCCTGCTTGATACTTTCAGGCGCATAGCAGGTTTGGAGCTGCCAAAACCGCAGGTGATATCTGGAGACGCTTGGCAGTGGCGGGCCAGGATTGAACTGCACGCATCAAGGCAAGGTTTGCTTGGCTTTTATGCTGCTGGTAGTCATGACATAGTTGAGCATGACTCATGCCCAATTGCCTGGCCAGAATTGAGTGAGTTGATAACTCCCATTCGCAGACTTGTTGCCAAGTTTCCTCCACCAGATAAAGCCACCATCGAGCTTGTAGCTGGTGCGGATCGCAAGGTGGTCGCCGTTATAAGAGGCTACAAGACACCGGAAATTGCCAAGAAGCTGAGCCGGGTACCTGGAATATCAGGTGTTCATGCACAGGTGGCTGGTCCAGGGTGGGTTTCCTTCGGCCAGAAACTGGTACGTTGGGACGTTCCAGGGCCTGATGGTACGATTCCCATGCAGCTAGACCCACGTGGCTTTTCCCAAGCTAACCCTGGCTTGAATGCGCAATTGGTTTCAACCGTTGTTTTGGCGGCAGACCCAGATGACAAGGTACTTGAACTTTACGCTGGGGCTGGAAACATAACGGTCCCACTGGTGATGCAGAATAATCAGGTGGTTGCAGTCGAGGTAAATAGACAAGCCCTTTTGGCCTGCCAAAGCTTTTTGCAACACCGCGGAAAGACAGCTGAATTTATCCCAGGAAAGGTAGACACAGTAGTCAAAACGCTAATTGGCCGCCACTTTGATCTCCTGATTGCAGACCCACCCAGAACTGGCCTAGGTCCAGTCACAGAACAGATAGTAAAACTAGCCCCAACAAAAATCGCCCTTGTTTCATGCGAACCATCAACCCTAGCTAGGGACCTGAAGGTGCTGACCAACGCAGGCTACATCATAGACAGCACAACAGTAATAGACATGTTCCCCCAGACTTGGCACATCGAATCCATAGTTTTGTTGTCTAAACGGGCGTCGCGGTTTTTGAGAAGCAGCACTAACGTCCCGGTTCCCAACACAGAAACGCTTGAAGCGCTGGCAGAAGTAGCAGCAATGAAAAAGTCACCGGATGAATCCAAAGGCTACACCGATGTCGACCAAATGATGAAGGAGTTGCTTGAGTGAAGTGCGAAATCAAGCCGACCAAGCGTTTCTTGAACAGCTTGCAGTTTTCTCACATTTGATCCTGCCTCAAGTTCAGTGTCGTCACCGATAGTTTTTAAATTTTCATATTGAATCTGGTGTAACCTTGGCTTTAAGTCTGGCTTGGGCCTAGTTTTGGCGATGCTGGGATAGTTTATGGAAGTGCTTCTAATTTTGGTGCTTGTGTCATTTGCTGCCGGTTTTATTGGGGTACTTACAGGCGTAGGTGGCGGGATCATTTTAATCCCAGTGATGGTTGGTATTTTGGATATCCCTGTTCACTTGGCGATAGCTGCTTCTTTGGTGTCTGTGACTGCTAATTCGCTCAGTGGTGGCTCACAGTTTTTGCGTACTGGTAGCGTGAATATCAGGTTGGCGATTTTGATGTCAATTAGCGCCCTGATTGCTACCTTAGTTGGCGTACTTTTGTCGAAAGTAGTTGGTGGCAGAGTCGTTACAGCCATTTTTGCTTTGATGATCTTGCTTACTATTTGGGTGATGTTTAAAGGTCGAAAGGATTCTTTTGTTGATGTCAAAGACTCGGATCCTTTGGCCTTAAAGTTAAGGCTGCCATCCTGGTATATACCAAGTACAGATGGGCTAAAAGTCGAGTATGGTGTGCTAAAAGTGGTTCCGGCTATCGGCATCATGGCCTTTGCAGGTTTGTCTGCTGGGCTTTTGGGTGTTGGTGGTGGCTTTATACAAGTACCAGTGATGGACAGAGTGCTAAAGCTGCCCATCAAAGTGTCTACAGCCACAAGCAACTTCATGATGGGCCTGTCGGCAGCTGCAGCAGCCTTGGCCTATCTTGCGTTGGGGGATCTTCATCCATTGATAGCTGGCCCGACAGTTGTGGGGATATTTTTGGGTAGTCGTGTTGGTGCTGGCGTGGCCCCAAGAATTCACTCAAAGCATCTAAGGTGGCTTTTTCTTGGTTTGTTGCTTGTGATGTGTGCACAAATGATTGTTAAGGTCATTTTGTGGAAGTGATGGCGGCGTTTGGCTTTAACTTAAGGTACGTAAATTATTTGGATAATTCATGCTTGAAGAAAAACCAAAAGAACTGAACCTGGAAGACCCATCACGTTTGGCGTTGATGACTTTATTGACCTGGGGTACTAGGTGTTCCTTCTTTTTGTGCCTGACCGGCCTTGTAGTCATGACTTGGACCGCGCCGCCAGTTTCTGTGGGGGAATTACCTACTATTGGCGACTGTGAACTTGCCTGTTGGAAGACTCCAGGCGCAGCTATCATTCTTGCAGGTATAATAAGCCTTATCATGGTGTCGGCAGGCAGACTGATTCTGACGACTATTATGTATTTAAAAGCTGGAGACAAGGTGTTTTCACTGCTTTCCATCTTTGCTCTTGTGCTTGTTTTAAGCTCCACTCTCTTTGCGTTTTTTGGTTGGTGATTTCGTGAAAAGGCAGGTGTTTTTCATATTCATAGCTGCCGTGGTGCTGGTCACCTTTGATTCTTGGGCTCAAGAACCGTCTGCCTCTCAAACAGTAAGAGTGCTTCCTCCAAAGGCAGGTCCAATAACCCAAAATGCGTTTGGTCGCCTGGTAGCCCCATGGCGCTTAGATTCTGCAAAGATGGAGCGCCAACAGGTTTTCGCAACTGTTTGCGACGATGCCAAGCTGTGTTTTTCCTTTTCAATGTCTGACCCGCAGTATTGTGAAAGTGGGCAAAAGGCTGGACCGTGGTGTCTGCAATTTTCACAGCCAAATCCTCCGGCTCAGCTGGTTCAAGCCTTAATCCAAGCCTTTGAGCCTGACCTTAGCGAGGATTTTTGGGAAGACAAGCCCATGGGTACAGAATTTGGCACCAGGGAAGAGGCCCCACGCCAAGCAATCCGCCTTACTCCCGACAAGGTTTTGGAAATGATAGATGGCGACCTGCCAAAAGGGTGGGCCTTGTCAGTGCGTTCTCCCCATCCAGACGCCAGGAACGTTGCCTTGGCCTCCATTGTCGCAACCGGACCTGAAGGCAGTTTAAACCTTGAGCTGCTTGAGCCATACACAGGTGACTGGGCCGTTTGTTCCATCAATTACTGCATAGATGTCCATGAGGGTGGGGCAGGTTCAGTTTCGCCAGCCACGGTGTCCACGATATTGCAAGCCCTGGGGCATCGCCTGTTGCAAACTGATTCATCCGCTCCGTTTAGCCAGCAATATGCCACCCACTGGCGTGTCTTGCTGGTCATCGTGCTGGCCGTCACAATTTTGCTTTCCATCATAGCGCTTGCGGGCCAAATTCCCTTGACACACTTGGTTTTGCTGACAGCGCTATTTTGCTTGGGGCTTGGGCTGCGTCTGTTTTACTCGCCACACACCTTTTTACACGAGTTTGGTTATGTAACCAATCAACTTCTTAGCATAAATGGCGGTGCCTTAAACTCGTATGGAGAGGCCCCCTTTGTGTTGGCTTGGGTCTTTAATCTGCTTTTTCATAACCAGGCAACGGCTTTTTTCGTGGCCAGCGCCTTGATGGCCGCCTTGACAATCCCTTTGGTGGGGCTGCTTGATTGGCTACTGTTTGACAGGTGGGACAAAGCCCATTTTAGCGCGTTTTTGCTGGCGCTATTGCCCCTTCACCTGCGCTTTTCCGCATCTGGAGTCGCCTCAATTGCTCTCGCCCTTTTTTCGGTGTGGGGCCTTGCTATGGTGCTGCTGTATGCAAAGAGCCGCTCTTTGTCGGCCCTTTTTGCTGGCACTTTGGCAGTCTTTTTGGCAACTCAATCCAGGCCCGAGTTTATCATTTGGCCTGTTATTGTCTTGTTGTTCGTTATTTTAAATGGGCAATATAAGACCTGCCTTAAACCTGGTTTTTTTGCGGCCGCAGCATTGCTTGTCCTGCTCCTAGCTGTACGTTTCGTGATGTTTCCAATTGCTCAAGACGCTCCAGCACCTGAAGCTTACTTAAGTTTCAAGCGAATAGTCTTGTTTAATCCAGATGTCACGCCTTGGGTGTTTTTGATGTTTGCCTTGGTTGGCTTGGTGTGGTCCTTTTCCAAGAGATTTAAGCAGACTGCGCTACTTGTGCTGCTTATACTGGGCATGGCCTTCTTTTACATGTACTTTTTCGATAACGAAACTTACACCCTCAGGACCCAAGTGGCGCTAGCTCCATTTTTTGCCATGATTGCGGGAGGTTTCGCTGGGGCAATTGGTGACTTTTTAAGCAAACCTAGGTGGTTGAATTATTTGCTGCTTGCGGTCGCAAGCCTTTTAGTTGTTTTCTCGACTGCTCAATTGACGAATTGGATTAAAGAAAATCCACTTGTTAACCAGGAATATTCCTTTGTTCATCAGGCCTTACCAAAGCTTCCGGATGGACCAAATGTAGCTTTGTACGCGCCGGAATTGGGGCCTCACGCCTTTCCCAGGATGCTTTTTGGCGACATGGGCAAGCTCATCCGCCTTGTTCCTGTTGAACGGGATATAACAGGCGGAAAAGACATCAAGTTTAAGCGTGGAACCACCATGCTGTATAAGGGGCTTTACTGTTATGCAGATAAGGGCAAGGAGCGTGAGCAATGCCAGCTGTTGCAGCGCAACTGCGAGCTTAAGCCAATTTTGACTGGCAGCTTGGCTGGTCGCCCATCTTTAGCTGGGGTCAAGCCTAACTCGAAACCTAACCAGGATTTTTCAACGTACGAAGTCGGCTTTTACGAGGTCATCAGTTGTGGATCGCGTTAAATCAGGTCGTCTTTCTGCTGCCAGGCTTAACAAGTAAAATCCCTTGCTTACAAAGTGGGCATTCATCAGCGGCCCATGACTGAATCACCAATTTAGTGCCTGCGATTGTTGGAAAAGGTAAATGCGACTCGCCTCTGTCCGCCAAACACGCTACTGCTACTACCACTCCACCAGCGTCTGTAATGGCATTGGCAGTTTCCAAGGTCGACTTTCCAGTTGTTATTACGTCTTCAGCAATCAAAACGCGTGCTCCAGGCTTGATGTGAAAGCCTCGTCGCAAGGAAACCACGTTGTTCTCCCTTTCGGTAAATATGCCTGCAACTCCAAGTTGGCGTGCAAGCTCATAAGCTGGCACGATGCCGCCGATCGCTGGCCCCACCACTATGTCAATCGCAAGTTTTGACGCCTCTTTGGCCACCACTTCAAATGCTTTGGCCGCCTTTTCGGGATGCTGCAGCAAAAGGGCGCTTTGACAGTACCTGTCAGAGTGGCGACCAGACGACAACAAAAAGTGACCATCCATCAAAGCTGTGGATTCCTTTAACAAGTCCAAGACCAGTGATTCCATCGTTGGGGCCTCCCTAGATAATACCTTGAATTTCCTTGAGGTTTGATATTCCTTGTGACGCCATAAACTGGGCCATCTCATCGATTATTTTTGGTAAAATATCTGGTTGAACCATCCCAGCAGTGCCAACTTGAACAGCGGTTGCACCAGCCATAATAAATTCGATGGCATCGATCCCAGTTTCAATGCCACCCATGCCAACAACTGGGATTTGTACTGCTTTTGCAACATCCCGAGTCATTCTAAGGGCGATAGGTTTGATTGCAGGTCCTGATAAGCCGGCGGTGACGTTGTTAAAGACTGGCTTACGTGTGTATACATCAATTGCAAGCGCACTAAACGTGTTTACCAGGGACAGGCAGTCAGCACCCTCGTCTTGAACCGCCAAGGCAACCTCAACCAAGTCATGAGCATTTGGTGACAGCTTCACCATCAAAGGCTTTTTACACGCCGGACGAACCGCCTTTACAATGGCTGCTGCGTCTTGGGTCCTGATTCCAAAGGCCATCCCACCGCACTTCACGTTGGGGCATGAAATATTTAACTCGATCATGTCAACATCGGCCGCTGAAACCATTTCAACTGCCTCGATGTAATCGTCAAAATCGCTGCCACCCACGTTTGCAATCAGGCAGTTTGTAAGTCCCCTGATTTTAGGCAAAATCTCCTTTACAAAGACCTCGGTTCCAGGATTTTGTAGCCCAATTGAGTTCATCAGGCCAGCCCTAGTTTCATGCAGGCGAATTCCATGGTTGCCAGGTCGTGGATAAAGCGTCAGCCCCTTGGTACTAAAGCCCCCAAGCACCGACGGGTGATAAAAGTGCATAAGTTCCAACCCAAACCCACATGTGCCAGATGCCGCTATGACAGGGTTTTTTAGTGTAATTTTACACAGGTCTACACTCAAGTCTGGTACTTGGGCTAAAGATTCCTTAGTCATTGAAGATAACCTCATTGGCGTCAAACACAGGACCGTCCGCACACACTCGGAGCATTCCTTTGGTTGTACGAATGGTGCATCCCAAGCAGGCCCCGATCCCACAGGCCATTCTTGCCTCCATGGACAGAATGCATTTGACTTTTGCCTGTTTGCACATCTCTTTGACGGCCCTCATCATGGGTGTTGGACCACACGCGATGACCACGTCAAAATCCACGGGATTGAAAACAAGGGTGACCCGCCCTTCGACCCCATAGGAGCCGTCTTCGGTGGCTATCTTGATGTCATCAACAAATTCCTTTAAGTCATCAATGGCATATGGGTTCGAGCGAAATCCCGCCGCAAGTGAAACCGTCGCTTTTTTTGCTAGGCTCCTGGCCAGGTACTTAAACGGGGCTATCCCAATGCCGCCAGCAACCAGCAAAACTTTGGGCAATCGCGCATTGCCAACAATGCCGTCGATATTAAACCCCTGACCAAGTGGACCAGTGATTCTAAGCTGCTGACCAGTGGTCAAGGCCGCCAGATTTTTGGTGCCATCACCCTTTACTTCGTACAAAAAGGTCAAGGTCTCGTTTTCAACGTCGTTTATGCTCAGGGGCCTCGGCAAAAGAGGCTCTGCGGCCAAAGTTTTTAGCATGTGAAATTGCCCAGGCTGGACTGGCAGGTTCAGATGGTCTTTAACTGTCATGCTAAAGATCGATGGAGCCACCTGTTTGTTTGAAATCACAGTGTAGAGATCCGTAGTCAAAGTCAGCCTCCGGCCTTTAAAACAGCTGTCATTATATCCTCGTGCATTTTGATTGCAGCATTTCGGCTGGCTTGCGCAAAGCCGACCTCAGGCTGGGATTTCCAGGCCAGCAATAACGAACGGGAAGCGTTTACTACGCCTCCATTTCCATTTTCAAGATAGGCCGCTACATCTTCGGCAGTGCCACCTTGCGCCCCATAACCTGGAATCAGCAAAAAGCAGCCCTGCAAAGCTTCACGCACGGTCTCAACTTCGGACCTTTGGGTGCAGCCAGCGACGGCCCCCACGGCTGAGTAGCCGCAGCTTCCACGGTGGTTGGCCGCCATATTTGCGACCTTTTCGGCCACATGCATATACAAGGGGCGCTGGTCGGTAACTGTTAGGTACTCGAAATCCGCCGCACCAGGATTTGAGGTCCTGACCAACACGAAGATACCCTTATCGCGCCTTACTGCCTCGTCAATGAACGGCTGAATCGCATCAAAACCCATGTAGGGATTGACCGTTATCCAGTCGGCTTCAAAATCGCCTTGAAAGTGCCCAACAGCATATTGACTGCCAGTTGCAGCTATGTCTCCACGCTTAACGTCGCCAATTACAGGCACGCCCTTCGATCTGACGTAGGCCAGAGTCTTTGCATATGCCTGCATACCAGCCAGTCCCAAGGCTTCATAGTAGGCAACTTGCACCTTGTAGCAGCCGACGACATCAGCGGTGGCGTCAACAAGCGCTTGGTTGAACGCCAAAACGGCGGCGGCCCTTGAATCATACTTTTCAAGCAGTTCCGAAGGCAGATAGGTAGCAGATGTATCAAGTCCAAAACATACTGGCCCAAAGTCTTTGATTCGTTCATAAAGAACGTCGGCGATCATTGCCTACCTCCCGTGTAGAATTTCGCAAAGGTTAAATACCATGTGGTGTTGCAGGTGAAGAAAGGCGCTCAAGCAAGATTCGGTATTGGTTTAAGGCGTCAGGAGTGTTTCCAAGGGTGAAAGTGACGTCAAAAACGCCTGAATCGCCTTCCTGAGATGGCGCACGCTGGGTTGCGACCGTTCCTTCCAAGGTCAGCCAAGCGTTTCTGCCTCGCCCACCAGTCGGAAGCGTTATTGATATGCGCCTGTAGGTGCCTGGCGGATTTGCCGATGTGGCGACTCGCATAGCGTGAGTTGACATCTTTACAGCACGTCCCTCGAACTCTTGGCCATCTGCAGACCATGTAAGGGGGACCTCTGCAAAGATGGCCTGCGTGCCACTTGGTTTGGGCTGGGATTGGGCTACTGGTTCTGCTGCACCTGAAGATGGGGCAGACTCATAACCAGCTGGAAAAACGTACAAATACAGCGGCCCCTGGAACTCGCCTCCAGCCGGGACAGTCTGGATGAATCCAGAGGTAATCGACAGCGTTCGCTTCAAGAATAGCTGGAGTGGCTCGATGCTATCCTGAGAAAAGATTCGAATCCACTGGGCACCAAAGCCGGTGACAGTGCCGTCTGGCGATTGAACAAGCCGAACCACGCGTAGCTGAATGTTTAACGGCAATCCAGTGTTGTTTGTAGGCTCAAGCTGTATCCAGATAATGCTGCCAGCTGGAACTCCTGGATTTCCAAAGAATAACGCGCCACCAGCAGAAATCTCGATTGTTTCCAGTGGTTCTGTTGAGCCACCTTCCAGCGGCAACGCCTTGATTTTAAGTGGAACTCTTTGATTGCGTCTGCTTTCCATGTGCACCTCGCGCCACGATACTATATCACCAGTCAGGCATTCGCAAATGCGCAAATTTCGGATGCCTCTTTGCGCCACAACTCTCTCGTATGGACCTATCTGGGTAGGCTTTGACATTAATCAGGTGGCGACGTTGATTTTCAGAAAAGCTATTGACGTGAATTCAAGCTGGTGGTAGCTTTTCGCTTGAGTTAGCCCGTTTTTCGGAGAGGTTGTTGTTTAGGTTTGCCTGTCGATAGCATGGAGGGTCACCATGTTGAAGAGAGCTGTATTGCCCCTAGTGGCGCTGTTTTTCATTGCCTGTGGTGGAGGTAATGACGTTCCCGAAAATGACTGTATCGGTCCCAACTGTGATGTCAGTGGCGATACTGACATTACTCGTCCAGAAAATCGCCGGTGTCCAGGGCCTCTAGATGTCAGTGGCGATACTGACATTACTCCGGACGACGACGTAGGCGATGATAACGATGTCAGTGGCGATAGAGACGTCACCGCTGACGCTGATGTTACTGCTGACAGTGACATTACTGCGGACGACAGCGTGGGCGATGTTAGTACTGACGAGTTCGTGGATCCCTGTGCCGAAGTTGACTGTGGCAGTCATGGGCACTGTGAAGTTGGTGCCGATGGTCCAGTCTGCGTTTGCGACGATGGATATGTCAAGCAGGGTGACGATTGCGTGGACCCCCCGCCTGATAATCCTTGTGAAG